>NZ_SRRZ01000163.1 GCF_013179805.1 Microcoleus asticus IPMA8 | reverse complement strand
GCAGTTGTAAGTTATTCATTTTTTATTGTCACAATCAAGTATTGCATATAATTGTATCATAGTCTTGATAATGATTTAGGATTGCTATAGATTGTCCGCGATATCTGTAGGGACACGGCACTGCCGTGTCCGGGATTGCGACGCACAGCGAACAATCACATGAAGTAGAATTAATCTACTTTAAAAGCGGATAATACAGTTCTCCAGTTGAGTTGATATAACCGGCGCGACTGCCCGCTAAATTCCCGGTTCCCATAAATACGTCAACTCTCCCCGCACCTTTGATTGCACCGCCGGTATCTTGATCCAAAACGTACCGATTCACGGCATTTTGTTCGAGTTCTCCCGCCGCATTCGGATAGGGAAGTTTCGTAGTAATTAATGCTAGTGCGCCGGGGGGCATTAAGGCTTTATCGGTGGCGATCGACCTTTCGGCAGTTACTGGCACTCCAATGCTGCCTGTGGCTGGAACTCCATTAGTATCCCGGAAGAATACAAAGCTTTCATTTTTCGGCAAATACTTGTTCATATCTGCGGGAAAGTTGGTGAAATATTCCATTAGTTTCGGCAAATTTAACTGTTCTAAAGTAAACTTTCCGTCTTTAACTAATTCTCGTCCAACTCCTGTATAACTGTGACTGTTTTTGCCTGCAAAACCGACTGTCATGACGCTACCATCTGTTAGCTGCAATCTCGCAGAACCTTGGACGTGAACGAGAAATGCTTGGAATCGATCGCGCAACCAAACTAATTCTAATCCTCGCAGCAATCCTTTACTTGCCTGCAAAGCATCTTCGCCTTCTAATTGCAATCTTGTCGGGTGAGGTTTCGGCCAAGATGCCATGTTCGGCGGCATCCGGTACAGGGGATAACGGTATTCGGAATTAGGCGTGCGAGATGCTGCGTAAGTCGGCTCGAAATAACCTGTAAATGCAACTGTTCCTTTGCCGTCTTTGCCCGTGGATTTGTAAAATACAAATTCGCGCTTGACAGATTCCTGAAGTTGTGATGGGGTTGTGGAACTGACAACTAATTGACGGAATCTATCGAGGGAACGGCGGACTCTATCGCGCGTAACTCCTGCTACTGGATAGCGGCTGTAAGCAGTGGAGGCGGCCGATGTATCGAGATAGCGGAGGCTGTTGTCGATCGACTTTAACAGCAATTCCCGATCGCCCGATTTGCCATTTTCGCCCCAGATTTGAGAGTCAAAGGCGAGATCGTCCGACTCGCCAGCTTGCAATTGATTTAGACTAATTGGTTGCAGCGGCGCAACTGCAACGGCGGGCACCGAAAAAGCGATCGCCAAAACGCAACAGGCGATCGCCAATAGCTGATAGCGAAAAATCTTGCTCAATTTCCAATCTTTCCTACTCAATTGATTATTTTCCTTATTCATCGTATCGTTCGACGCTAGAAGTAAATATCGGTTCTACGCGAATTGCGAGAACGCTGGTAGGCCGAACTACCATGTATTCGCCTTGAATATTTTTGATCGGGACGTTAAGAAATTCTCTTGAATCTTGTTTCGGCACCAGGGTACTGCTGTACCATTTTTGAAAATCTTGCAGCGTTGCGAAACGCACTTCTTCGCGGTGGCCGCCCTCAAGCAGCAGGTGCACAGAATATTCGCTGGGAGTTCTAGGCATAGGAGATGGAGAGAGTTGTTGGAGGACAATCTAAAATCTAAAATCTAAAATCTAAAATTGATGTGGTTGCCCTCAAGCAGCAGGTGCACGGAATATTCGCACTTGAGTTCTAGGCATATCTTTATTTTGGATTTTTGATTTTAAGCTTTTGGAACGATTCCATATTTTACCTCTTCGTCGGCGCATTCCCTCATCTAGTAGGTTGGCTTGAGGGAGAGAGGGAGAGTGGGAGAAGGGGAGAGTGGAAGAGGGGGAGACCGGAGAGGGGGAGAGACCGGAGAGACCGGAGAGGGGGAGAGACCGGAGAGACCGGAGAGACCGGAGAAGGGGAGAGTGGGAGAAACCGGAGAGTTGTTGCAGGAAAATCTCAATCTAAAATCTAAAATCTAAAATCTAAAATCGATAAAGTTGTTGCAGGAAAACCCCAATCTAAAATCTAAAATCTAAAATCTAAAATCGATTGACGGCGGCCCCCATCTGCGGCTACGCTGTGAAATTAAGGCTGCTTTGCTCGAAGAGAAAGCAGCCCGCGTCGCTCAAAAATCTAGTTGCACTGCCCAAAGCTGCTACCAACAGCAATGGACAGCTAACCGCCAAACTGAGCTAACCAGTCTGGAGGCTAATGGAGAATTTTAACATTCTCTGTAGCCGCCCTGCTCTGTGTTACCGTGCGGGGCGGCTGGGTTTTTGGGTTTTCCTAGAAAACCAAAAACCAGGAGACCATATTATGTCACAGGAATTCGTGCCTGACGATAACTTTTCCGCGCGTCCAAATGACGACTCAGCAGTATCCGAACAGGAAGTCGTGCGGATCGCGGTTGTCGGTTCCCGCGCCGCCGTGTTAGAAACCATCTACACCTTGTACCGACTGGGATTTGCCGCCGTCGGGGATTGGAGTCCGCCGCAGCGAGGTGCAAAGCCGGGACAAGTGATAAGCGTACTCATTCGCCGATCGCGCAAAGCCTAAAAAATAGGCTGAAATACGGTAGGGACAAGGCATTGCCTTGTCCTCCATCGCCGCTGCTACATGGCTGGATATCTGATTGTCACATCCTCAGAGGGCGATGGCGTCCCACCCCGGAAGCTACGGGAAATTTCATCATCCAACCCGGTTAATTCTACTCGTTCCCCACAGTCAGGACACGCCTTGGTCGAAGTCTCTACAATGATTAATCGTGCGGAATACAGGGATTGTGTATTTTAGAACACGATTTCACTGGAACACTTAAAATAGTCTTGATTTACCGATCGACTGCACCCTTTTCTCATGAATATTTCTGGTTGGCTGCGGGTGTCTGTCAGCCGGAGTTGCGAGGTTCTGCTTCCAAAATGCTGATAATGGTGCACAATTTCAACTTAACAACAAAACTTGCACTATTTTGAGTAAGCTTTTGGGGGAACAGCTTAGAAAGCCTGTTTCTAAGACTGATGCAAAATATCAAATTAATCCTCAACGTTGTCCAATTACCAATTACGAACCTATGCCCCGCCGTCAAGACTTAAAAAAAATTCTTCTGATTGGTTCCGGCCCAATTGTTATCGGTCAAGCGTGCGAATTTGACTATTCAGGGACACAAGCTTGCAAAGCTTTGCGAGAAGAAGGCTTTGAAGTAGTGTTGGTGAATTCCAACCCTGCAACAATTATGACCGATCCGGAAACTGCCGATCGCATTTACATCGAACCTCTAACGCCTGCCATCCTCGAACAAATCATCGCTAAAGAAAGACCTCAAGCAATTTTACCGACTATGGGCGGTCAAACCGCGCTAAATTTAGCAGTTGCCGTCGCTAAAAATGGCGTTTTAGAAAAGTATAACGTCGAGTTAATTGGCGCTAAGTTGCCAGCAATTGAAATGGCAGAAGACAGGCTATTATTTAAGGAAGCGATGGCGCGAATTGGCGTCGCCGTTTGCCCTTCTGGAATTGCCAACACTCTCGACGAAGCCAAAGCAATTGGTCACCAAATCGGCAGTTATCCGTTAATTATTCGTCCTGCTTTTACAATGGGCGGCACGGGAGGCGGCATTTCTTACAATCAAGAAGAGTTTGAAGAAATGGCACAAGGCGGGATTGATGCCAGTCCAGTATCGCAAATTTTGATCGAACAATCTTTGATTGGTTGGAAAGAGTACGAACTCGAAGTAATGCGAGATTTGGCAGATAATGTGGTGATTATTTGTTCGATCGAGAATCTCGACCCGATGGGCGTCCACACCGGCGATTCTATCACCGTCGCCCCGGCGCAAACTCTCACAGACAAAGAATATCAGCGCCTGCGGGATGCTTCGGTGAAAATTATTCGGGAAATCGGAGTTGAAACCGGCGGTTCCAACATTCAATTTGCCGTCAATCCAGTCAACGGAGATTTCATCGTTATTGAAATGAACCCTCGGGTTTCCCGTTCCTCCGCCTTGGCCTCGAAAGCAACTGGTTTCCCTATTGCAAAAATGGCGGCAAAATTAGCGGTAGGTTACAGCTTAGACGAAATTTCCAACGATATTACGAAGAAAACTCCAGCGTCTTTTGAGCCGACAATTGACTACGTGGTGACGAAGATTCCCCGATTTGCCTTTGAGAAGTTCCCCGGTTCCGAACCGACTCTGACAACGCAAATGAAGTCTGTTGGGGAGGTAATGGCGATCGGGCGCAGCTTCAACGAATCTTTCCAAAAAGCCCTGCGGGGATTAGAAACTGGCCGCGCGGGTTTCGGCTGCGACAAACCGGAAAAGTTGCCTAGTTTGGAACAAATTCGCGCCGGATTGCGGACGCCAAATCCCGATCGCATTTTTACAGTCCGCCACGCGATGATGATGGGAATGCCGGTGGAAGATATCTTCGAGTTCACAGGAATTGATCCTTGGTTTTTGGATAAAATGCAGGAATTGCTGGAAACGGAGAAGTTCTTGAAACGAACGCGGTTGGAACAGTTGACAAAAGAGACAATGTTTGAAGTAAAGCAGTTAGGTTTTAGCGATCGCCAAATTGCTTACGCCACCAAAACATCGGAAGATCAAGTCCGCGCTTACCGCAAACAGTTAGGCATAATTCCGATTTACAAAACCGTCGATACTTGTGCCGCTGAATTTGAAGCGTTTACACCGTATTATTATTCCACCTACGAAGCGGGAGCGGCAATTTGGGAAGTGGGCGATGAAGAAAAGAAAGTTTCGCCTGTAGCCCACAGTCTCGCGCCGGAGTCGGAAGTTTTGCCTTCTACCAAACGAAAAGTGATGATTTTAGGTGGCGGGCCGAACCGGATCGGACAGGGAATTGAGTTTGATTACTGCTGCTGTCACGCTTCCTATTCCCTAGGAGAAGACGGCTTTGAGACAATTATGGTCAACTCGAATCCGGAGACAGTTTCGACGGATTATGATACGAGCGATCGCCTGTATTTTGAACCGCTAACAAAAGAAGATGTTCTCAACATCATCGAAGCAGAAAATCCAGAGGGAATAATTATTCAGTTTGGCGGCCAAACGCCGCTGAAATTAGCGGTTCCTTTACAAAAAGCTCTGGAAAATCACCCCGACGTACAAACAAAAATCTGGGGAACTTCGCCGGATTCCATTGATACTGCTGAAGACAGAGAGCGATTTGAAAAGATTCTGCGGGAATTGGATATTCAGCAAGCAGCTAACGGTTTAGCGCGCAGTTTTGAGGATGCTTTAATAGTAGCTCAACGGATCGGTTATCCGGTAGTTGTGCGCCCGAGTTACGTGTTGGGCGGGCGAGCAATGGAAATTGTTTATTCCGATACGGAATTGGAACGTTACATGACCTATGCCGTGCTGGTAGAACCCGATCATCCGATTTTAATTGATAAGTTTTTGGAGAATGCGATCGAGGTGGATGTCGATGCGATCGCCGATGCTACTGGCAATGTGACGATCGGCGGTATTATGGAGCACATCGAGGAAGCGGGAATCCACTCCGGCGACTCTGCTTGTTCTATCCCTTACCAAACGCTTTCTGACGCAGCTTTAGAAACAATCCGCCGCTGGACTGTAGAATTAGCAAAATCCCTGAAAGTGATCGGGTTGATGAACATTCAATTTGCCGTTCAAGGGGAACAAGTTTTCATTTTAGAAGCTAACCCGCGCGCTTCTCGAACAGTGCCTTTTGTCTCCAAGGCGATCGGAGTTCCCTTAGCAAAAATGGCGTCGCGTGTCATGTCCGGCAAAACTCTAGAAGCTTTGGGTTTTACTGAAGAGATTATACCCACTCATGTTTCGGTAAAAGAAGCAGTATTGCCCTTTGCTAAGTTCCCGGGAGCTGATACCTTGTTAGGGCCAGAAATGCGATCGACCGGCGAAGTAATGGGAATTGACACCGATTTTGGCAAAGCATTTGCCAAAGCTCAACTCGGCGCGGGACAAATGATGCCGCTGTTTGGAACCGTGCTGGTTTCGATGCGCGATCGGGACAAACTAGCAGTTGTACCCGTTGTCAAGGAATTCTTAGAATTGGGTTTCAGAGTAGTCGCAACTCACGGGACACGCAAAGTTTTGCGAGAACAAGGTTTAGAGGTAGATTTGGAATTGAAACTGCACGAAGGGCGGCCGAATTTGTTGGATTCGATCAAGAATGAGAAAATTCAACTAATTATCACCACACCTTCGGGCGAAGAATCCCGCGCCGACGGAATCTTTATTCGCCGCACAGCTTTGACTTACAAAATCCCGATTATTACGACAATAGCCGGTGCCAAAGCGACAGCAGCGGGAATTCGATCGCTCAAATCCCACCCGATGCAAGTAAAAGCAATTCAAGACTATTACCCGCAAACCTAGACTGCGAAACACTCAAAAGTAGGGCGTGCACCGCGCACCTTAACCTAAACATAGGGTGCGCGCCACCTTACCCTAAACATAGGGTGCGCGCCACCAAAACCTAATCTGCATCGGAATCTAAAACTCCGCTAGACAGCATCAACCTCGGCCATACTAACAAGAAAAACCCCATCCAGGCTAATAAAGGAATCGCGACTAAAACAGTTATCCAAACAGTTTTTAATAAAAACCAACTACCGCTAATCAGGCTAATACCAGTTAAAAGAATCGACCAAGGCTGACACCACCAAGGTTTGTAACTCCAAGGACTAATAGCTTTTCGATCGGAAAGTTTTTTATCAGAAATAGATTTCATATTTTCAGTGATTTTTTATGGAGAATAGTCTGGGTAGCTGGATTAACCGAAGTTAAACATTCATCACCTCTTCTGCTGTCAGCGTTAATTCGGGAAAAGTCCGCGACACAATTCGTTCGCTGCTTTTAAACGCGCTTCTTTGATAGTTGCCCTCTGCATCCAAAAGGTGGACAAATACAGTTGGAACTTTGGGATTTCCCAGAAATTCCCTGCTGCCAATTGCTAAATAATCGACAATCCAATACTCAGGAACTCCGAGGCGCCGATATTCGTCCAACTTGTCTATATAATCGTCCTCCCAATTTGTTGATGTTACTTCCACTGCCAGTTGAATTGGTTCCCGTAAGGCAGCATAAGCAGAACGGTTCGACCGCCACAAATCGCGATCGATTACGCTGACATCCGGTCTCCGCCCTTGTTCGATTCCGGCTTTAGTTACAGTTCTGATAACGGCGGTATTTTTGACAACATAATTTAAACTTAGCCGTTTAATTTCATCTTTAAAGGAGTCAGACGTAAAATCAGCAACATCATCATTTCTTGTTGCATTCATCTCTACAATTTCTCCGTTTACCAGTTCAGAGCGTCCATCTTCTGGACATTCTACAAGGAATTGGTCAAAGGTTAATTTTTGCGTGACTGTTGCAATCATAATATTTACCCAGATTTTCCAGGCAGGCAATTTGTCGATCGTACCACGGCAAGCAGCAAATTTCTGTTTTTGACCGCAGCTATCCTATTCTTTAATAGAAAATCGAAAATCGAAAATCGAAAATCGATTGACGCAAATGGTAAAATGCGATCGCCCTAGCAATTTGCACTTAAATTTGTTACTGACTTGATACAGTAAAGTAACAAACCTAGAAATCGAGCCACTCCCAGGTCAACCCCGAACCATGAGACTAGACGAAGCCGTAGAATTTGCCGAAAACCCAGAGCCGCGCTGTCCCTGCGTCCTCCTGCTGGACACCTCCGGCTCCATGCAAGGCGCACCCATAGATGCCTTGAATGAGGGGCTGGAAATTTTTAGGAATGACCTAATTAAAGACGAACTAGCTAAAAAGCGAGTCGAAGTCGCGATTATTTCATTTGACAATCATATCAAAGTCGTGCAAGACTTCGTGACCGCCGACCAGTTCGAGACGCCGCTGCTGACAGCTCAAGGACAAACCCACATGGGCGCAGGGATTCAGCTAGCATTAGATACCATTGCGGCCCGCAAATCCGAATACCGCAACAACGGCATTACCTACTACCGCCCGTGGGTATTTATGATTACCGACGGCGAACCTCAAGGTGAATCAGACGATGTTGTGGAAATAGCAGCACAGCGGATTAAAGAGGAAGAAACTAACAAGCGCGTGGCATTTTTTGCAGTCGGAGTGGAAGGTGCTAATATCGCCCGTCTCGGGCAAATTGTCGAGCGCACGCCTGTAAAATTGAGAGGATTAGACTTTAGAGAGATGTTCATCTGGCTGTCGGCTAGTATGCAGAGAGTTTCTCACTCAAAAATTGATGAACAAGTAGCACTGCCACCACCCGGATGGGGAACAGTTTAGTCATCAGTCATCAGTCATCAGTCATTAGTCATTAGTCATTAGTCATTAGTCATTAGTCATTAGTAAGAGTGCCGTAGGGACACGGCAGTGCCGTGCCCCTACAAGGGCTAGTACCTACGAACCCAGAAAAGTGCTGTAATTAGGGATAAATAAACCCGTTCAGACTTTGCATAGTTGTGAATTTACGAAGTTTTGAGTTAAAGAGTAATTAATGCAGAATTCATCCTTTAATTGGCAAGTTGTAGCGGCATCGGTGATAGGTACGAGCCACGAAAAAAGATCGCAGCCTTGTCAAGATGCCCACTGCTGGCGTCTCTTGCCGAACGGTGTTTTAGCGGCAGCGGTTGCCGACGGTGCGGGTTCGGCAGCACTCGCAGAAGTTGGGGCAAAAATTGCTGTGGAAGCGGTTGTCGAAACGATTTGCCAGCAACAGGAAAGCCTGCCTAAAAATGACGGCGAATGGCAGGTATTCTTGACAGCATCACTGCAAGTTGCGCGGGCGCAGGTGGAAGCAGAAGCTGCAGTGCGGGAAGTGGCTGCGAGAGATTTAGCCTGCACTTTAATTGCGGTTGTTGCTACGCCAGAATTAATCGCAGTTGCTCAAATCGGTGACGGTGCGGCGGTAGCAGGTGACAGTGCAGGAAATGCGATCGCCCTGACTGTACCTCCCTGCGGCGAATACATCAACGAAACTATCTTTTTGATTTCGCCGAATGCGATCGAAACAGCGCAATTTCAGGTACTGCGGGAAAAACTGCGGCACTTAGCCGTTTTTTCCGACGGCTTGCAAATGCTAGCTCTCAAGATCCCGGAAGGCACGCCGCACAAGCCGTTTTTTGCGCCTTTGTTTCGGTTTTCTGGCGAGTGGAAAGAAGAAGAAGATGCGAAACAGCAATTAGAGTCATTTTTGCGATCGCCCCGCGTTTCCGAACGCACCGATGATGACTTAACATTATTGTTAGCAACTTTTTCGAGTTCGGAGGCACAGGACAATTAAAAATAGACATTTTGCCAAAGCCAACACCCATCTGCGTGAATTGGCGTTGATCTGCGGTTAAAAATTTCCGATTCTGAATTTTGCAACAAGTCTAATGCGTTCAACCTAATCAGCGGTGAAAATTTTGCGCGGTTCTATAATAAAATCGAGGTGTCAACAATTCTGCTTTAGTCTGTACAGTAGGTCGTCGTTTGCAAGCACAAGAGATTAAGGATAAGCTCAACTCCCTAATTAGCGAAGCAGATCCAATAGATCCGAGTTTGGCGAGAAGATTGGATGAAATCAATCGCTGGGTGAAAGATGTTAAACCCGGTTCGCTAACTGCTAAAAAATTTGTGATGGCTTTTTTGCTGCAGCTTATCCGAGATTCTCAGGTTTGGCTGGCAGTTCAATCTCTACCTTCAGGAAGAGAACAGCAAGCCGCATTTGAGTTAATGACTCCGGGGGAAAAGTATTGGTACAGCTATCTATTTCCTAAATGGCTGAGCGAAAACGATCGCAAATTTTACATCTGGAAACAAAAACTGAAAGCCGGTAAATTCGATCCGGCTGACGATATCGTCATTCGAGCGATCGCAGCCCGAATTGTCGATCGCCAAGGTACTGTTTTGTATCGATATGTTGCCGATCTTTCTATGGCAACCGATTCGATCGTTAGCAACCGCCAACAGCAGCCCCTCTGCATCCAAGTGACTACTCTTTCGGATGAGTTCTCTGAACAAAAATATCAAAATTGGCAACAAACTCTTCAAGGTTGGGGGATTGACAGAGGATTATTTTTAAGTTATGATAGAAACGATGAAAATTTCCTGAACCAGTTAGTTAACATAGCATTATATAATAGCGATAATTTGCCCGCAGGTCGTTACCTCAAGTTCCCGTAAATCAAGCAGATATGCTGCTGAGAATAGTTCGACTGCTCCCAACTCGGTGAATAAAGAAATTTTGACTAACTCACATATTGCACAATTCTCGACAATGCAACAAAGCTAGCCCCCAGCCAGCTTCCGCAAAAGGGAAAACAGACCAAGATTATTCCTCCCCCTTTTCGAGTTCCGGGAGGGGTCTGCCAGACGGCGGCAACAGGTGTTTGATACGAAGGTTAAGCGACGGGAAGATTTAGGGTACAAATCAATCTTGTAAAATAACTAGCAACACGGCCTAAATTCAATTGAGATTTGATTTAATCGCGGTGAAATTGTTGGAAATAAAATCAAAATACATCAAAATCAATACTATGACAGTACAAGGTACGAACACCGTTGAAAATAACTTGCAGAAAGTCAGGGAAGAACTGGAAGCCGCCAGAAAAATGCAGGATGAATGGATGAATTACGGGGTAGATTTTGTGGATCGGTATGTTGAAGATGCTGGCGGTGATTGGTTGGAAAAGTGGGGAAAATGTGAAGAAGAATTAGAACTAATAAAAAGTAAAAAGGTAGATATTGACGCAGTTAAAGCAGCGATCGACCTTTGCAGCTTTCAGCAGACAAAACTGCTGGAAATCGCCTTAAACTGCCGTTACTATACCAGCGATTACCCCGATCGCCCCGAAGAGTCTCCCGCTTGGCAAGAGGTTAAGTACAAACGGCTGTCACTCTTAGGCGGAGCGATTTTCGGTGCTGTTGTTACTGATTACCTGTACCGCGAATATCCAGAACTCGATCCAGATGCTATCTCAACCTTAAAAGCTCGTTTAGCAGACCCGAAAAAAGTTGCGGAATTTGCACAAAATTTGAAATTAAAGGAACTCTCTTGGCGCGTCTGGAATCGAAAAGAAACAGAAGAAAGTCAGTACAATAAAATTTTGGCGAAGACTTTTGAGGCTTTGTTTGGCGCGATTTACTTGGAGTTCGATCGCGATTTTTTCCGTGGGGGAAACTGGCTGATTCAGCACTTGATTGAACCAACTGTTAGCCAGCATCGGGATCTAACTCAGCGGCGGCGACAAATAGGACCCGAAAACGAGGTGAAACGGCGGGAAATCCTGGGTGCGGATATTCTAGATGCGATCGCGATCGACTATCTGTACAACCGCTTTCCCGAACGCAACGCCAGCCAGCTAAGTCGCTGGAAAAATATGTTGGTGGCTAAAGAGATTTTTCCCAAAGACTTTAAGGCAAAATTAGGCAGTCATTACCTGGAATTGGAGAGCAATTTCTCGCGTACCCGCGACTGGTTGGTGGATAACTTTATCAAAAGCGCAGTTGACGAACTGCTAGAAGAAACCGACACTCAACCAGAATATCTGATTGACAGTGCCAACCCAGAATCGCTGCCAGAATTGGTCAGCCGGATTACAGACAAAAAGTGGAAAAATGAATTTGTGAGAGTTGTCAGCATTTTGCAACCAGCTGACGAACTTTTGCTGCTGATGCAACAAAAATTAGACAGTATGGCCGCTAAAGATGAAACTTTGCAGCAGTTGCTAATCTGGGCAAATCACAAGTCTCAGTTAGTGCAAAGGAAGTTCAAACCGGCGGAAATTCGCGCTTTTTATGTGGCCTTAGTTTGCGTGCTCGATTTGGCTTTGACTCGCGTCCTCGATCCGAGTCTGAAGTTTGATAGATCGAAAGTTCGCAAGTTTCGGAATTGTTTGGCCAAGGCGCGAAAAAATGTAGAATTTGCGGAGGTTAACGAGTCTCTGAAATTGGCTTTTGATAATGATGCGCTGGATATCTTGGTTGGCATTTTGGCGCTGGATATTGAACCAGAACTTAAACAACTGCTGGCACAATTTCAGACTCAGATGCCTGATTTGCAAAACTGGAAAAAGTGGCGCAAAGATTGCGGTCGCTGTTGGCTGGCAAAATTCAAAACTGCGATCGGCTACAATCGAAACTTTTGCCCCCAACAGAAAACTTTGCTGAAACAGTATTACTACGCCCACAACTTGCTGGTGGAATGCCTTAACAGCGATAATTGTCAGGTGACACCGGCCGTCAGGCAAAAAATTGAGGATAAAATGTTGTTATTGTCGGTGGATTTGAAGCTGGTTCACATTTAATTTTGATAGCACGGACGGGCGGGACGCCCATCCCACTAACAGAAACAGGGCTGACCAATAATTTCTTGATGGTACCCGCCACGTGATTTATCCGTGGAATCAATCCAAAATCCAAAATCCTTGCATCCTCAAGCCCCCGGATTTACCCGTGGTGTAAATCTAAAATCTAAAATCTAAAATCTAAAATCGAATGACGCACTCCGACCCAAGAAACCGGGTTTTTTACCGAATCTGCGGGCTGCAACGCCTTTTTTGGTGAAAAACCCGGTTTCGACGCACCCGTGCCTAAGTCATAACAAAGGTAAGATTTAATGTGCAAGTCAAGTTTATTGAGTGATGGCTTCCAAATCCTCTATCCCATAACGGAATTCTATGCAGTTGCAGCGCCAATTTAGCGGACAACTGATTGCGATCGACACCAAAACCGCGATCGCCAGTGGCGGTGAAGGTCGCATCTACCCGATCGCCCAAGACTCGTCCCTTGTAGCAAAAATCTACCACAAACCGACAGACGAAGACGGCGACAAACTCACAGTCATGTTCAGTATGCCGCCGGATGCGCCGATCGCGGAACCGGGACACGCTTCAATTGCTTGGCCGATCGATTTGCTGCATACTGTCGGCGGGCGAGAAAAAATTGTCGGTTTTGTGATGCCGCGCGTCAACAAAGTGATGCCGGTACACACTTTCTACACTCCCAAAACCAGGCGCGAACAAAAACCGCTGTTTAACTATCTTTACCTCCACCGTACCGCCAGAAATCTCGCCTCGGCTGTAAATGCCCTCCACGTCAGGGGTTACGTCATCGGCGACGTAAACGAGTCGAACATTCTCGTCACGGATACGGCCTTGGTAACGCTGGTAGACACGGATTCGTTTCAAGTGCGCGATCCTTATACGGGGTACGTTTATCGGTGTCCTGTGGGGAAACCCGAGTTTACACCGCCGGAGTTGCAGGGCCAGACTTTCCGCGATATCGATCGAGCTCCTGAGCACGATTTGTTCGGTTTAGCTGTATTAATTTTTCAATTGCTGATGGAAGGTACGCACCCGTTTTCGGGAGTTTATCTCGGTAGCGACGAACCGCCGGCTTTGGAAGCGAGAATTCGATCGGGCCATTTCCCTACAGGTACGAAGCGGATTCCCTACCGCCCGATGCCGGCTGCGCCTCCTTTCGAGATGCTGCATCCCCGACTGCGGCAAATGTTTGTCCGCTGTTTTGAGGAAGGGCACGCCAATCCTTCGGCGCGCCCGGATGCGAAAACTTGGGTGAATGCGATTCGGGAAGCGGAAGATTCTTTAATTACTTGCAGCAAAAACAGTCAGCATAAATACGGAAATCATCTGAATCGGTGCCCTTGGTGCGATCGGGCAAAACTCCTCAAAGGCCGCGATCCGTTTCCTTCGCGGCAAGCAGTCAGCAACGGATTGCACTTGCAGCCCGCGAAAATCAAGCGTAAAAAGCCCCAACCCCCGCCCGTCGTTAGGGAGCCCGCTGCGCGCCGGCTACAGCCCGCCACGGGGCTGCCGCGTCAACTCGGCCAGTACGCAGTGCCGTTGCTACCGCTGCCGATGTCTTCTCGGAGTCGGACTCCTGCGCCTCGGGTTCCCGCGGGCAAGTTTGAGCGCATTTTTCAGGATGCTGCTTGGGGAGGTGTTTGGGGGAGTTTGTGTTTGGCGGCGATCGGGGGGATTTATTCGGTAATAGCTGAGGGCGGTGGGGCTATTTTGGGGGCGATTTTTGTTGGTACGATTTGGGGCTGTTTTTTTGGGATGATGTGGGGTGTTTTTACTTTGGCGCCGAATCAGATTTGGCGGAAGTGGGGCGGAGTTTTGGTG
>NZ_SRRZ01000162.1 GCF_013179805.1 Microcoleus asticus IPMA8 | reverse complement strand
CGTCTTCAAACAAGGTGTTTTCTACGGTGGCACCGTGGATGGCGCACAGCAGCGCGCCGCCCAAGATGCCTGCAACGCCCATCATGTGGAAGGGGTTGAGCGTCCAGTTGTGGAAGCCTTGCAGGAATAACAGGAAGCGGAAAATTGCTGCGACGCCGAAACTGGGGGCGAAGAACCAGCCTGATTGACCCAAGGGGTAAAGCAGGAACACCGAAACAAACACGGCTATCGGGCCGGTGAATGCTAGGGCGTTGTAGGGACGGATGCCTACCAAACGGGAGATTTCGATCTGGCGCAGGCAAAAGCCTATAAGTGCGAAAGCGCCGTGGAGGGCAATGAAGGTCCACAGCCCGCCGAGTTGGAACCAGCGGGTGAAGTCCCACTGTGCTTCCGGGCCCCACAGGAACAGCAGCGAGTGTCCGAGGCTGTTGGCTGGGGTGGAAACTGCTACGGTGAGGAAGTTGGCTCCTTCGAGGTAGGAGCTTGCCAAACCGTGGGTGTACCAGGAGGTAACGAAGGTGGTGCCTGTTAACCAGCCACCGATGGCTAGGTAGGCGCAGGGGAATAGCAGGATGCCAGACCAGCCTACGAAGACGAAGCGATCGCGTTTGAGCCAGTCGTCGAGTACATCAAAGATGCCTCTTTCGGTCTGGGCGCGTCCGACTGCGATTGTCATTGCGGTAAAATCCTTTTGCTTGTTAAAAGACTAAGGTTTCTAATTAAAGTTAACATAACTATATATTAGAAGTTCATAATCTTTCAACATAATTAGCAGAAGTTGATACACAATGCCATCGCTCGGTCGCGATCTCGTCAGTGAAACGTGACTGAGGTGGGCTAATTGAATTAAAATTTGGCTTTAAGGCTGTTTAGTTTTATGACTGCAAAAACAACGACCTCGATCGATTCGATCCTGCGCTACCAGGTTGTGGGTTCCCGCCGCTTCAGCAATTACTGGTGGGGGACGATTGTCACCATTGGAGGGACTGGTTTCCTGCTGTCGGGTCTTTCCAGCTACTGGCACGTGAACCTGCTGCCTTTTGCTGACCCGACTCAGCTTGTTTTCATCCCCCAAGGCATTGCGATGGGTTTCTACGGTGTCTGCGGCGTGCTGTTGGCGCTTTACCTGTGGCTGACTGTTCTCTGGGATGTCGGCGGCGGTTACAACGAGTTCGATCGAAAAACTGGTAACATTCGGATTTTTCGCTGGGGATTTCCCGGCAAAAACCGCAAACTTGATTTTACTTGCAAGACATCGGACGTGCAATCTGTGCGGGTTGACATTAAAGAAGGTCTCAGTCCCCGCCGAAGTATTTATCTTAAGCTCAAAGACCGCCGTCAGTTTCCCCTGACTAGAGTCGGACAGCCGATTGCTTTGTCTGAAGTGGAAAATCAAGCTGCCGAATTGGCTCGATTTTTGCAAGTTCCCCTAGAAGGACTTTAGGGATTTTTCATTTTCGATTGGTAATGTCTCGTAGGGTGCGCAATGCGCACCTAATCGATAAATATTGGGTGAGCACGAAGCGGTGCAAATTATCCCTGGTAAATCGATAAATCTAGGGTGCGCAATGCGCACCTTACATCATTGAGTGAAAGTGAAAGTGAAAGTGAAAATACAAATGCAAATGCAAATCAAAATTCAGCGGTGGTTGTTCTCACTTTTAATAATTGGTGCGTTGTTTGTTGGGGGATGCGGTAATTCCCCGGCTGTTAACTCAACTCCGACAGGGAGTCCGGCGGGTGAAAGCATTTCTTTGTCTCCGTCTCCGTCTCCTGCTGTGGTAGCGGCGAGTTCGCAATTTAGCAATTTGCCACGCTTGGAAGGAAAAGCAACAGTGGTGATGACGGTTAAAGGTGCTCCAATTACGATCGAACTCGACGGCAAAAATGCTCCAATTACTGCGGGCAATTTTGTCGATTTGGTTCAGAAGGGAGTCTACGACGGGCTGGTATTTCACCGAGTCGTGCGGGAACCTCAGCCTTTTGTAGTTCAGGGCGGCGACCCCCAGGGTAAAGACCCTAAATTCCCTGCGGCGCGGCTGGGAACTGGCGGTTTTATTGACCCGAAAACCTCTGCAGAACGCAGGATTCCTCTGGAAATTAAAGCTAAAGGTGCTGCAAATCCTACTTACAGCGCGACGCTACAAGAAGCTGGGGTTAAGGAGAAACCCGTGTTGGTGCACAGTCGCGGGGCTGTGGCTATGGCTCGATCGCAGAGTCCTGATTCGGCTTCTTCTCAGTTTTACTTTACTTTGACCGATGTGCCGTTTTTGGACGGGAGTTATGCGGTTTTTGGGTACGTGAAGCAAGGGATGGATGTTGTTGATAAGATTGAAGCGGGCGATCGCATTGAGAAGGCTACTGTTACTCAGGGCTTGGAAAATTTTAAGGCTGTTAGCTGAAATTAGTCATTAGTCATTAGTCAGCAGTCATTAGTGAATGGATGTTGTTGTTACTGGAATTGGTCTAGTTTCGGGTTTAGGGACTCTGGAAACGGGCTGGAAAAGACTGCTGTCTGGAGAATCTGGAATCGCTCGGCATCAACCTTTTTTAGAACTTGAACGGCGACCTTTGGCTTTAATTGGCAAAAAACCTGCCGATTTAATAACTTTAATTCGGCAGGTTTTAGCAGATGCTTTGCAAGATGCTAATTTAACTTTGCCTTTGCCTGATTGCGGGATTGCGATCGGTTCTAGCCGAGGTTGCCAGGCGAATTTGGAACTGTTGGCGAGGGAAGGAAGAGGGAAGAAGGAAGAAGGAAGAAGGAAGAGGGAAGAGGGAAGGGAATTACCGATTACCGATTACCAATTACCGATTACCGATTCTCAATTCGTGAATTTTTTGCCTCACATGGGGGCGATCGCGGCGGCGAGGGCAATTGGCTCGACGGGGCCGGTGCTGGCGCCGATGGCTGCTTGCGCGACGGGTATTTGGTCGATCGCCCGTGCTGTTGATTTAATCCGCACTGGTGAGTGTCAGCGGGCGATCGCAGGTGCTGTGGAAGCGCCAATTACACCGCTGACTGTGGCTGGATTTAGCCGGATGGGTGCTTTGGCAAACGCTGGGTGCTATCCCTTTGATGAAAATCGGGAAGGGTTTGTGCTCGGTGAAGGCGGGGCTTTATTTGTATTAGAATCCGCCCAGTTGGCAAGGCGTCGTGGCGCTAAAATCTACGGTCGAATTTCCGGTTTGGGCTTGACAAATGATGCTTGCAATGCTACCGCGCCGGCTCTGGGTGGGAAAAGTGCGATCGCGGCGGTAAATCAATGTTTGAAACAGAGCAATTTAGCGGCGGTTGATATAGATTTTATTCATGCTCACGGTACTGCAACTGAGTTAAATGACCGACACGAAGCGCTGTTAATTGAGAAGTTGTTTCACCGAGGAGTTGCTGTTAGTTCGACTAAGGGGGCTACGGGTCATACTTTGGGAGCTTCGGGAGCTTTGGGCGTAGCTTTTTGTTTGATGAGTATTAAATATCAGATGTTGCCGCCTTGCGTTGGAATGAAAAAACCGGGGTTTGAATTAGATTTTGTTCGCTGTGCGCGATCGGCTATTGCCAGAAACGCGGTTTGTTTGAGTTTTGGCTTTGGCGGGCAGAATGCTGCGATCGTTTTATCTCGCGAGTGTTAATTTTTGCAAACTCGGTCGATCGGCATTTAAATTACACGATCTCTCTACAGTTAAAATCTTCTGAGGCGGCCCGGAGAACCCGCCCGCACATCCAATTTAAATCTGAAAAATTGTACAATATTTATGTATTTTAGTCAATAAACTGAGAATTTTGGTGAGATTGCTGGTGCTGCTATGCTAGTCTGGCTCTGCATCCCGACCCAAATCCTTGCGTCCAAGCCTGGGATGTCAGAAAATAGAGGCAGATTAAAGCAGCATTGTATTTTATTAACGCACCGATCCCGATCTGCGAAAATAGAAGAAAGAAACTGTTTAAATTAAGCCTTAGGTATTTTCACATGGATCTGGCATCTCATCGATTTATGTCTTATTTTGAACCAGAGGAAGCTTCTCACCTTTGCCAAATAGCTGTTGTGGAGAGTTTTGCTGAGGAAACACTGGTTTTTGAAGAAGGAGAAACAGCAGATTTTTTATATCTAGTTTTAGAAGGTGAAGTCGAGTTTAGCAAGCGGATTGAAAACAAAAAATATCAAACTGTTGCTATCGCTAAGCCCGACGATTATTTTGGCGAACTCGGAGTTTTAGACGGTGAGCCTCGCAGTGCTAGAGCTGTGGCAGTTAGCGGATCGACTTTGGCAAAAATAGGTCGGGAAGAACTGATAGCAACTCTGCAGTTTGCTAAAGGCAGTGCGGTACTGAAAATGTTTAGTTTCATTACAAAAAATTTGCGTGATACCACGGATCAATATGTTAGCCAGTTCGTACACAGACAAAAAATGGTATTGGTAGGAGAAATGGTGAGCACCATTATTCACGATTTCAAAAATCCTTTTACGGGAATTAAACTCTCCAGCGAAATGCTCAAAGAAATGCACCCGGATGAGGAAACTCAGGAGTGGTGCGAACTTATTCAATTGCAGGTTCAGCGAATGTTGGGGATGGCTGAAGAAGTATTAGAATTTTCGCGCGGCAATGCTGTATTACATAAAAAACCAGTTAATCTAATCCAGACGTTGCAGCAGTTTGAAAGGTTGAACAGAGTTTATTTTGAGGCGGCAAAAGTAGATTTAGTCTTACGGGTGACAGAAGTGATAGTGGAAGCAGACGAAAATAAAATTTTGCGTGTTTTGCAAAATTTAGTTGGGAATGCTGCTGAAGCTTTTGGGGGGCGCGGGGGGCGAGTAGAGATTATTGTGACACAAAGTGAGGAGTGGGCAGAAATTAGCATTTACGATAACGGCCCGGGCATTCCGGAGGCAATTAAGGAAAATTTATTTGAACCTTTTGTGACTTATGGCAAGCGGACGGGTACTGGATTGGGAACGGCGATCGTTAAGTCAATCGTTGATGCTCACAAAGGGGAAATTACTTATGAGTCGGAGGACGAAAAAGGGACAACTTTTTACATCCGCTTTCCGAAAATCATGGCTTGAGCCGATGAGTTTAAGTAGGTAGGAAGATATGTACTTAGGACTTTCTCACTCAGCCTCACAGACTTGGTTGATGAGTATATTTTCTGTTACCAAACAATATTATTCTAAGAAACCGAGTTTAAAAGCGTAAGTCCTAATACTATGTAGGGAGTTGCAGAATGCAGTAGAATTGAATTAACGAAGCGCTAAAAATCTGATGCCAGTTACTATTCAAACTTTACCCACAGAAGTGATCGATTTAATTGCTGCAGGCGAAGTGATTGATTCGATCGCCGCAGCGGTACGAGAATTAGTTGAAAATTCTCTGGATGCAGGCGCAACTCGCATCGTTGTTTCTGTCTGGCCCGAACAGTGGCGGGTACAAGTTGCAGATAATGGTACGGGAATGGATCTGGAAAATTTGCAGCAGGCTGCTTCGCCTCACAGTACGAGCAAAATTACCACTGAAGCAGACCTTTACAAAATTGCTACTTTGGGATTTCGCGGGGAAGCTTTGCACAGTTTGGCTCAGTTGGGCTGTTTGGAGGTTTTGAGCCGATCGAATGATTTGGGATTGGGGGATTTTTCGGAAAATCGAGAGTCGGCACAAACCCCAGCCAAATCATCGTTTAACAAGGGGGGAATTGAAAATGCTCGAGCGGGCTGGCGGGTAGTTTACAACAACGCGGGCGTTGCTGTGGAGGTGGAAACAGCGGCGATCGCTCCGGGTACGGTGGTGACTGTTGATAATTTGTTTGGCAATTGGCCTGTGCGCCGCAGTTTTTTGTCGGCGGCACAGCAAATGCGATCGATCCAATCAATTCTTCAGCAAATTGCTATTTGTCACCCGCAGGTTAATTGGCAGTTGCGTCAAGGAAAGACCCCTTGTTTGCACGTAACTCCTGGTAGCACAGCGGAACACATTTTACCTCAATTTGTGCGCGGTGTGCGAGCGAGCGATTTGCAGTATTTAAAGTTAGATGTGCCTGCGAGTCCTGAAAATAAGAAAGCAGCAAGTTTATTGGTAGAAACTCAACTTGTTGCAGCTACAGTTAAGCACAATTACCAATTACCCCTTGCCAGTTCCCAATGCCCAATGCCCAATTCCCAGCGTTTGGAATTAGTAATTGGTTTGCCCGATCGCTGTCACCGCAGGCGACCGGATTGGGTAAAAGTTGGGGTAAATCGGCGAGTTGTGCGATCGCCAGAATTAGAGCAAACTATTCTCAGCGCCTTTGCCCGTACTTGTCCGCGCGATCGCTATCCAGTGTGTTTTGTTCACCTGCAAATCTCCCCCTCGGAAATCGACTGGAACCGCCACCCGGCTAAGGTGGAAATTTATCTGCACGATCCGAGTTTTTGGCAAGAACAAGTTAGCGAGGCAATTGCTCGCGCTTTGCACCTTAATGATGAGGTTTTGCCTGCTGCCCCAATTCCCGAACGAGTGGGAAAATTGCTGAAGGCATCGGAACAAAAAAGTGCTTACAGTGTCGGGATTTCGGCTAAGCAGAATGATGACGGCGGCGCAGAGGAAAAAGCTAATAAAATAGGATTGATGGAATTGAGGGCGATCGCTCAAATTCACAATACTTACATTGTTGCGGAACATTCCAGCGGAATGTGGTTGATAGAACAGCACATCGCTCACGAGCGCGTTTTGTACGAGCAATTGTGCGCGGCTTGGCAGCTAAAATGTCTAGAAAAACCAGTGATTCTCAGTCAGTTATCGGCGCTGCAAATTGAGAATTTATCCCGCTTGGGTTTGGAAGTAGAAACTTTTGGCGAACAGCTATGGGCTGCCCGCGAAGTTCCTGAATTGTTAGCCGAGCGAGATGACTGTGCGGATGCGCTTTTTGAACTCAGTAAAGTAGCAGATTTGCAAGCGGCTCAAGTTGCGACTGCTTGCCGCAGTGCTATGAAAAACGGTACTCCTTTAAATGTTTTGCAAATGCAGAATTTGTTGGATGAATGGCAGCAAACTCGCAATCCGCGCACTTGTCCTCACGGCCGCCCTATCTATTTTGCTTTGGAAGAATCGACTTTGGCTCGGATTTTTCGTCGCAGTTGGGTGATTGGCAAAAGTCACGGGATTTAAAAGTTATTTTGATATCGGATGAAGTTCACGTCAAGCTGGCTCGATTGAAAAAAATCGTGAAGCTTTATTAAAAATAGTGGCTAATTTAGATACAAAAACTTATAATATATTAAAATTTAAATAATTCACTGTTTTTAATATCTTTTGGGCAACAGGCAAGATGCCTGTTCCACAAGATAAAATTCCTGTATTACCATAAAAAATTTAATCATACTACAAAAAGCTGCAACAGGCAAGATGCCTGTTCCACAAGATAAAATGCCTGTATTACCATAAAAAAGTTAATTATACTACAAAAAATGCCTGTTTACCCGAATAATCTTTGTTGTGGAACAGGCCAGAAAGCCTGTTCATGATATTAGTCCCAAAAGTAAATTAAAAATAAATCAATAATAAATATGGATTTTCCGATCGCCCGACAACTATTTTATCGAGAAATAAATCAGCCTGATGGCTCGATTGACCTGGCGAAAGCTGCCCTTTACATGGCTTTGGAAGAATACCCCAATTTGGAACCCGAAGAGTATCTAAACGCTCTCGACACGATCGCAGATGAAGTGCGCGATCGCCTGCCGGCACAGAATTATCCGCTGCGGATCATTCAAACTATTAACGCCTATTTATACGGGGAGTTGCAGTTTGCGGGCAATGATGCTGATTATTACGACCCCCGCAATAGCTTTTTGAATGAAGTGATCGATCGGCGTACTGGCATTCCGATCTCTTTATCTTTGGTTTATTTGGAAGTTGCTAAGCGCATTGATTTTCCGATGGTCGGAATTGGGATGCCGGGACATTTTTTAATTAGACCGGATTTTGAAGATGCGGGTATTTTTGTTGATGCGTTTAACGGCGGGGAAATATTATTTCCTGAAGATTGTCAAGCCAGACTTTCTCAAATTTACGGTCAACCGATGGAGTTGCAGCCGGCTTTTCTCGCCCCGATCGGTCGCCGGCATTTTTTGGGGCGAATGCTGGGAAATCTGAAGGCGATTTACTTGCAGCAGCGAGATGCTGTGAGGGTACTTTTGGCGATCGAACGGATTTTGCTGCTGTTTCCCGATGCGGCGGGGGAACGGCGCGATCGCGGAATTCTGTACTATCAAGTTGGCCGCTTGGCTGAGGCGCGCCACGATTTGCAACTCTACCTGAGAAATGCTCCGAATGCTGAGGATGCTGCTAGAATTCGCCAATTGCTCGATCGGCTCGATCGGGATATGTTAACTTAAATTCGCTATATGTCGCACACTATAAGATGTGAAACCGACACTCAATAAACTGTTGCTCGACGGCAAAATGTCGCTTTTATAAGTTTTGCAAAGCTCGATCAAATTATCGCCAGTATGCCTCTAACATATAAGCGATCGATTGACACCTATCTTTTGATAGGTTAAATTTGCTTGACATGACTGTAAAATCATAGGTCATTTACGGAGTTCCCGAGTCCACTTTCCCGACTGATACCCGCACAGACGATCGATCGAAAAAGTATTTTGACGTAAAGAGGCACAAACCCATGAACTTTCAGTTTCAACAAGGTTATCTCAACGGAATGCAAGCGCTGTCAGCCCATTTAACCAAAAGAATGTCAAAGTCTTTATCATTAGGTTTGGCGCTTTTTCTGGGAACAAGTGCAGTATTCCTGAGCAGCGATAAAGCCTTTGCATTAGACAATGTTACCGTAAAATACGGTGCTGTTGACGTAACATTACCGATAAGCGACTTGCAAAGCTTGGCACAAACTGGCAAAGCATCATCTCAACTGCAAAGCGTTCTGAGTCTTGCGAAACAAACTCCCGAATCGATGCGCGAAATATTAACGCGAGAAGTGCCTTTAGATTCCCAATTAGTAGCGCGGCTGGCAACCACTTATTTTGGGGAAATTGTTTTCAAGCAATTGGGCGAGGTTGCTTATGCGCCGACTGCTCGGCTTCAAAGCGTGCCCGCACTGCGCGATGCTTTAGTCGCAGCTTCCAAAGATGGCAAAATATCGCTGCTGGAAGTGATGCAAAGTTACAGCCCTGCGGCCTTAGAAGTTGACGGCAATCAAGCTATGGCTATCTACGAGCGAGTGATTAAAGACGTGCAAGATTTGCAAGCTTTGTATCAGAATTCCCCGGCTTTGCAAAATACCGCCGGCCAAGCGGTGAATTCCGCCAGACAAATGATTTGTCAGCCCAGTCCCTCGGGAAGTACGAAGTAAATAACTGAAGTTGCAGGTAATTGGGAATTGGGAATTGGGAATTGGGAACTGCTGCTTTTTTTCTCTATTAGCTCTCGTTTTCAGCTATTGCCAATTACCAATTACCAATTACCAATTCCCAATTACCAATTACCCATTTTTTGAGATAATTGCTCGGCTACCCGTTTGAGTCGGCGGAGTTGGTCTTTCATATCTTTCTGCGTCCAAGGGGCTGCAAAGCGATTGAAACCAAATCTAATTAAAGGATTGGGAATTTGAAATTCAAAGCGGTTAATCAAGAGAGTTCCTTGGATTTGGGGCTGGCATTCCCAGCGATCGCATCCTTTGAAAAATCCGTCAAACCCCCACACAATTAAACCGGGTTGTCGCTCCAACACCACACTCTCTAAAGTGGGTTGCAAAACGGGAATTTTTATGGTAAATAAGCTGCGACTTCCTACAGCAGTATCCCATTCGCCCTCGGGATCGCAGCGCAGCAGGGGATTAAGCCACTTGTGCATTAAAGTGCGATCGACTATACACTGCTCCACCACAGTAGCAGCAGCGCTAATTTCAATGGATTGCTCGAAAACTTGACGAATTGACATGAGAACCTGCAACAAGGAGGGTATTACAAAACTTTGCTTACTTTAATAATCCTTTATTTACTTGTAACGTCAATTTTTCCAGAAATTAAAAGATTGACACACTCATAAATACAGTGTATCATCTTGAATTAAAGTATATATACCGATTATGCAGTTAGTCGAAAGGCACGTCATTAAACCAAATCATAGGTTTTATCGAGAAGCCGATCGACTGTCTTGGCTGTGCAAAAATCTTTACAACAGCGCTAACTACATCTACCGTCAAAACTTTTTCGCCAGCCAACAAACAAACGCTCTGGCTGTTTATCACGCGCTCAAAACAAGTCCTGATTACAAAGCACTGCCCGCAAAAGTAGCACAAAGCACGCTCGGCTTAGTCCTCAAAGCATGGACTAGCTATTATCTGGCGATGCGAAACTATCAGGAAGACCCAACTAAATTTAAAGTCGCACCTAAAATACCTCATTATAAAGGTTCAAGAGAGCGAAAAAGAGAGGACGGGCGCTATGTAGTTGTATTTAATTGTCAAGCTGTCAGCAAAAGAGCCTTAAAACAAGGATATGCTCGTCCCTCTGGGACTAATATTTGGTTGCCCTCAAAAGTCACCTCGATTTTGGAAATCCGGATTGTTCCCAAGGTAGGTTGTTATGTTGTCGAGGTGGTATATGAAAAGTTAGAACAGCCTTTACAAGTTAATCAGAGAGTAGCTGCCATAAATTTAGGATTAAACAATCTGGCAACATTAACCTACAATGTTCCTGGGTTAGTACCGACAATCTACGACGGACGGGCTGTTAAGTCAACCAATCAATACTGCAATCAAGTTTCCGAAGCATTGAAATCATTGCTACCCGCAGGGCAAAAAAACAGTAAAAAACTTGCCAAATTGTGGCACAAGCGTAACTGTAAAGTGGATTACTACCTCCACACGGCGAGTTCCGCAATTATTAAAGAACTCGTCAATCGTCAAATTGGCTTGCTGGTTATAGGCTGGAACCATGATTTTAAAGATGGGATTCATGCTGGCAAGGTTAACAATCAAAATTTTGCCTGCATTCCCCATGCCAGGTTCGTGCAAATGTTGCAGTACAAAGGAAAACTTGCGGGAATAAAAGTTGTGTTAGTAGAGGAGAATTACACATCCAAATGTTCAGCATTGGATTGGGAACCAATTCAACAACATTCCGACTACATGGGCAGTAGGGTAAAAAGAGGATTGTTCAGAACCCAAACTGGACGCTTCATAAATGCCGATGTCAACGGTTCTTTGAATATTGGCAGAAAAGCAGTCGGAGATGGGTTTATCCCTAATTCGATAGAGGGTTTTGTAGTTAACCCAGTACGATTAAAAGCGTACAAACATTAAGTTTAGGCGATGTCTAGATTTTGTGTAACTATTATTAAAGTTTCGTCTTTTCCATGTCAAATATGACGTTAACCTGAGAAAAAAATGAATGAAACTTGGCAAGAAATAACTCAACCGATATCGGGCCCCATAGCGGCTTTGTCCGATCGCATTTTGGCCCAGGCCCCGCCCCCCCCGAATCCGCTGACAGATGCCGAACGCGGAATTAACAATTTCATTCAGGGCTCAAACATTGAAAACCTCATCTGGGCCGTCGGTATCCTGCTAGTTGGCTTGATAGTATCAGCCCTCGTCTCATCTGTAGTCGGAGGATTGCTCAAGAAGACTACGATCGACAACCGACTGGCTGCTTGGATTACCGGCCGCCCGGAAGGAGCAGGATCTCCGCAAGTGGAAAAATGGATTTCTGCAGCGGTATTCTGGATCATTTTTGTCTTTTTCCTAGTTGCATTTTTCAACCGCCTGAATCTAACGGCTGTCTCGCAACCCCTCAATACTTTTCTCAATCAAATAGCTAATTTCTTGCCGAAGTTAGCCGGCGCGCTAATTTGGTTGGGGATTGCTTGGGTGTTGGCGACAGTCGCCAAAATGGCCGTATCGCGGGTGATGCGGACTTTTAGCGTGGACGAGCGCTTGAATCAGGAGGTGGGCACTGCGCCCAGGGAGCGCCCTTTGCTGCTGAGCGATACTGTGGCGAATGCGCTGTACTGGTTCATTTTTCTGCTATTTTTGCCGCTGATTCTGGAAGCGCTGCAATTGCAGCAGGCTCTGCTGCCGGTTAATAATTTGCTCAACCAAATTCTGGCGGCAATTCCGAAAATTCTGGAAGCTGTGCTGATTGGGTTTGTGGGCTGGCTGCTGGCTGTGGTGGTGCGGCGGATTGTCACGAATCTGTTGGCTGCTGCTGGGACGGACAGTTTGGGCGCTCGGTTTGGAATTTCGCGGACTGCGGGCGGACAATCGCTGTCGTGGATTGTCGGGACGATCGTCTATGTTTTGATTTTGATTCCAACGGCGATCGCAGCTCTCAACGCTTTGGATATTCAGGCGATTTCGCAGCCTGCAGTCGCGATGCTCAACGACATTTTGGGCGCGGTTCCTAAAATCTTCACCGCAGCGCTGATTCTGGCGGTTGCTTACATTTTGGGGCGCTGGGTAGGCGATTTGGTTACTAATATCCTGACCGGAATTGGCTTTAACAATGTCTTTTCTTGGTTGGGAGTGCAGCCGCCGCCGAAACAGCGGCTGCGGCTACCGCCAAATTCGATCGATCCGGAGGCAACAATTCTTCAGGAACCGGAACTTCCGGCCCGCACGCCTTCTGAGTTTGTCGGTATTGTGGTGCAGGTGGGCATCATGCTGTTTGCTGTGGTGGCTGCTACCGACGTGCTGCAGATTCCAGCGCTGACGGCGATTGTTAGCGGTATTGTGCTGGTTGCAGGCCGGGTGCTAGCCGGTTTGGTGGTATTTGCGATCGGCTTGTATTTGGCGAATCTGGCGTTTAGTTTGATTGCCAGTTCTGGAACTCGCCAAGCGCGGCTTTTGGGCCAAACGGCTCGGATCGCGATTATTGCCTTTGTTGCGGCCTTAGCGCTGCAACAAATGGGCATTGGCAGCGATATTGTGAATTTGGCTTTCGGGCTGCTGCTCGGGGCGATCGCAGTTGGCATTGCTCTAGCTTTTGGTTTGGGCGGGCGCGAGATTGCGGCCGACCAAATTCGCGAATGGTTAGCGTCGTTTAAACAAGATAAGACGCCGCGTTTGTAACTCTATAAAATGGCGTTTGTCAAGTACAAACGCCATTTTTTTATGCTTAATTTCATTACCGTCAGGCATCTCATCCCCGAAGAAGTGTGATAGGGAGCGTAAGTCCTATGGAATAAATTTACAGCCTCGGATCGACAGGTTCGCTCTCCATCGCTAAAACTCCGAAAACGCACTCGTGAACTTGTCTCAATGGAGCACCCGCCACAAATCGCTCCAATGCTTCTACACCGAGAGCAAACTCTCGCAACGCCAAAGAACGCTTGCCGGAAAGTCCGCGCGATCGCAGTTTTTCTAAATGTTCCGGCAAAGAATATTCCAGACCGTAAATAATTCGCAAATACTCTTTACCGCGACATTTTACCGCAGGCTGTACGAGTCCTTTGCTATTTTTCACAATAAAATCCATTGGTTTAACAACCATTCCTTCGCCTCCCGCCGCCGTCAGTTTTTCCCACCATTGAATTCCTGCGGATCTGCTGTCAAAATCGGCAAGTTCAACTATTTTGTATTCAGTAGCTAACAGCAATTCAGGGTCAGCTTTACAAATTTGTGAAATCTGTTCCATGTGCCAACAGTGATTTTTGTCAGTGTGAACATTTCCCTCGGTTGCCAAGATGTGGAAAGGCGCTAATTTGAGGTCTAAGAGCGATTTCACTGGCCAGCAGTAGCGCTGATAGGCACGAACATAGCGATCGGCTAGTTCGGCTCGCTCTTGGTAGCTAGTCAGCAAAGAATTAATTTCAACTCCCCGCTGGTTTGCCTGTTCTAAGCTCTTAATCGCCTCCGCCAACCCGTGACGAGATGCTGTTCCCACGGCGGCGTATTGCTCTTTCAACAAACCTTGAGCTTTGGCTGACCAAGGCATTAATTCGCAGTCCAAACACACCCAATCGGTTTGAAATTTCTCCCAAAAATTGCTGGCAGTGAGAGCGACATTTACCCGCGCTAAAAATTCTGTTTCTAAGGTAGAATTATCGAAAAAATGCCGTCCCGTGCGGGTGTAGCAAATGCCCATACTCTCGCTGAGAATGCCAAAGCGGCGTAAAGCTGCCGATGCGTCGCGGCACACGATCGCAACTGCACGGGAACCCATGTGCTTTTCTTCGCACACAACTGTCGATATCCCCTGCTGTTGGTAGTAGCTAAATGCTTCGGCTGGATGTTCTAAAAGTCCAGGTTCTTTGGAGGTAGCAGCGGGAGACATTGTGGGCGGCAAATAAATCAGCCATTTGGGATTTGCTGCAAACCGACTCATTACTTCTAAGGCGGCGATCGCATGGCTCTCCTGAGTTTATGGTGTAAAATAGATCAACCAATACAGTTATAGCGATGAGCTTTCATTTAGACTATCTATTAGACTTGCCTGGAGTCAAGGTTGAAACTTGCACTCAAATTGAAGGACAAATTTACTTTCGTTTG
>NZ_SRRZ01000161.1 GCF_013179805.1 Microcoleus asticus IPMA8 | reverse complement strand
TACTTTTTGAGTTTTTGAGCAACAGCTTGCCTGACATTCAAAGGTGGCTACTTTTAGCTGCGCTCATTTTTTAGTCTAAACTACAGTAAATTACTAAAAAGGAAATTATGAAAAAAGTAGCCGTGTTTGGTAACGCTGGAGGCGGTAAATCAACTCTCAGCAAGAGATTATCGGAAATCACTGGTTTGCCACTTTACATCTTGGATAAGATTCAATATCAATCTGGGGGCGCTGAGGTGAACTATGAAGAATACAAGCATACCCATGAGAAAATTATGGCGACCGATCGATGGATTATTGACGGGTTTGGTTGCATGGAAACCCTCTGGCTGCGACTCAATGAGGCGGATAGTCTGGTTTTTGTCGATTTACCGCTATACGTGCATTTTTGGTGGGTGACTAAACGGCTGATTTCAGGTAGCTTTATACCCCCAGAAGGCTGGCCTGAAAACAGTCCGATATTGAAGAGTTCAATTAATAGTTACCGCGCTCTTTGGTTGTGTCACAAGTATTTGACTCCCAGATATCGCGAGTATGTCGATCGCGCTCAAAATACCAAAAGTGTTTATCACATCAGATCCACTAAAGAGATTGCACAATTTTTGGAATCGATATCGCAAATGACAGTTGACAACTGAATGGGGAATGGGGAATGGGGAATGGGGAATGGGGAATAACCAATAACCAATAACCAATAACAACTGACTAATGACTACTGACTGCTGACCGAAAGCAATTTGGTTTGGGGGGCCGGATTTATCAGTGGGGCCTCTTTCTTCAATCCAAAATCTAAAATCTAAAATCTAAAATCGGTTGACTACTGACTAATTGATGCCACAGCCGAGCGCAAATTTCCTTGAAACTCTCCCAAAATTCGATCGCACTCTTCCTTCTCCAAACCAGTCCAGTGCATCATCAAAGCTAATTTTACAGACTTGCCACTTTTTTCGAGCAAAAAACCCGCTTCATCCCGGCTCAAATCAGTCAAATCCTGCAACATTCGCACAGCCCGATCGCGCAATTTCTTATTAGTCACCGCCACATCAACCATTCGATTGCCGTAAACCTTCCCCAGCTTCACCATTACCCCAGTCGAAAGGATATTTAAAGCCATTTTTGTCACCGTGCCCGCTTTCAAGCGCGTCGAACCCGCCACTACCTCCGGGCCAACCAACAACCGAATATCAACATCAGCCTCAAAATTCACTTGTTCGACGGGTACGCAGGCCATAAACACAGTCTTCGCCCCCCGCTGGCGCGCCGCCTGCAAAGCGCCCGCGACAAACGGCGTCGTACCTCCAGCCGTAATCCCGACAACCACATCTAAGTTGGTAATTTGACGGTGGCCGATCGCCTCAGCCCCATCCTCAGTCCGATCCTCCAAATCCTCCGAACTCCGCACCAAAGCCCCCGCACCCCCGGCAATTATGCCCTGTACGAGTTCTGGCGGCGTGCAGAAGGTGGGGGGACACTCGGCCGCATCCAGCACGCCCAAACGCCCGGAAGTACCCGCACCGACGTAAAACAGGCGGCCTCCTTGACGCAGAGACTCGGCTGCAATGTCGATCGCTCGGGCTAACTGTTCCCGGGCACGGGCGATCGCGCTTAAGGTTTGGGCGTCTTCCCGGTTGAACAAGTCCACTAATTCGATCGAACTGAGTTGGTCTAAATTCTCGCTGTTGGCATTCACCTGTTCCGTCAGCAGATGCCCCCGTTCTTCCAAATTCTTCATTTTTTGTCAGTTGTTATTTGTCAGTTGTCGGCCTTCAAGCGAAGTCAGGAGACATACAGAGTCCCAGCTTCAGCCTGAGGCCTCTATATATAAATGGAGCCTAGGATTGAAAAAGCTCGAAGATATCAAATTTATCCTTCTTCCCTCTTCCTCCTTCTCTCTTCCCTCAAGATCCATCCGTTAAATCCGCTACAGAATCCGTTGCCGCACCTTCCTTTTACAAAAGTCCTTCGAGTCGGCGGCGAATAGAATCCAGTTCGTTTTGGGAAACGTCAGAATCCGGCTCCGGCTCTGGCTCAAGCTCCGCCTGCCACTGAGTCTGTGTTACATTGTCTTCTGGCGGAATTGCCAGCGCGCCCGCCGGTACCAGTTCCCAATCATAATCAACACTATCGCAGAACTCCTTAATTTCCTCATCGTCGATCGCCTCGACAGTGGGCTCTGGGAAATCCTGAGCTTCCAACATCACGCCAAAGCGGGTGGCGTCGTCTTCTGACTCAAACATCAGAACTTTATTGCGATCGCCGAGTTGAATGGTATGAATTCCCTCATTCTCGGTGCGGGCATTGAAGAGTAAGACGAACACTCGCATAAGTTTTAAAGACCTTCTTAACCACCGTTTTTTTATCTTAGGAGCGATCGGGCCACCGAGCAGTCGATTTTAAATTTTAGATTTTAGATTTTAGATTTTAGATTGACTCCAGATCTTGCACGCGCGGGGAGCGAGAGGATTTTGGGGAGTTAGAATACTTGGTGTTAGGTTGTGTTGCGTGTTTTGATTAAGTTTGGTAAAGGTTCTTAGACTCTGCCCCCGAGTGGGGGACGTGAATCTTGAAATTCGATCCTCTGCGTTGGCGTAGCCCCCGTAGGGGCGGGCTTCGCTAAAGCGCCACCGGCACTTCCCGCCTCAGTCCTGAGTCTACCAAAGGCAGAAGGTACGCTTACGAAGCACAGAAATTATACCTGTCTAAAACCCGCTGATTTCCTCACCCAATTCCTGAATTCTCACAAGCTTTGAGAAACACCCATGACTAACTCGGACGATAAAAAAAATCAACTCGCACCCCGCCCCCACCGCCGCTGGTGGCGTCTGGTGCTGCTTAGCGGAACGGGATTGGGCATTATCGCCTTGGTTGGGGCGGTGCTAGCACACCAGTGGGTGCGGGAGAAGTTAGCTCCTTTGGTGGAAACTGAAGTCAGTCAGTTGCTGAAGCGCCCTGTGCAACTCGGACGTTTGGAGGGATTTTCTCTGACAAGTTTGCGGTTTGGTCGATCGACTTTACCTGCAACTCCTACCGATCCGGATTACGCTTCTACAGAAGCAGTGGAAGTGCAATTTTCGGTTTGGCCGCTGCTGTTCAACCGCACTCTCAAATTAGATATTACCTTAGTTAAACCCAGCGCTTATATCGAACAGGATGCTCAAGGCCGGTGGGTTAATATTCCAACTGCGGAGCAGAAATCTCCGGGTTTATTTAAAACTGAAGTTGAAGCAATTCGAGCTGAAAATGCCGCGGCAGTTTTGGTGCCGAGTCCCCCAGTCGGACAAAAAACTTCTGCTATATCTGTAAATATAAAAAATGGCAGTGCTCTATTTCGCGACCAAAATCACCGCGTTCTCTACGAATTAAACGGTCAGTTTACTAACAGCGATAATTTTATCCTTAAAGCTGATTCTCTGTTACCTGCGGCTCAAACTAACCTGCAATTGCAAGGTCAAAATTTGCCTTTACCCGACCTCGCTCGCTTGCTGAAAGTTTCCGGCATTTCTTTACAAAAAGGTCTGGCTAATGGCAATTTGACCGTGCAAGTGCGAGACAATAAACTATCGGGAATTACCGGAACTGCTAGTTTTGCAGGAGTGCAAGCCAGTATTGCTCCGCTGAAACAAATCGTCCAAAATAGCAGCGGTCAGTTGCGGTTTCAGGGAACTAATGTGATTGTCGATAGTCTGGCGGCTAATTACGGTCTAATTCCGCTGAGAATAGCAGGAACAGTTGCAACTGGAACTAATTTTAATTTGGATCGAGCTAGCTTCAATCTGACAACGAACGTGCAACCAGTCGCTTTTGCAAGTGTTGTGAGTGCGGTGGAGACAGAGTTAGGGCAGAAAGTAGTATTGCCGGTTGCTGTTGCGGGGGAGGTGAAGGCGGATGTCAAGCTGACTGGAACCGTTGCTTTGCCAGTGCTGACAGGTGCGATCGCCTCGACAAAACCCGCTACTGTCGATCGACTGCAATTAAACAGTATTAGCACTAATTTCAAATTGGAACGCGGGAGAATGGCTCAAACCCCAACTCCCAATTCTCAATCTTCTATTCCCCCGTTTTCCTCTTTAGCTTTGACTTTGAGCGATTTTTTGGTAGTGCCGGCGGCGGGGGGTAAAATTGGCGGCAAAGGTCAAGTTGATATTGCTTTGGGAAGTGAGAATTCGCGATCGGGTTTGGTGTTTGACTTGCAAGCTGAAAACTTGCCCGCAGATAATCTCGCCCAAATTTACGCTCTCCCGATTCCTGCTACTGTTAAAATTGGCACTGTCTCCGCCAAAGCTCAAGTTTTCGGCCCCTTAGACAACATTCAAGCTAGAGTTCAATGGCAAGCACCGCAAGGGACTTTCCCCGCTGCGGGCGAAATTCGAGCCGGAGGCAATTCGGCGGATTTGCAAAATACGGTTGTGAAAATTGGCGACGCTTCTGTTAACGTGGATGCTGCGCTAAAAGACCGTCAGTGGCAAGCTTTGATCGAGGGCGATCGCTTGGCCCTCAACAGTTTGCAGCAACTCGTGCCGGGGCTGAATTTGCCTCCTGAATTAGCAGGTTTGGTCAGCGGAACCGTCGAAGCAGCAGGAACTCTGGACAATTTGAGTTTAAATGCGATCGCTGCGACGGGCAAAGGAACGCTGAATATTGCTGACAGTATTGTTGATGTTAATGGCGAACTAGAATCGGGTAACTGGCAAGTTGTTGGCAACACTGAAAAAGTAGCTGTCAATCAATTAATTGATATTGGCTTGCCGTTTTTAGCACGTGCTAATTCTAACACTTCAACCGCCAATCTAGACAATCTCAAATCCAAAATCCAAAATCTAAAATCGCTCGGCGGACAGCTAGCAGGTGAATTTAAAGCCGCGGGAAATGTTGACAATTTGACTGCCGGCGGAATCAATGTTAATGCCAACGGCAGGCTCAATTTTGCCGACAGCAATGTCAATTTAAATGGAGAACTGGTAGCGGGAAACTGGCAAGCAACAGCAGAAACCGATCGCACTTCCATCAACCGCTTAGTAGATTTGACACTGCCGATTTTAGATGTGGCTTCAGCATTCAATCCCGAAAATCAGCAATCGGCAAATCTCAACAATCTAAAATCCAAAATCCAAAATCTAAAATCGATTGACGGACTGCTATCGAGTCAATTTACAGCATCGGGAAGTCTTGACAATTTGACTGCTAGCAGCATCAATGCCAGCGGCAGCGGCAGACTCAATCTTGCCGGCAGCAATGTTAATTTAAAAGGAGAATTGGTAGCCGGAAACTGGCAGGGAACGGCAGAAACCGATCGCACTTCCATCAGCCGTTTAGTAAATTTAGGATTGCCGCTGTTAGATGTTGGCTTGGCTTTCGCTGCTGACAATCCCCAAACAGTCGCCAATATCAACAATCTAAAATCCAAAATCCAAAATCTAAAATCGTTAGACGGACAAATATCGAATCAAATTCAAGCCCGCGGCAGTCTTGATAATTCAACCGCCGCTGACATAGGCGTCAGCAGCAGCGGCCAACTCAATATAGGGGACGGTACTCTTGCTTTTAGAGGTAAATTAGAAGACAGACGCTGGCAAGCTTTCGCCGATGCCGATCGAGTTATTCTCAGCCGCTTAGAACAAACTGTTCGCAATCTCCAACTGTTTCCGCTGACGGCAACTTTGCCTAAAGGATTTGACGGCAGAGTTAACGGCGAATTCCAAGCAGCGGGCAGTTTGGATAACTTGACAGCCAAGGGAATTAGTGGTAGCGGAGAAGGGCGGATTTTGGTCGATCGACTCGGGGCGATCGATACTACGGCAAAATTGGAAAACGGCAACTTGCAAGCCTTGCTGGCAACAAACGGAATTGCCGTCAGTAATTTAGAACAAACCCTCAAACAAACAGGTTTGCTGACAGCGAATTTACCGCCAGAAATTAACGGAACCCTCGACGGCCAAGTCCGCATTTTGGGAACAGTAGATAATCTAACCGCCAACGGCATCACCGCCAACGGCGACGGACAAATTAGACTCGCCAACGGCGGAGGAATTGTCAATGCTAAAGGCAGCGCCGCATCGGGGAATTGGCGCGCGTCAATCGAGGGCCAGCAAATTGCTCTAAGTCGCTTCCAGCAAGCTTTTGAGTCGCAGCGACAAAGCTTGCAAGCGCAAGGTGCAGTATCTGATGCCCCAAATCTACCCCAGCTTCAAGGACTGTTTAACGGCAATATCAATTTATCCGGGCCGATTGCCGCTTCCCCACAAACAGTTCGCGCCGGTGGCAGTTTCCGCATCTCGGAATTGCCGTTTTTGAAACAACCTTTTGAGGCAGTATTTAATTGGGACGGCAAACGGGTGGAAATTGAGAACGCCACAACTCCCGGTTTGACGGCAAACGGCTTTGTTAACGTCGAACTCGAAGGTAAAGGAGGGCCCTCAATTTCCAACTTAGATTTGGATGTCAGACTCGCCAACTTTAATCTGGAAGCCTTACCAGCAGAACAACTAGGATTTTTGTCTGCAATTGCGGACAAAAATTCCTCACAGCAAAACCCACCCCTGCGCGGCAATGTCGATTTTACCGGCAGCCTCACCGGAACCCTCGCCGCCCTCAGCTTAGTTGGCGACGTGGAAGTGCGGGATTTAGCAGTAAATCAAATCGCTTTTGACCCGGTACTGGCGGGGACTGTGAATGCTGATGCTGGGAAAAGTGTAGATTTGCGTTTGGCCGGCGCCAGCGACAAAATTGAAGTAGCTTTAAATCAATCTTTTCTGCCGACATCTTTCTTAATTCAACGCGGGGAATCTGTGGCTAGGGGCCAAACCGAGGGAGAAACTTTGCGAGTTAATTTAAGCGATTTTCCCCTCGCTGCTTTGAATCTATCACCGGGGAAAGAGGCTGGTTTGGGGCCGATAACTGGCACGGTTTCGGGACAAGTAAATGTGCCCGGTTGGAAGCTGCCGTTAAATCCGGCGACTTTGCAAGCAAGCGGACAAATTGCGATCGCCCAACCGGCGATCGGCTACATTAAAGGTGACAGTTTCCAAGCGGAATTTAGCTACGCTAACGGCAGCGCCACTCTCACAAATGGCATATTCCGCCAAGGCAGCGGTCAATACTTAATTTCCGGTAATGTTCAAACAGGCGCAAACCCGCAATTTGCCGGGAAAGTTAACGTCCAGCAAGGCAATTTGCAGCAGGTTTTAGCCGCTTTGCAATATTTCAATTTAGGCGACTTGGCTAGAGGCCTAAAACCTCCCGTTTACGGTGACAGTGGCGACGTGCAAACTGTGGCAGTCGGAGAACCGGATGCCCCGCTAATCGAACAGTTGCGCCGCTTGGCAGAAATTGAAACAATTTTGCAGCAGCAGCAGGCAGTGAAATCATCAGAAAAATTGCCTCCCTTATCTGAATTGCAAGGCACTTTTGGCGCGGAAATTGCTGTCGCCGGTTCTTTGCAAACGGGCGTGCAAGCTCAATTTAACGTGAAAGGCGATAACTGGCAGTGGGGACAATATGTCGCTGAAAAGTTCAGCATTGAAGGCAGTTTTCAAGAGGGAATTTTAACTGTTTTGCCTCTGGAAATTCGATCGGGCAAAAGTGCGATCGGCTTTTCGGGACAACTCGGGCAAAAAGCTCAATCCGGGCAGTTGCGGGTAGAAAATGTGCCCGTGGAAGAGTTGGCAAAACTGGTGGAACTGCCTTTTGTGGATGTCACGGGAAATTTGAATTTGCGGGCGAATTTGGCCGGCAGTTTGGAAAACCCGCAAGCCACCGGAGAATTGAGTTTGCTTGAAGGTACGCTAAACGGAGAACCGATTAAACAAGCCGACGGCAGTTTCAGCTACAGCAACGCCCGCCTGAATTTTGGCGGCAGCGCTTTGGTAACTCAAACCGAACCGATTGAAGTGCAGGGAAGTTTGCCTTTTGAGTTGCCTTTTGCAGCGGTGAAAGCTGACAGCAATCAAATCGATTTGAGGGCGAATTTGCAAAATGAAGGTTTGGCAATTATTAATGTATTGACTCCGCAAGTTGCGTGGGTCAGCGGTCAGGGACAGGTGCAAATTCGTGTCGGAGGAACGCTGCAAGAGCCTGTAGCGCAAGGAATCGCGAATTTTCAAAATGCAACTGTCCGCGCGAATGCCTTCCCAGAACCGCTGACAGGGCTGACTGGGACGGTGCGTTTTGAGGGCGATCGTATTCGGGTAGAGGGAATTCGGGGACAGTTGAGTCAGGGAGAAGTTGTCGCCGCTGGCGTGATTCCGCTGTCTGTGCCTTTTGCTGAGGGCGATGTCGATGCGGCTAATCCTTTGGCTGTGAATTTAGACAAGTTAGCACTGAATCTCAGAGGATTGTACAGCGGCGGCGTTGTCGGTCAAGTGCAAGCAAGGGGCACGGCTTTCCGCCCGCAGTTGAGCGGTAATATTGAACTGTACAACGGCGAAGTATTTCTGCCCAGTGCCGGCGGGGGCACAACTGAGTTAGCTTCTGCCTCTTCTGCTTCTGATTCTGCTTCCACATCTTCTCCCTCCCCTGCGACTGATGTTTCTGCTTCCACTTCTGCTGCGACTTCCCCTTCCCCTTCTCCTTCCCCTTCCTTTGAAGTGGGATTGAACGATTTGCGACTGAATTTGGGTCGGGGAATTCGGGTAACAAGTGCGCCGATATTAAGTTTTCAGGCGACTGGGGGCTTGACGGTGAATGGAACTTTAGATGACCTTCGCCCGGAGGGTACAATTCGGTTGACTTCCGGGTCGGTGAATTTGTTTACCACAGAGTTTAGACTCGATCGAGGATACCCGCAGACTGCTACCTTTGTACCGGGACAAGGACTCGATCCGACGCTGGATGTGAGATTAGCAACTTCGGTGCAGGAAGTAACGCGGTTCCGCACTCCCGGCACATCTGTAGCCTCTGAAATAGCAGACGAACCGACAAGTTTCGGCAGCGTGCGGAGTGTCCGAATTCAAGCGTTAGTGCAGGGAAGGGCTTCTCAGTTGGCGGAAAGTCTGGAGTTGAGGAGTTCTCCGAGTCGATCGGAAACAGAGATTGTAGCGCTATTGGGCGGCAGTTTCGTGCAGACTTTGGGACAGGGAGACAGTACACTGGCGATCGCAAATTTAGCCGGTGCGGGTTTATTGAGCAACCTTCAATCTGCGGTTACCAACGCCACGGGATTGACCGAATTTCGCTTATTTCCCACTCGGATTAGAGGCAACGAAGCACAAACAGCTAGTTCCAGTGCGGGTGCGGGTTCTCTCGGTTTAGGTTTAGAAGTTGGGTTTGACATCACGCGCAATATTTCTGCATCAATCATTCGAGTTTTGTCAGCAAATCAACCGACTGAATTTACTGTGCGTTATCGATTGAGCGATAAAATTTTACTCAGAAGTTCGAGTAATTTTCAAGGAGACAACCGCGTCACGGCTGAATATGAATTGAGGTTTTAGGCATCAGCCAACAGTTCACAGTCAGCAGTCGTCAATCATTAATTGTCATTGCGAATGCAGCGACAGCGGAGTGAAGCAATCGCATATTCTGCGATCGACACGGTAGATCCCGAGGGATATAATACCAATTCTGTAGGAAAACGGCATTGCCCTGTCCGGCGTGAGGCTGGGCGACTTTTAATAATTGGCATAAAATTCTGGACTGTAGCAATACTTTTTTAAATTGGTATAACCGAACATGATAATCGCAATACCCCATATCCTATACCCATTCCCAATTAATTTGCTATAATAGTAACAGCAGCAAATTGGTGCTGCAAACCCCGCACACAAGATTATAGGAGTTAAGTCAAATGGCAAACAAACTCCAAGTTAATACACAGTCGATCGGCTACAGCGACTTTTACTGGAACCGCTTTAGTCCGAGAGTGGCGACTATCAGCAGTGTCCGCAACGCCAATCACTGGGACGGCGGATTTATCACTTATATTGCATTTCCCACAAAAGTAGAAGCTACAGCAGCAATGAAATATTTGCTCTTGCATCAAAAAGCTGCTGATGTCGATATGCGGAAAGCCAAGCGAATGAAAGCAAAAGGCATTCGGTGGGAACTCAAAATTCGGGGTTTAGCTTTTAATGAAGTGCTGAAGCTGGCGACTATGGATATAACTGGAAAGCTAGTTATGTCGCCTGCAACTACTACTGAAGCCACAGGCTGACAATTGAAAAACTTCGTAGTTGTGCTCAGGGTGGTAAAGCGCAACTACCAACCTAAAAATCCCTAACATATTGCATTTTCCTTCTTCCTTCTTCCCTCTTCGTTATACAATATGCGTTTCATCAGTCCCAAAGCAGACTTTGCATTCAAAAGAATATTCTGAGCTTCCGAACATCCAGAAATTTTAATCAGCTTCCTAAATGCAATGCTGTATAACGGAGAACCAACCATCTAAGAAATAGAAATCATTTACCCTTATTCAGCAGGAAGCGTTACAGGATTGAAAGACACTTACCTGGATGTCAAAGCCAAGATTACCGGCAAAAAACCGTGATTGTTGAAATGCAGGTACTCAACGCCGCCCCCAAGGAATCCAAAGGGGTAAAATTGAGGGGGAAATAGGATTAATTATGCGTCAGATAGTGCGGCGGGTGGGTGATGTTACACAGGAAGTTCAAACTCGCATCCAGGGGTTATCTGCGGAACAGTTAGATGATTTGGGAGAGGCTTTGTTGGATTTTAGGAGTCAAGAAGATTTGATTGTGTGGTTGGAGTCGGCGGGATGAACTGAGGAGTTAAATAGAGAGTCAGGGATTTTTAACGCGGATTTGGTAAAATTCTCAATCTCTGCATTCATTTAAACTTGAGTATCTGCGGGGACTTCTCTCTGTACCAGCATCCAACCTAACAGCGCTAAAATAAGACCTAGAGCGAGAAATCCTAAATCCCAAGCTAACTCGTTGATACCGGGTTTGACGTGGTGGATTCCCAAAATTTGATGGTCAACAATGCCTTCAACAAAGTCAAACAATCCAGCACCAATTAATATTGAACCCAAAAAAGTTTGAGTTGACAAAGGAACATCTTTGCGCTTGACAGCACGCCACAAACAGAAGATACCTGCTACTGTTACCAACCAATCCGCAGCGTGAAACAATCCATCTCCGAGGGTATTTAATTCTAAACCGGCAACGGTAGCATCGGTTTTAACGCTGCTAAACATATGGTGCCACTGGAGGAGTTGGTGCAGCACAATGCCGTCAAAAAAGCCTGATTGACCGATACCGAGGAGAATTCCTGCGATAATTAGAGGTCGGCGGTTGTTAACAGCGGTGGCTGGTGAGTTTGTGCGATCGTCCAATGGAAAACCTCCGATGCTTTAAATGCTGAGCCTGGGTCTGTGAAGGGATTTGCCAGTACATTTTTTAGTTTTGCTGGGGAGGAGGGGCGATCGCATCATCCGCGAGAGAGATTTCTGGATACTCTTGATGCTTAATGCCAACTACAAATCTAGTTTATAATTTGATTAACTATTCATCAACCGTCATATTCTCAAACAAAATAGGTTGAATTCGCCTCAAAACTTCCTCAATTATATCTGATCGACATTCACTAAGAAAACTTGCTTGCCTTGCGCGATAATCTTGCATAACGGAGTTGATCCGTCATAATTACACCTGTTATTGTTTCACCTTCGGGAATGGGAACATAAAACGGATTTTTGCGTTGTGTGTTGCTGATGGGACAAACAAACACAAACCCCATTTTTCGGTTAAATTTAGTTTGACTCACAACCAGTGCAGGCCTAGTCCCCATTTGTTCGTGTCCTGATTGAGGGTCAAAATTGAGGCGAATAAAATGACCTCGTTCGGGGATATAGTTTACCAAACTTCTTCTCTTTCTGGTTTTCCCCAAGAGACTTCTTCGCTAGATTCTATTTCGCCTGCCAATAATTCATCTAGGGTATACTTTGATATTTTATTATTTACAGGCTCTATGACCAGTTTCCCATTTTCTATGCTGCAAATTACTGAATCTTCGGCTTTAAGGTTGAGAAATTTTACTATGTAGTCTGGTATTGGCAAAGCCAAGGAATTACCTAATTTGCTGATGTGTATTTTAGCTGTCATACATTTGCGATGTTAACACTCAGGCTGATTTATTGTAACACAATATGGGGCGGGGCGGGTTTATTGAGATTGCTGTTTATAAACATAGAGGTTGGTGAACCCGCCCTTACATAACCTTTGTCTATGCAAATACTGCTTCTACGGCTTTCGGCAATTCTATGGGCACGAAATATGCGACTGGATACAAATAATCTTCGCCGGATTCATCAATAACTCGGATAAATTGATGTTCCGCAGCGCGATTATTCGGTATTATTTGGTAGATTTTTCGCACTTCCAATGATGCTTGATAGTCTTGATTATTAATGCAAACTACAAATCTGGTTTCTAAGTTAAACTTCATATTCGGATAAAGTAGTGAGTTCATAAACGGTTGCGTCTGTCATCAAAATCGACCCTTCTGCCGTCAACTCCCATCTGTCGCGCCACGAATCTGTTTCGGTATATCGTTTAGCCAAGCCATCAGCAGCCAGTTTTTTTAAGACAACCATCATGCCAGGTTCTCGTGGTACATCTAGACAGGAAAGTTGCTTTTCCAGTTGATACCAATTGCACTTTCCTCGACCTCTAGCTACTAATGCAAGAAGCACTAATTCAAGCTGAGTTAATTGAGTTAAATTTTGCATTATCAAGTCCTCCACGCTGGATGAAATAAAACGCCAAATCCTTGTCCCTAGCTGACGCACCCTACTTCACGAGAATTTATTGATACTTCTGGTGTTTTGCTTTGACTTGCTGCAATCTCTGTCTTTAATCCTAAAGCCTTCAGCAAACCCATAAATCGGTAAATCTCTTCTCCGCCTGATGCTTTCAGCAATTCCTGAAGTTGATCCCAATTTTGTAAATCGTCTTCAGCTATAATAGAGACTTGACTTTGAGCTTTAACTACATCTCTGAGTACCGTCAGTAACAGTTCGGATTCCGGTGCTGTTTCTTCTAGAATTGCTTGAATATAAGCAGCAGTTTCTTCAATATCTTGAAGCGAGTTAATCAGATAATCATGGTAACTGTGCGTTTTAGGCATCGTCTCTACTCCTGAATTCTATCCAGTATTCTTTGGCTTTGCGAATATCTCGATCTTGGGTACTTTTATCTCCACCGCAAAGGAGGAGTATAATAGTTGAGTCTCTTTCTGCGAAATAAACCCGGTAGCCGGGGCCCCAGTCAATTTTCAATTCGGAAACACCCTCTCCTACTGATTTACAGTCTCCTAAATTACCAAGAGCAACCCGCTGAAGTCTACCTTTTATTTTAGCTTTCCCTTCGCGATCGCGCAAAGCATCAAGCCAGTCTTTAAAAGGGATTTTTCCTTCTAAGGTTTCATAGGTTTGAATTTCACGCTTGTGGACTTCCATGACTCTATGTAGTAAAAGCCTAAGTGTCAAATGATATCATTTCTGGTAGCTGCGATTTTGTATGTCATGGCGTGCGATCGAAGCGGTAGGGTGCGTCAGTGTGGTAATTCTCAATTATCACTGAAACTCACAACTGACGCAGCATTTATTCCGTGGTGCGTCAGTTGTGAGACTGTCAGGAAAGTAGCGACAATCCGAGAGTGACAAAGGAGGGATAAGCATTTCGGGCGGGTTGTCATCCCCCCCAGGTTTTTGCCGATTTTTTATCAAAATTAAATAAAATTTAAGATTTTCTTAAAATAAATAAATCTTAATTGCACTATAATTAGCGCATCTAGGAAGATTCAGTAGGTCAGGGGTGCGATCGGGCGATAAAAGCTGGAAAAATTAATTTGACCGCATCTTAGGCAAAAACTATTTCTAACTCAAATTAACTCAATACTTCTTAACTTAATACTTCGGACAGTTTGTGAATGAGAGCCTGAAAGTGTCATTGTACCGTTTGTATCGGAGCTTGACGAAAGCCTGAAACCCTCATTATACCCTTAGCGGTTGAAAACTGTCCGAAGTGTTGGTTTAACAGACTTCATAAAAAAGTAAATCACCTTAAAGGATGAAGTATGAACAGGATATACAAACTTCCAACCGCATTAGATCGCAAAACCATATTGCAAATAGTTCTACTTGCTATTATTTACTTCGGTGTCTCTAAGATATCACTCTCACTGGCTTACCTGCCTGGAGCTGCAACACCAATTTGGATAGGTTCTGGTCTTGGTTTTGCCGCTATCTGGTCATTAGGATATCCGCTCTTGCCCGGTATCTTTTTAGGTCAGTTCATCAGTAATATTTCTACTCAAGAGTTAACACCTACGAGTATCCTGCTCAGTTTTATCTTTGGAATTGCCGACGCATTAAGCCAACTCTTAGCAGTATATCTAATAAACCGATCTATCAGAGACCGTCATTTGCTCGATCGCGCTCAAGATGTTTTCTCCTTTGTACTATTCGCGGCTTTGCTGGCTCCTGCTTTGCACGCTACGATTTGTGTAACAACTATGTGTCTGCTTGGCAAAGCACCTTGGACAATCTATAGACATCTCCGAAAACAATCAAAGCCTCTGTGTAGTTAAGCTCCTTGACGTAAATGTAATCATCCTAAATTAGCTAGTGTGCACGATA
>NZ_SRRZ01000160.1 GCF_013179805.1 Microcoleus asticus IPMA8 | reverse complement strand
CCCCCCCCCCCCCCCTTCTCCCCCCCCTCCGGCCTCCTCCCCCCTCTACTTGTTTTTTTTCGTCTTCCCGTCGGTGTTCCCGATGGCGCGGGTGTTCCCGATGGCGCGGGTGTTCCCGATGGCGCGGGTGTTCCCGATGGCGCGGGTGTCCCCGATGGTGTCGGTGTCCCCGATGGTGTCGGTGTCCCCGATGGTGTTCCCGATGGCGCGGGTGTTACCGATGGCGCGGGTGCAGGTGCGGGTGCGGGTGCAGGTGCGGGTGCAGGTGCGGCCACATTAACGTTAAAAGTCCCCAAACTAGCAGCAACAGCAAGATTGCCAAGTTCATCTTTAACCTGACTTCCTTGCAAGTTAACAGTGTAAATTCCATTGTCAGTATTATCCCAACTTCCGCCAGGGGTAACAAACGAATAAGTCGCTGTCCGAGGTGTACCATTACTATTAGTATCGACACTGACAAAAGTAGCAGGAATAGCGCCACCTGACCAATTTATCAAAACATCAGAACTATCCAAACTTGAAACATCGACAGCATTATTATCGCTGAAAGTGACAGTCAAACTTTGACTGGTGCCGCCCGCTGTCGTCACATCAGCAACAGCATTTAAACTGCCAGTGGGCGGTGTTTTGTCAATGTCGTAAACTTGTCCCGTTAAATTACCATTGCCAGCAGTTGCGCCGCTTAATGCCACTCCCAAGCTATTTTTGATGCTGTCATCATCTGTCAAATTCAACCCAATTGAACCGCTGCCCGTACCCGTGTTAACTTCCAGTTGATAAGTCTTAGCATCAACAGCAGTTAAAGTGCCAATAGCTGCACCAGTTACAACAGTTGGTACTAAACTAAAGTCAGAAACATCAACGCCAGTAACATCTTCAGAGAATTTAATTTCGTAGGTAGCAGTAGCCGCAGCAGTGGGAGATGTCGCAAGGCGATTGATGGATGTAACTGTGGGGAATGTGTTGTTATAAACAACCGTATTGTCTGTACTCGTACTGGCAGTGTTGGTATTACTTGCTGTATCGGTAACGCCATTAGCTTTGATGCTAGCAATCACATTACCGTTACCTGTCTGACCGTTGACGGCGACGTTGTAAACAGGGCCGCTACCTGTGATTGTTGACGTTAATGTTCCCGTTGCTGTACTCGCAGTTAAGTCGATATCGCTGGCATCAAAACCTGTGACTGGTTCACTAAATGTGACGGTAAAGTTGATAGGTGAAGTTGCAGTCGGATCGGTTTGTGCTGCTGCTTGATTTATGGTGACAGTGGGTGCAACAGTATCAATTACTATGGCTTTATTAGCACCTAATGAGTTAGTCGCAGCGGGTGCGGGTAAAGTTAGTGTGGCATCGTTGGTAGCGGCATCTTTAATTGTGCCACCGTTTAGTGCAAGGGCGGCAGTTGAGAGATAATCTAGGTCTGTACTGGTGTTGCCGGAGGCTACAATGTAGTTGAAGGTGAGGGTGTTAGTACCGCTACCAGAGGCATAGTCGATCGCGGTTCCTGCACCTCCTGTGGCTAAAGTTAGTTGTGGTGTGCCAACGACGTTTACATTTTCACTGAATGTCAGTGTGATGGGGATGACTTGACCGACAGTATAAGTGCCGTCAGTTAAAGTTGAGGTGATGCTGGTGACAGTGGGTGCAAGAGTGTCAATTACTATTGCCTTATTCGCACCTAAAGAATTCGCGGCGCCGGGAGTGGGTAAGGTTAAGATCGCATCAGCAGTGGCAGCATTCTTAACAATTCCGCCACCTAAAGATAAGGCAGTTGTGGAAAGATAGTCTAAATCAGCGCTGCTATCGCCTGCTGCTACTGCGTACCGGAATGTCAAGGTGTTGGTGCCGCCGCCTGAGAGGTAACTGGCGACGGGTGTTGCACCTGCTAAACTCAGTTGTGGCGTACCCGTGACGTTGACAATTTCAGAGAATTGAACGGTGATGTCGATGTTTGTGCCGATGCCGTAAGTCCCGTCTGCTGTGGCGGCGCTGACGCTGGTAATGGTGGGGACGGGGTTAACGGTGATATTGGCGGTTTCGGTAGCGCTGCTGAAAACGCTCGATGTTGTGTTATTGGTTTGGTCTGTGGTGTAGTTAGCGGTAGTGCCATTGGTTCCGGTAATTTGGTCCCAAGCGGCAAAGGTAATGGCGTTGGCGACAGTACCGCTGTAACCTGTATTGGGAACAAACCGGAGTTTTGTATTAGCATCACTAGCTAATAGTAAGGCGTTGGTGGCAGAAACGGCTGGGGCGTTTGTCCAGGTTGTGCCACTGTTGGTAGTGTATTGCCAAGTGCCGTTAGCGGTGTCTAAGGCGGTGATGGCGATGCCTTGGGATGCGCTGGCGTTGGGATCGGTGATTTTTGTGCCGCCGAGGTTGGCGATGAGGGTGGAGATTAATGTGCCTGTACTGGCGCTGTCGTTTTGGTTTTGGGGATTGAGGGTGGGTGTGCCGGAATTATCTAGGGCGGGGGAGTTGTTGACGAGGACGGTGACGGTGGTGGGGGTGGAGACGATGCCGTCCGTGGCAGTGTATTGAAAGGTATCTAGACCGTTGAAGTTGGCGTTGGGGGTGTAGAGGATGTTGCGTTTAGAGTCGATCGTGATCGCATGGACCTGAATATTTGCATTCGGGTTGAAGGTGGCATCGGCAGCACCTGTTGTGGGGTTTAATTTGGCGATTCTGTTGCGGGGAGTGCCACCGATGGTGTTGAAAACGCCCCCCACTATGGGGTTGCCACTGCTGTCAAAAGCGATCACACCGATCGAACCACTCGCATTTGAGTTGAATATGGCATCAGCGGCACCTGTTGTGGGGTCTAACTTGGCGATATAGTTGCGGGGTTGTCCGCCGATGGAGGTGAAATCGCCGCCCACTATGGGGTTGCCATTGCTGTCAATGGCGATCTCGTTGATCTTAATACCATTGGCATTTGGGTTGAATGTGGCATCAGCGACACCAGTTGTGGGATCTAATTTGGCAATTCTGTTGCGGGTACTGCCACCGATGTTGGTAAAATAACCTCCTATGTATAGGTTGCCACTACTGTCAAAGACAATCGCACTGACTCGGTCATCTGCATTCGGGTCGAAGGTAGCAAGTATCGCACCAGTTGTGGGATCTAATTTAGCGATATAGTTGCGGGGTTGTCCGCCGATGGAGGTGAAATCGCCGCCCACTATAGGGTTGCCACTGCTGTCAAAAGCGATCTTTTTGACGATACCATCCGCATTTGGGTTGAAGGCGCTATCTAACGTCCCATCGCTATTCAACCGAGCGATTCTGTTGCGAGGTTGTCCGCCGATATTGGTGAAATTACCGCCGACATAAATCCAGTCATTAATAATAGCTGTACCATTGGTAACGCCGCTAACAATGCTTTCAACGTTCAGCCTTCCGGTTCCTGTGTCGTTGGCAAGTACGTTTATGCTGACTGCCGGGGAGTTGACGGGAATGGCTTTGTTGTCGGGGTTGGCGGTGGCTAGTATGTGGCTGTAAGCACTGAGGGTGTTGAGGTTAAATGCTACTGCTGTTTCGATCGGGCCTGTTTGTACTTCTAATTCCCAGTCTCCGCCTAATTCAGCGCTGCCGGTAGGATTAGCTGAGGCGGCGATGTTGGCCTCAGTGATTTCACTCAATCGCTTGACGAAATTTTTGCCGGCTTCTCCTTTTGCTACTTCGCATCCATAGAGTAGGATATCTCCGTTTTCTGTTAGGGCATTTCCCCACTGTTTTAGCCGATCGCTGAAATTTTCTAGGTTATTCTGATTGAGTACGTCAGTACCGAGTTTTAAACTGCCTTCGCTGCCGTGAGAAAGGATATGTACGGCTTCAATATCTTTTTGAGCAGCCAAGGCATTTGTAATTTGCTCAATACTGCTGCTTTTGTCATCTAAAATGACTATTTTGGCGTTAGCATCTGCGCCCTCTATCAGGTTTTGATAATTCTGTACAGAGGAGTCAACGAAAATAACTTGCTTGTTCGCGGTTAATAAATTCATCATTGCTGAAATCCTTTTATCTATCGTTTACATCCAAGTTTCTGTCTCCCAAAATCACCCTTCTCAAGGAGGAATTTAAAAGTGTTTAGCTTCTGCAAATTTACTTAAAAGGGGAGACTTAACTGTGTTTAGCTTCCGCAAATTCACTTAAAATGGTTAATTTGTAAAGGATTTTTTCACCGTAAATCCACTTAAAAAGATTGATTTTAAGAGAGATGGCACTGCTATTTGTTGGCTATATCTAAAATGATAAGCCATCACGTTACTCAAATAAATCGCGAGCTAAAATTGTTATAGCATTTCTCATTTGAGTGAAGTACAGATGTCCAGTAGGGAAACGGCTTGGCCTAAGTCCCTACAGCCGTCTGCTGTATTTCATCCGATTGAGAAGTGCTATATATCGTTCCGCTGGATCATTAAATAAATAACAATTAACACAGAACACTCGTTCTCTTCGCTCATGGCTTCTAATATTCGATCGACTTGCGCCCCCACTGGGCTAGTCATAGAAGCGTGAAAACCGTACCATTATATCGTACAGTCGGAAAGCTAGAGATCGCTCACTGAATCACTTGGGAATTTTTACCGCTGATGGTGGCGGATATACGCAGATGAATGTTTATTTGGATTTAAGGGCGATCGCCTTTTTCTGTCTTTTTGGATCGAAGGGGCGATCGCACTTTTGTTGATTCCTTGAATCAGCCGCAAATTTCCGATATTTATTTGCGAAAACGTCCCCGAATGCGATCGACAAACATATCAACTTCCGGCAACTTCATCTGACTGACAAACAGGGCAAAAACTCCTAACCCTACAAAACTTGCTACACTCAACTGCACTAATTGAATTACCAAACCTTCAGTACCCAAAACTCTTTGACAGGCTTGCAGAGTAGCCAAGGTAACGAAAGCAGTTAGAAAACTGCCAGAAGTTAACCCCAGAAAAGGCAAACTCCACTCCCGCCAAGGCAGGCCTCCCAGCTTTTTATCTAATAAGTACAAAAGCATAATTATCGAAATAAGATTCACTCCCACCGTCGCCAAAACTAATCCGGGCGCGCCATAAGCTCCTACTAACAAATAATCCAGCAATCCGTTAAAAAAGATATTGATAATACTGATGCGAAAAGGGGTTTCTCCGTCTCCCAAAGCGTAAAATACCCGCACCACAACGTCGCGTCCCAAATACACAAACATTCCAATACTGTAAGCCATCAATATCGGCGTGACAAACTCCGAGGCTGACCGATCGAAAGCATAGCGTTCGTAAACAACGCGGACGATCGGCCCGGCAAGTGTTACCATTAAAGCGCTCAGGGGCAGCATCGTAATCCCCGTCAAAATTAAAGATTGACGAATTTTATGTTTTAATTCCGGCCAGTCTTTGGGTTCGGTGAGGCGAGAAAATATCGGCAAAAATGGTACTAAAATTACATTAGAAATGATGCCTAAAGGAGTCATAACTAACAACCCGCTGTAACCCATCGCAGAGGCAGCTTGAGGGATGTAGGATGCGAAAAATAGGTCAGTATAGACATTAATTTGCAGCATTCCTGAGGATAATGTAGCAGGAACCATGACCTTAATTACTTCTTGCACTCCGGGGCGTTTAAAATTAAACCGCAAGCGCAATGTTCCCAAGCCTGCTCGCCACTGTGTCGCTAGTTGCACCAACCACTGCAAAACTGCTCCCGCTAGCGTTCCCCAAGCTAACACTAACCCGCCAATTAGTGCGTATTCTGGCTGAATAATTTTGTCTCCGAGTTGCAATGCGAGAATCCCTAAACCGCCGACAAGTGCAACGCTGGAAAATAAAGGGCTAATCGAAGGCAACCAGTACATATCGGCGGCGTTGAGAGTTCCAAAACCAATGCCGATTAAGCCTGAAAGTAATGCCATCGGCGCCATAATCCGAAATTGCTGGACGGCAATTGCTTTGATTTCTAAACCTTCTGCTGTTCTATTTAATCCCGGTGCCACCAAATCTATCAGCGGATCGGCAAAAATAATTAAAGCGACTGTTACCAACAGCAGCAAGCCGCCGACTAAGGTGGTGATAGTCTCGACTAAGGGTGCTGCTTCTTGTTTGTCGCGGCGGGCTAAAACGCTGACTATGGCGCTGTGAAATGGCCCGTTAATGCCTCCGAGCAAAATAAATAAGAAACCAGGGATGACGTAGGCGTAGTTGTAGGCATCGACAGCGACACCGACTCCAAAGGCTGCGGCGATCGCAATTTGGCGCACCAAGCCGAAGACTTTGCTAATGAGAGTGGCGATTGCGACAATGCCGGCGATACCTGCGAGGGAACGAGAGGGCTTCTGTAATTGGGACACAAATGGTTACAAACGCTAATGCTAAAGGGATTCACTTATTTTAATAGCGAATCGGGAAAATCATATCATGAACTCAGAAAACTTCTATACCGAATTGCGTTTACTGGACAATTTTATAGATATTACTGACTTGCAGAACTTTGTTGATGTACCCGATGATTGGTACATTATTATCACAGATATTCGCGGTTCTACAAAAGCGATTGAAGCTGGAAAATATAAAGAAGTTAACTTATTGGGGGCTTGTTCGATCGCTGCTGTTTTGAATGTAGCAGGCAAAATAGAAATTCCCTTTATCTTTGGTGGCGACGGCGCTTCTCTTTTAATGGGGCCATCGCTTTTACCCGCTGCCCAGAAAGCTTTGCTGGCAACTAAACAAATGGCTGAGACTGAATTTGACATGGATTTGCGAGTTGGGGCTGTGCCCGTTAAAGTTGTGGTAACAGCTAATTATTCGGTTAAAATAGCTAAGTTTAAAGTTTCGGAAAATTACAGCCAAGCTATTTTAATCGGCGGCGGTTTAACCCGTGCTACTGAACTTATTAAAGACCCTGCTGCTGGTAATATTTACAGTATTAAAAATAATGGCATTTCTGCAACAGCCGATTTTTCGGGATTGGAGTGTCGGTGGCAGGATATTCCCAGCAAGTACGGGGAAATAGTAACGATGCTGGTAATGGTGCGATCGGATTTTGCTCAGGAGAGCAATCTAATTTATAGAAAAGTTTTAAAAATAATCGAATACATTTACGGCAAGGAAGATTATTTAAATCCGATCGATCGCCAAAATCTTAAATTGACATTGAATAGCGCCAAGCTGATTAAAGAAACTCTAGTTAGGGCGAGCGGTTGTAGTTGGTTAGACCGCCAGCTATATTTATCAAAAATACAGTTAGAGACGGCGCTTGGTTCGCTGCTAATGAATTTGGAAGTTAAGACAGAAGAGTTAGATTGGGGAGTTTATAAAGATATTGCGATCGCAGCTACGGATTACCGCAAATTTGATGATATGTTGAGAATGGTAATTTCGGGCAATGCGTCGCAGCGAAAAAAATTGACGGGGTACTTGGAAAAGAATTACCGAGAGGGCAAGCTGGTTTACGGTTTGCACGTTGCTGATAGAGCTTTGATGACTTGTTTGGTGTTTGAACGCAACGGCCAACAAGTGCATTTTATAGACGGTGCTGATGGTGGTTATGCTTTAGCGGCGAAGGATATGAAACAAAGAATGAATCAATAAGTAAGCCTGCCCAAACTAAAAACCGTCGTTTCGTGCTATCATGCCTCAATCTAAAATCTAAAATCTAAAATCTAAAATCAAATGACCGTGCTGAAACTTTATCACAATCCGCTTTCGACTAACAGCCGCCGGGTTTGGATCGCTTTGCTCGAAAAGGACATTCCGTTTGAATTGGTGTCGATGAAATTAAATGGCGATCAATTTCAGCCAGATTTTCTGGCAATTAGCCCTTTTCACCACGTTCCTGTTTTAGCTGATGGGGATTTTCATTTAATAGAAACGCTGGCAATTCTTGATTATCTGGAAGCTAAGTATCCCGCGCCTGCACTGCTACCGGAGGATGCGAAAGCAAGGGCGATCGTCCGTATGTTACAAATGGTAACAGTGAACGAGTTGACACCGGCGATGAGTCCTTTGGTACGCCAGACTTTCGGTGGCGAAGCTGACCCACAGCAGTTGGAGAAAGCACAGCAACAAGTAGCTACTGTACTGGGGTTTTTTGAGGGTTTGTTGGGCGATAAAACTTTTTTGGGCAGCAACGATCGAATTACCTTAGCCGATGTTGTAGCGGGAGTTTCCGTGCCGTGGCTGCCGGAGTTAGGCGTGTCTTTGGACGAGTATCCCAAGTTGCAGGCTTGGTGCGATCGGCTAAATTCCCGCGATTCTTGGCAAAAAACTCAAGCCAGTCCCGAATTAGTAGAAGCTTTTAAAGCCCAAATGAAACAGTTGATGAAAGGCAAGCAAAAGCAGCCTTTGAATGAGGAGATAAATGAGTTGAGAAAAGAAGATAAATAACAGATAGTTCATATATGTTAGATTCCCAAATTTTTGAATAAGTCGGGAATCCGGGTATTGTGTTATAGGTTAAATCTAAAATCTAAAATCTAAAATCTAAAATCGAATGACCGACTTAATTTACAAATATCCCGCTTTATTACCCGGAATTCTCATCAAGCGGTACAAGCGATTTTTTGCTGAAATCGAACTAACTACTGGAGAAATCATCACCGCACACTGTCCGAATACCGGCCCGATGACTGGTGTTTGCATTCCCGGAAATCCCGTGCTGGTATCTAGCAGCAACAATCCCAAACGCAAATTGGCTTATACTTGGGAATTAATTAAACTGTGCGACACCGAACCAACTTGGGTGGGAGTTAATACGGGTTTGCCGAATCGAGTAATTAAGTTAGCTTTGGAATTAGGCTTGTTTCCCGAGTTGGGTAATTACAGTTTAATTCAACCAGAAGTTGTTTACGGGCTAGACAAAAAAAGCCGAGTTGATTTTTGGTTGACTGGCGATACTAAACCAATTTTTCTGGAAGTTAAAAATACAACTTGGGCGAAAGAAAACTTGGCTTTATTTCCCGATACAGTCACAGAAAGAGGACAGAAACATTTGCGAGAATTGATGGAAGTGGTACGGCAGGGTTCGAGGGCTGTTATGCTGTATTTTATTAATCGCGGGGATTGTACTGATTTTGCTCCCGGGGATAGTGCCGATCGCCTTTACGGAGAATTGTTCAGACAGGCGATTTGTGAAGGTGTAGAGATTTTGCCCTGTCGCTTTGATGTGACACCGGAAGGCATTCGCTATTTGGGATTGGCAAAGCTTGATGTGTGAGGACACGATCGTCTTATATTATTAATTTTTTTGCATCCATAATTAAAACCCGATCGCCATCAACAACCGGGCTTGGTAAAACTATCATTTAACCAAGAGCGATCGCCTCTTAATTTTGACGGCCAACAATCCCAATCCTGCAACGATCGTGGCAGTCATATTGCTGGGTTCTGGCACTGCTTCGGCAATGCTGAGGGCATTAATTCCCAAGGCGCGATCGCCCTCAGAACTGCTGTAGACGAGCCGCGAGATGTTGGCCGCATCACTGCGAACTCCGAGAAATTGCGCTGAATTATCTAGTGCTAATGAGGATGTTCCCTGGGTTGAGAAACTGCCTAACAAATTATTATTACTGTCAAATGCCGAGATCGATGCAGTGAATAAAAATGTATCATCTACCGCTATTTGCGTCCCCGCTGCTGCTACGGGGCGATCGAAGGTAATCGTCAGCGGGCCTGGGTTTCCTACTGCTGGCTGCGGGCCTGGGATTAAGCCTGTAAACAAAATGAAATCACCGCTGGCAAAGTTGGTGGGAATGCCTGGTGAAGGCAAGGTTTGAAAAAGTAAAGGAGGCGTCACTCCTGGATTTGCAGCCTGGGGAATATTGACATTAACTCCGAGTCCTTCTTCTGAGGTGACTGAGAAGGAATTGGGCAATACTTTAAACGGCGGCTGGACTGGCCCTAAAATCGACCAATCAACGCGATCTGTACCTCCCAAGGCCGCGCGATCGCTCACGAATGTCAGATTAGCAGCTTCAACTGGCGGTGCTAATAGAATTAGCAGAGTGCCGATCGCAGTTCCCGCAGCGGATATTTTAAGCGATCGCGTTGTTTTTTCTATGGCTACAAATTCCGGCAGGCGATCGCTTTCCAATAGCTGCACTTTGAAGTGTTGAAATTGGTCACAAATCATAATAATTCCTCCAATCAACCTTTCCACAAATTATTACAAAAGTCTGGCTGCATCCAAACTGAATGTTTAAATTATGTCGATGTCTAATATACTTTACATCCTGATAATTCACTATAATTATTTAACAATACATAACATTACGCAGACTTTTGTAATAGTCGCTGTACTCAACATTTCGTTCAATCTGTAAATAATGGAACTTCCAGCACAAATCCCGGTAAAACATCTTCTCCAGAAAGTTGTGTTGATCAAGAACGAACCTCTTTTGTTTGTCCCTGTCGATAAATTTCTACCTGCTGATTCTGTGGATTAAACAACCAACCCAAGCGCACCCCACTTTGCAGGTATTCCAGCATTTTATCTTGTAAGGTTTGCAAATTGTCCGAGCGCGATCGCTGTTCAATTACAAAATCCGGCGCGATGGGGGGAAATTTCTGTCGTTGTTCTGGAGTCAGTGCTTCCCAGCGAGACAACTCCACCCATGCTACATCAGGAGAACGAGATCCTCCACCGGGCAATTTGAATAACGTGGAAGAACTAAACACCTTACCTAGTTGGGTTTGGCGATTCCAAATATAAATTTCACCGCCGAGATCCATCTCGCGACTACCGCTATAGCCGCCAACAGGAGACATCACAATTAACCTTCCTTCAGCATCGCGCTCGATCGTCAATTCAGGATTGCTGAGACAGAGTTGATAAAACTGCTCATCGGTAAATTGAACGCGATCGAGATTAACTTTTAGGGGTAAGGTTAGCAAGGTCATCGTCATTACTCCCGATCTTTGAGACGTGATAATTTCTATTTTAAGATAATGTTTCGTTTACAATACACTATGTAGCATCTAATAAAAAAGAGCGATCGCACTATGGGAATGACCCTGACCGAAAAAATCTTAGCCAAAGCATCAGGCCGCACTAAAGTCGAGCCCGGAGAAAATATTTGGGTAGAAACAGATGTGTTGATGACCCACGATGTCTGCGGGCCCGGCACTATCGGCGTTTTCAAACGCGAATTCGGTGAGAATGCTAAAGTCTGGAACCCCGACAAAATCGTCCTCATTCCCGACCACTACATTTTCACCAACGACGAACGCGCTAACCGCAACGTCGATATTCTCCGCGATTTTGCCCAAGAACAAGGGATAAAATACTTTTACGACATCACGGATCGATCGGACTTCAAAGCAAATCCCGACTACAAAGGAGTTTGCCACATCGCGCTAGCACAAGAAGGCCACACGCGACCGGGCGAAGTGCTATTCGGCACAGATTCCCACACCTGCAATGCCGGCGCTTTCGGACAATTTGCCACCGGTATCGGCAATACAGACGCGGCTTTTATCATGGGAACCGGCAAATTGCTGATTAAAGTTCCGGCGACAATGCGCTTTGTATTCAACGGCGAACTGCCGGATTATTTGCTAGCAAAAGACCTGATTTTGCAGATTATTGGTGATATTAGCGTTGCGGGTGCTAACTACCGGACGATGGAATTTGCCGGCGATACAGTGGAACGTTTGACGATGGAAGAACGGATGACGCTGTGCAATATGGTGATTGAAGCTGGTGGCAAAAACGGCACGGTTGCGCCGGACAAAACTACGTTTGATTACGTTACTTCGCGGACTGACAAACCCTTCGATTCATTTTACAGCGATGGGGATGCTAAGTTTTATAGCGATCGCACCTACGATGTCAGCAAATTAGAACCAGTCGTCGCCAAACCGCACTCCCCCGACAACCGCGACTTAGCCCGCAACTGTCGCGATGTCAAGATCGATCGAGTTTACATCGGTTCCTGCACCGGCGGCAAAACCTCCGACTTCCTGAATGCCGCCCGCATTCTGAAAGGAAATCAAGTCAAAGTTCCGACTTATTTAGTACCAGCAACTCAGAAAGTTTACGAAGATTTGTTTGTCACAAAATACGAAGGTCAAACACTTTCGGAAATCTTCTTAGCTGCCGGCTGCATCGAACCCGCAGCGCCTTCTTGCGCCGCTTGTTTGGGTGGCCCGAAAGATACTTTCGGGCGGATGAACGAACCCGAAATTTGCGTGTCTACAACTAACCGCAATTTCCCCGGCAGGATGGGGAACAAAGAAGCGCAAGTTTATCTAGCTTCGCCTTACACGGCGGCGGCTTCGGCGCTGACTGGTCACGTCACAGATCCGCGCGAATTCCTGTGTTAGATAGTTGCTTTTTACCCGTTGTAGGGTGCGTCAGACTTTCACTCTAGAATTTATCGAGGGTTTCGGATATGACGCACCTTACATTATGTTCGATCGATTAGTCTCGATCTGGGCGGGGGCGGGTTTATTATATTGTCGATTATAGGCGATTATTGTCGCTGAACCCGCCCCTACAAGACATGGAATTAGATCGTAACCGATCGATTCATCTTAAATTAAATGAACAAGCTAGGTGAGATTTGAAAATAATCGCCGAGTGCTTTAGCTTGTGCTTTGCTAATGGATCGCTTGCCGTTCACAACTTCAGATACTACGCCACTAGATCCGATGATACCTACCAAGTCTGCTTGGCGTGTGTCGCTGGATTCCATGATATGTTGCAAAATCTCATGAGGTTCGGATTTGTCTATCGGATAGTTTTCTGTCTCGTAAACTTCTATTAAAGTGACTAACAACTTGTATAAAACTTTCTCCTCGGGAGTGAGGTTTTTAGCAAATGTTAGTCTTTCTGCAACTGCCAGGAGGCGATCGTATTCTTCTTCAGTTTCGATAGCCTTTGGAGCAATTTCTGCGAGCAAGTTGCTGTAAGTCGTTCGGTCAAAAGTAAGGGTCATTTTTCCATTTTTATTTGTCGTATTCAGAGTTGGTTAAGAAATATTTGTAGAAAACAGTTTGGTTCTCATAGTTAATCCCAACAATCAGGCGATAGTCGTTGCCTTTGATATTAAAGACGGTAAAGTTTCCTACTGCTTCGGCATCCCGATAAATTTTGCGAACATCCTCCAAATTCTGCCATTCCGCTTTGTTGACAGTTTCTTTCCAAATCTCAATTTTGTTTTTGACATCCGGGTATTTAGCATCATTACGGAGGTGGCGGAGCGAAATTAGGTGCATTTGTTTTTAGTTTTTTGGTGGTTTTGTATTGCATCTATTCCCCCTCGCTAACGTGGCTTATTCCATCACTTTATACAGGACTTACTGACAGATTTTATCTATATAGCAATCCTAAATCATTATTAAGACTATGATACAATTATATGCAATACTCGATCGTGAATAAAAAATGAATAACTTACAACTGCCACAAAAAGATAGAGAAAAAGAAATAGCCCAATTAGAATCTTTCATTAAAAGCGATATCGATGCCAGAGAACTAAAACGAGCAATAGCTGTAAGGATGGCGCTCTCAGGTAATATCTACAATGAAATCAGCAAAATTTTAGGTATAAGTATAGCGTTTCTCAGAAAGATGAGGTACAATAACAGCAGTGAGTAAACCAATTCCTCATATCGGATAATGTAACTTGATTGAAGGCAAACTCTATCGCCTTGGCTAATTCTCGATAATTAGTCGTCTTGATAGAACGGAGAATGTTTTTGAGTTTGGACCATAAATGTTCAATTGGTGAAAAGTCGGGCGAATAGGGCGACAAGTATATTAATTTTGCCCCTTTCTTTTTGATGGCTTTTTCTATTTCTTCTCCGGTATGAATAGTACAATTATCCATCACTACACAAGCACCTTTCCAGAGTTTTGGTACTAGCTTTCGGATAATAAAAGCCTCAAATGTAATTGTATCAGTTGTAGCTGTTAAATTGAGGGATGTTAGGATTTCATTGATCGATATAGCTCCAATTATTGAGACATTTCTGCCCCGTTTATTCGGTTTTGGTTTCTTGGCTCTTGAACCTTTGAGAGACCGAGCATATAACCTAACCATTGCCAAGTTTACTCCTGATTCATCAATGAATATTAAGTCTTTTAAACAAATTTCTCGAATTTTTTGCCAGAACTCGTATCGCAGGTTTTGAACTCTGTCAGTGCCTTTGTCGGACGGGAAAAGAGTTTTTTTTTAAGGTCATGTTTAAGAGTTTTGCCATTCTTCCCATCGTTGCTACGCTGATGGTAAAACCAATTTTTTGGTACAGTAAATAACGGAGTTCTTCGAGAGTCGCATCATTATTTTTTTCAATCACTTCCGCTAAAATCAGCAGTTGCTCTGCATTCAGTTTTAATTGGGAGCGTGTCACTTTTGCAATAAGTATAAATTGCTCAGAAAAAGCAGAATAGTAGCTTTGAGCTATGGTTGAGCAAAATAGGCGAAAATAGTAATGATGTCTTAATTAGTGGCGAATGAATCATGACTCCCGAACAAAAACAGGCAATTATAGTCATTTCAAATAAATGTGAGACAGAGGTAAGATCATGATAAAATCGATAAAAATAGTTAATTACAAAAAAATGGCTTACAGTCTAGACCTAAGACAAAAAGTAGTCAATTATGTGGAAAATGGA
>NZ_SRRZ01000016.1 GCF_013179805.1 Microcoleus asticus IPMA8 | reverse complement strand
CTTGTAAGAATTCGGCTGCCTATCTTTTTTTACCACAAGTGGGTTAAATCTTTACGCTCTCAGGGTTTGGGGCGGGTTGTCACCCCCCCAGGTAAAATTTAGATGCGCCTGGGCTTACCGAGATTAGCGGAACTCAGACAAAAACTGAGGCGAAAATGGCTTCAAACCTAGATAAAGAGAGACTTTTAGCTCTAATAAGCATAAATCTAGTATTTACAAGGGTTTCAGGCATTTTTAGCTCATCGACCTCTTTCCCGCGATCGACAGGTCTTCAGCCCCTAAAGGGGCCTTAAAATGTCTAAGTCCCACTAACCGGAGATCGTGGCTGAACTCAATAAACCAGGTTTCTGCGATCGCGAACTTTTTAAGATTGTGCTAACCTCTCTTAAGAAAGAGTTTGGTGAGCTAATTTAACTTTCCCTAAAGCCATCTTCCTGCTGTCAAAGAGTTTCATCACCCCGGAGGAGATGGTGTCGATTACATCGGGAGAACAGTAAGAGAGAAACTCTTCCGAAGAAATATGACCTGCAAAAAAATCTTGAGCTTTCTTCAAAAAGTTTTCTGTTTCAGCAAAGCCGATAGATTTGATAATAAACGTAGCTACGGGAGAGTTTTTAATATCGTAGGGTGATTCTTGATTTCGTCCTATTGCTAACAAATTCAGAACCTCTCTTTGTAACTGACTTTCTAAGGGGTAGGCTATCTGTTTGTTGGGTAAGTAGTCCTCCAAAACAGAGGTTTTAAATCCTGGCGTGCGCAATTCTCCCATCATAGTTGAAAGCGGAATATCGCGCCCCAGACGGTAGGAAAGAGCTTCTAAAATAGCGATGGTAATTAACTTTATCCCTAGATAAAGTTTAGCAACTTCGATATTTTTTCTAGTTCGGGCAATCAGGTTAGCGTAGGTTTCATCGTCCGGCTCTTGCATAAACTGCTGGAAAACCAGTTCGGGTTTGAGGAAGTTCAAAAATCCTTCCATTTTTTGCAGAGACCTGCGATATCCACCAACAGTATAGGAATTGACATTGCTCAATTCGTGGTTGGTTTCTGGCATCAAGTTCCAGGTATTGTCTAAGAAATTAGAGGAATTTGGAGAGGCAAAATTCTCTACATCCCGATTTGCTAACCTGACCGATCGCTTGACAATTTCTACGGTTTCGGCATCGCTCCATCCCAATTTAAAATCGCGGTTCGCACTTACCAAACGCTGGTGCAAAAGTTCGATCGCACTCAAACCGCTGGGCGCAACCGGACGAAAAGGAATAGTAGCTTCGATGCAAGCGGCGATTTCGGCGATCGTACTAGCTGGCAAAAAAGCCTCCAAACATTTGCCAGCAATAACGGCACTCAAAAATTCGTTTTGGCCGGCAAACGGAGAGAGAGTCTTGCCGGGAATAAACCCAAATACTGAAGCCACTAGGTGATACATCGCATCGTTGGGCAGTTCGGTTTCATCTCTAATAACTAACTGCGATCGCACCTCTTTGACAAAAGGAGAAAGGGCGCTGCTAATATTGAAACTGACACCCTGATCGACTTGCACGTACACGAGGTCGTGAAACAGCGCAGCCAGCACCTCGATCGGATCGACTGACCCCCCGACCTCAAAAATGTGTTCCGACGTGTGAAAGTAGCGCCAAGGCCCTCTCATCGTTTGAATGATGAGCTCAGCTATCTCCTCCAGCATCGGAATCTCTACTCGACCTCCCAATTGCTCGATCGAGCTTACCAAGCAATCCAAGCACCGTTTTTGTTCTCCCAAAAGCTCCATTTACGCACCTCCAGTGCATTCCCTGATTGTCTTGCGTTTGATTGCATGGTATCAAAACACGCTGCTATCCTGCCATGATTCGTCACTCAAAAATTGCAAATTTTAGGGAAAAAGAGGGAGAGGGGGGAGGGAAAGAGGGAAAGGGGGGGAGGGGGAGAGAGGGAGACGGAGAGAGAGGGAGATAGGGAAATTAAATATTAAAAATTCTGCATTTGTGGAGATTCGGGCAACTTGGGTGATCGGTATCATAAATTACAGTCAACCTGAGAAAAAGTTGGTAAAGCCTTGATGAATTTTTGATAAATTTTTGATAAATTTTTGACAAAAGCTGTGGGTGGGTGGCTGGCAATTCAGCTTTAAGCTGCTGCGGTGTAAATGCTGCGTCCAGCCTCAGAATAACATTCCTAGAAGTGCTGGTAAACCCCTTGACATTTGCGCTGATACGCTTCGGTTGAGTAGCTTTCGGGCAGCCGATCTAAAATTTCCTCGATCGCCACTTTAACTGCTGCCTTGGTTTGCTGTCGCCTGCGCCAATCTAACACTAATTTTTATTGCTTGAGGGTTGATAAAAGTTCCTTTGCTACTTTCTTGATTTCGTGCTTTTCTTTCTCGTTAAAGTAATATCGGGTTGGTTAATAAGTCAGAAATCGCTAATTATTCCTCTGCCCAATTCTCGGATATTGCACATTTATCCTCAAAGTTGAGTTCTTGGGCAAACTCCACCAAATCGGCAAATAATGTCTCGACATTGCGATAACTGCTGTTGTATTCATCAATCAGTTGCGGGAACTTGTCTAAGTAATTCATTCGGCTTTTGTTGAGGCGTAGCATCTGGGTTAGTTGGCTGCTAATTATGCCTTTGAGTTTCTCTGTTTCGATGTGTTTGTAACCCGATGCAAACTGGGCTTTGAGCCAGAAATTATATCAGCATGAAGGTTGGTAAAAGCTTCACAGATTCTGAATTCTGGAAACAGATTTCTGTAATAGCTACAATACTCATCAATCAATTTCAAAGTCGAATTAGCTTGGCGAGGCTTAACCATAGACCCAGATCAGCTTTGAGAGATTTTAGTCTATTATACTCGGACGCTTTGTGACAGAAGAGCGATACCACAAGAGTTTTGAATTTTTTTATGTCGGGAGGGTTAGCGATCGCCCTCGCCAAGTCCAGCCCCAACCGATTTCTGTTTTAGCTGAATAGCCCTTGCTGTGAGTGCGGATTTGCTATCGCCTGGAAGTCTCTGGCGGTAAAGCTTTCCCAGTTGCTCCATCTGGTTTTTCTTTAAACCTATAAGGTTGCCGTAGATAGGTCTGTCCTCGCTTAGATAGAGTTTATTTACTATTTTGGCTTGACTTCGCCCTTGAGTGCATTTACTCAAAAAATATTGCAGTTTTCAGGGTTAGTCGCTAGAATAGCCAAACTGTCAAGTAAAATCATCCCAACAACGAGACAGACATTTCCGATATCCGCTTATGACCATTGCCTATACTCCACCTTGGCTGCTCAACAACGGCATATTAATGACGTTGTACACCGCATTAAGGGCTAGTCGCGGTTGGGAAAAGACGATCCCTTACCCAGAGCCCCCTTACCGAGAACACATCTTTACTGGTGCCTGTGGAGTCCCGATTTTCGGCTGGGTTGCCATCCCCGAAAATCCCCGATATACCATTGTCGGCACTTACGGCATTACTGGCGATCTGGATAATCAATGGTTTCTGAGGCTACTAGGCCGTAAAGCCTATGCCCAAGGCTGTGCAGTGGTATTATTTGACTGGCGAGCTCACGGCAAAACAGCCAAACTTTCTCCCACCCTGACTTCTGATGGCCTATACGAAGGCGAAGATTTCGTTCGGATTGCTGCCGCTGCTAAAGAAATGGGATGTCCCGCGCCTTTTTGGTTCACGGGTTATTCCCTGGGCGGACAATTAGCCTTGTGGGCTGTAAAATCAGCTCAGACGATCGCAGATTGGGGGCCTGACTTAGGGATCGAAGAGTCAGAACTAGCAGGCGCGGCGGTGATTTGCCCCAGCTTGGACTCGAACCGTTCTCTGTCTTATCTAGTTAAAGATGAGTGGGGGAAATTTTTAGAAAAAGCGATCGCGCGACAGTTAAAAAAACTAGCAAAAAAGATCGCCGCATCGCATCCAGGGGCGATCGATCCTGCCGCTATTGAACGCGCCAACAGCATTTGGGGCTTTGACCGCGAACTGGTAATTGGGCGGTTAGGTTTCTCCTCTGTGGAAGAATACTATGAGGCTAGCAGCGCTCTACACATTTTGCCTCACCTCAAAAAACCCACTTTCATCCTTTATGCAGCGGACGATCCGATGTTTGACCCGGTGCTTGTCTCTGAGTTGCAAGCCATTAGCGCGAACAATCCTGCCTTAGAATTAGTGGTGACAGCCTACGGCGGTCATGTTGGGCATATCAGTAGTAAACGTTGTCAGCATCAATTTGCTGATAGCGATCGGTGGTGGGCATGGAATCGGATTTTACAGTGGTTCGATGCCTTGAGTGTTGATTGAGATTATCAAATAAAATCTGAACACTCGTCGGCAATAGTTGCGGGGAGGAAAGGATTAGGGGGTTTAATCCCTCCAGTCCAGAACCTTAAAACTATTTTGCAAAAACACCAGACATCTGGGCACAAGCTGAATGGCTTACTGGAACTCAATTGTGCATAATTTGCACAGCCGCTTGATTTCACATTGATTTGACGACAGCATCAGGATTAGAAACAATTTTAGTTAAAAACTGGTGAATAAATATCGATTAATTTATTCGTTTTTTTGAGAATTGTGTCAGCTATTAACTAGGTAAAACTCAAGCTCCTACTCTCAATCTAATCAAACCGCAAATTGCGATAATTACTGTCTCGTAATGCCTTTTTCTTAACCCAATTTTTTATTGAGCCACTCGAAACCAGCATTCCCCCAGCACCGCAAGCCGGGTCTAAAATTCCCCCGCAATTCGGCTCTATTAAATCGACAATCAGCTTTCCCAGTGAAATTGGAGTAAAAAACTCTCCGCCTTTGGGCCCTTCTTTTTGAGCAAAATTCCCCGGAAATACTGATAAAATTTCCTAAACGCATCCTCATTAATATTTGGTCTGGGAATTCGATTTAAGATTTTCAACAACTCCCGCAGAATCGGTTTTTCCAAGCTGTAATAATTTATAGGTAAACCGCCGCCCAGTTGCTCATTTTCATCTGCGATCGCCTTCATCGCCGCATTAATCCCCCCGCCAATATTCTCTGCTTCCGGGCGATCGATCGAATAATCATGCGCGGGCAATTTCCGGCAAATAAAGCGCCCAAGAGTGCCTGGTAATTGTCTTACCCACGGTGCGCCGCCTGGTGCTTCCGGCCGCTATTTCTCCGGAAACCAGGGCAAACTTATAGTCAGCATAGAGGAGAAAAACCAACCCCAAAACGGGGAGGGAATATTGCGAAGGCTTGAGTTTAGAGTTGGCCCGCTCGTTCGTCGGCTGCTTCCCAAAGGCGTTTTTCGAGTTCGGTGTAGAAGGCTTGCATTGTTAGTGTTATCTTCCACGTCGTTGATAGATTCCCTCGTCTTCGGCAACAAACAGCACCGCCTCGTACAAACCCTTATTTGAGTTTAGATACGAGCGATCGTATCTAAACCAAAGAAACCGGGTTTTTGGCCGTTGCTGTCGGTGGTAACGAAGTATTTTCGTAAAACACCCGGTTTCTGACTGCCTGCGCGTCAAACCAAAGAAACAAAGAAACCGGGTTTTTGGCCGTTGCTGTCGGTTTTAACGAAGTATTCTCGTCCCAAACCCGGTTTCTGGCCACCCGCGCGTCGATTTTCAGCTTTTAGAGAGAGGTAAAAACTCGCCCGATCGCTACACTATGATTAACTAGGAACTCAGCAATTTGGGAGAAGAGGTGAATTGAAATTCGTGTCCGACCCGCGAATAACAGTCAAAATCCGCAAAATGAAAGAGCGGGTGCGGTGGCAAGAACAGTCGATCGTCGATCGGGGAATCGACCAAACTCGGATGGTTTTGGAATCTCCAACCACCGACTCTCCAGAGTTTTCGTTTTTAGTCGCAGGCGACAGCGGCACGGGCAACCACCGCGGCCACAATCCCCAGCGACAAGTGGCCGAACTGATGCTCTCGGAGCGCGAAAATTGCCGTTTCCTCCTCCACACGGGCGATGTCGTTTATCTCGTCGGTTCCAGCGAATATTACTTGCAAAACTTTATTCGCCCCTACCGAGAATTTATAGTCGGCGGCGAGCAACCCTCTCGGATTGCCCACGATCGCATGGTGTTTAACTTTCCGTTTTTACCCGTACCGGGAAACCACGACTATTACGACTTGCCCATAGTCTACGGCCTTCTGTCGGCGACAGCTTTGCCGCTGCGCCGGCTGTTGGGTTCCAAGTTGGATCTCGATGTCGGCTGGCACGGTTCCGATCGCGGAAATACCTACGCTAAAGCCTTTCTCGACTACCTCAAAGCTCACAAAATGCCGGGAGATCTCGATCGCCACCTAGACGCCCACTACACCGCCAGCACCAGCACCGGCCGCTGCCTCCGCTATCAACCCGGACGCTTTACCCGCTTACCCAACCGCTATTACACGTTCCGCAGCGGCGGCATCGACTTCTTCGCCCTCGACTCCAACACCTTCAACGAGCCCTTGCCGATCCCGAAAACCAAACAGGGCGACATTCGCCGCCAGAATTTGGAACTCGATCGGCAGAAGTTGGAACAAGAAAAATTGGCAATGCTCGAAATCTGCGCTCGGCTGAACCCCCAAATTCCCGAGGAAGCCGAACAGCTAGACGACTTGGCAGCCAAATTAGAGCAAGTTGACGAAATCCTGATGGATATTGACAAACAACTGTCCCCCGACAAAACAGCTACAGACGTTGAACAGCTCGAATGGCTGAAAAAAAGACTGATTGCGTCTTGGGCTGATTCCGAGGTGCGGGGGCGGGTAATTTACCTGCACCATCCCCCCTACGTGACGGAGGCGACAAAGTGGAATCAAGCTCAAACTTTGGCGGTTAGGTTGCGATTGCGCGAGGTGCTCGACGGGGTGGCCGATGCAGTTGGGGAGGTGGCGCGGGGGCGTCCGCTAGTAGATTTGGTGCTGACGGGCCACGCTCACTGTTTGGAATACCTGCGGACTGGGGATACCGGACACGGCGACTCTGGGATTAATTGGATTGTCTGCGGGGGAAGCGGGCACAGTCTCCGCCGCCAGCGCCCGGAAGGGCCGGTGTTGCAGGAAGCGTCAAGTCCAGAAGCTTATCGCTCGGCGCGCGAGGGCGGGCGATCGCAAAAAGACTCTCGGCGGATAGCGGAATCTTTGCTATTTGTCGGCCGCAGCGGTCAGGGTTCCCACAAACGCCGTCCTTATTCGTGTTTGCGGATTGATGTTCTTGATGGGTGTCCTCCCAAGTTCCGCATCCGACCTTTGGTTGTCGAACGATTTGAGGGAAAATGGCACGAGATCTCGATCGAACCTTTTGTGATTTAACTTTCGTTTTTCTGTAAGTCTCGATCCCCCTTAAAAAGGTGGACTTTGACCGATTCCGGTTCCCCCCTTTTTTAAGAGGGGTTAGGGGGGATCGAGAGCTGAATGCTCTATCAACTTAATTCAGGACAAAAATTCAATGATTGCTAACTTAACCCCTACCGGCTGGGAAATTATTTACCACCGCGCCCACGCTTTGCTCGCGGCGCAACTTGGCGGACAGTGGAAGCGCTCGAAATCTCCGGTTCGCCTCTACGAAACCATAGCGGCTATTTCGCATCACGATGATTTGGAGAAAGAGTGGGAAGAAAATATTTTGACTGAAGCGGGCGCGCCCTTTGATTTTACCTTGCAGACGGAAACCTCTCTGCCGAAAATTAAAGCCATGGCGCAGAATGCCCTATATCGCGGTCGCTGGGTAGCAATGCTGATTTCTATGCACATGAGCTTTCTCAATGAAGGAAAGCGGGGAGAGTCGAAGGAACTCGACGAGTTTTTGGACGAACAACTGGAAAATCAAAAAAAATGGCGCAAAGAGTTGCAAGTTTCCGAGAAAGATGCTAAGGCAGCTTATGCTTTTTTCCAGTGGTGCGATCGGCTATCATTAATTCTTTGCAGCCGCGAGTTACCCGCCGGAGAACGAGCTTTAGAAATTAGTGTCGGCCCGGACGGTAAGCGCTACGATATTGTACAGAACAGCAACGAACTCGTGACTGTAACTCCTTGGCCTTTTGAAGAAGATAAGTTTACTGTTAACGTCGAAGCGTGCCACTTGGATCAAGTCAAGTTCGACAGCAACCAGGAAATTAAGGAAGCGCTGCACAAAGCTCCCCGCGAAGTCTTAGAGTGGACTTTTGTCAAGTCTTAATTGAACCTCTAGCAAAAATACTGCACCGTTCTAGGTTTGTAGGGAGAACTTCAGCCACTCGAGTTTTATGAGGACTGAAGTTCTCACTACAAACCAATTTGATTGTTGCCGATTGAACGGACATAATATTATCAATGAGCCATCACCAATTACCGATTACCCATTACCAATTACCAAATATGAAACGTTCAGCCTGTCTAATTTTCAATCCCGTCGCCGGCAACAGCGACCCCGACCAAGACTTAGCTAGAATTCAGGAACTTTTAGAGCCTTTTATTGACTTAGACATTCGGCTGACAACCCGAGAATTAGACGCAGATCAAATCGCCCGCGAAGCAGTTGCTAGGGGGGTTGAGGCAATTATTGCTTCCGGGGGCGACGGCACATTATCCGCAGTGGCTGGGGCGATTGTGGGCACAAATATTCCTTTAGGAATTATTTCGCGAGGAACTGCGAATGCTTTTGCTAATGCTTTAGACATTCCGAATACAATTGAAACCGCCTGCGCCACTATTTTTGGAGGGTTGACGCGGGTGGTGGATGCGGCGATTTGCAACGGTGAAATGCCGATGGTTTTGTTAGCTGGAGTGGGTTTTGAGGCGGAAACCGTCGAACTAGCCGATCGCGACATGAAGAATCGCTGGGGAATGCTGGCTTACATTCTGTCGGGAATTAAACAGTTAAACAATTTAGAAAGATTTGAAGCGGAAATCGAAACCGAAGATAAAATTATCAGCCTTACTGCTGTCGCCGTGACAGTGGCGAATGCAGCGCCGCCTACTTCCATTTTAGCTCAAGGGCCTGCCGGGATTATTTTTGATGACGGCTTGCTGGACGTGACGCTGGTGGCGCCTCAGAATAAAGCTGGGGCGATCGCAGCTTCTTATCATCTATTGCAAACAGCTTTGAGCGGCAATGCTACGGATCGCGACGACATCGGTTATTTGCGGGCAAAAAAAGTAACAATTAGTGCCGATCCGCCTCAAAAAGTTGTTGTAGACGGCGAAATCATCGGCATGACTCCGGTTTCTATTGAGTGCGTTCCGGGAGGTTTAACTATTTTTGTACCGCGAGTTGAAGAAGAGCGCGTGGTGGAAAAACTCACCGGTTTAGCGGACATCGAAATTACATTGAAACCCTTAGATGAAAATTTTTAGCGACACAAACAATAAGAAAGACCGCCCGGGCGGTCTTTCATTTTTAGGCGTCTAAAATTTGGCGAATGCGGCGCTCCAAACGTTCGAGATCGAGTCCACCTTCATCGCGGCTGATGCGGCGCACGGTGACGTTAACATTGCTCAAATCTGCCAGCAAATCTTGCAGGATTTCTTGTTGCTGCCTAGCTTGAGTTATTTCGCGCGGTTCCTGCACGAGGTCGCGGATGATGGTGTCTTCGGCTCGCGAAGCAACGATCGGGTCTGCTTCGCCATCTATATGCACGAAAGTGCGGCGACCGGGCCCCCGTTCTTCTTCAATTGGTATTACTGCTGTTACTCGATCGGAGCGTACATATTTGCCAAATCCCAGGTGGACTAAGACAGAAGATTGTATTTTCATAGATAGCAAGATTTATTTGTTAGTTATCTATATTTTAACTTTGAGAACTATGATGTGACCACGAATCTGAGAGCTATTATTACTACAATATATGTCGGTTTTTTCTCGCTATTATAGTGGTCATATTTAGTAAAAAATGGTAATATATTTTAGGAGATTCCCACGCTGCTGCAGTGGTTAAAATATTTCCACAATCAGACAGTCCGGCAGTGGTTAAAATATTCCCACAATCCGACAGTCCGGCAGTGGTTAAAATATTCGCATAATCAGACAGTCCGGCAGGGGTTGAAACCCCCGCCTCATAGCGAAAGTCCTCTTAAGAGGACTGAATAATTTATTTAAAATTATCCTATTTGTGGGTAAAAAATTCGCAAATAATGTTAGTGCATATCAAGATAATATTTGGGTCGAATCAAATTACTAAATAAAATATGATTCCATAGTCCTCTTTAGAGGACTTTTGCTATGAGACAGGGGTTTCAACCCCTGGCGGACTATCGGAATATGGCAAATCTCGGATTGTTAGATTCCTGTCGGAATATGGCAAATCTCGGACTGTTAGATTACTGTCGGAATATGGCAAATCTCGGATTGTGCGAATCTCGGACTGTCAGTGCGCGACAGTTGGCTGATGGGTTAACATAAAATTAGAGCAGTTTGCGATCGCCCGCAACACATTTCAGGGACACAGCCTACCGATTTGAGATTTGAGCATTACAACCGCGGATAAACAGGAAGACCTCCATGATCCCAATTAGTATCGACTTAGTTATCAGTCTGGTGACTGCAATTCCCATCGCTTCCATCAAAGACAAGCTTCAGCGCAACGAAGCTGTCATCAAATTATTAAAAAAATTCAACATCGAACCCGACGCGCCGCCAGCCGATTTCGCGGGAGTCTATGTTTATACTTTAGTAGAGTATGGCGCTGGGAAACCCAAGCAGATTTTAGAACTATTTCGGCAACCAGAGATTAAAGAAGCATTTCGCAAAGCCTTCGAGTCCGACAGCCCAGCTATGCTGGTGAAAGCAGGCGAAGAATATCTCAGCCAGTCTGCTTTAGGCCAAGAAATTCGAGATTTAGGCATTGACCCCAGACGGGAATTCATGGCATTTGCAGCCGTGTTTATGGAAGTAGCAAAGCGGACGCGGACGCTGGGAGATGTGATGGTGGGAAATGCGATCGCCTCTTTGCAAAAACGCCTATCTATGGTAATGGATCGCATCGAACGCCTCCCCACTATCGAAGGAATTCGCACCGAATTTGCACGCTTAGAAACCGAAGATTATCTGGCACTTCCCGCAGCAGCATCAACGAATATTCAAAAGTCTCAAGCTTTTATTTTATCGCAACAAGTTCGCGGTTGGTTTGAAACCTTAAGTTATAAGTTTGAAACCTATCAAATCTCGGAAGATAACTATTTTGAATGGATTATCAATGTTCCTGTCAGACGCAATCGGTACGATCGCATTTTAGTGCGCGGAATTGCCGGAGAAGCGGGACTCAGAGACATCTCAGCCTTGCGCGAATCTGTAGCAAAACAGCGCACCGATGAAGGTTGGTTAGTCACTGCCCGCCGCATCAGTCGCGCAGCGCGGGATGAGGTAAAGAAAGCCGAAAATCGCGATCTAGCTTGCTATACGTTTGATGAATTACTCGACCAAGATGCCGATTTTACCGCTTATCTGGATTGGCTAGAAACAGAAATTACCAGCCGAGGAATTGATACCAAATATGTGCCGCTAGCTTGTACGAAAGAAGAAATCGACCCCGATACTCACCGCAAGATAGGCGTGAGTCATTATGGCGATCGAGATGGCTGGATCGAAGGTTATCTTGACCTGTGGTTAGATGACCCAGTAAAAGAACATATTTCAGTTTTAGGAGAATTTGGAACCGGGAAAAGTTGGTTTGCGATGCACTATGCTTGGATGGCGCTACAACGCTACCGAGATGCTCAAAAGCGCGGCTTAGAACGTCCGCGTTTGCCGTTAGTAATTCCTTTGCGAGATTACGCCAAAGCAGTTAGTGTCGAGTCGCTATTTTCCGAGTTTTTCTTTCGCAAGCACGAGATACCTCTGGCGGGTTATTCGGCTTTTGAACAACTAAATCGCATGGGTAAATTTCTGTTGATTTTCGATGGTTTTGATGAAATGGCCGCTAAGTGCGATCGGCAAGAAACGATCAACAACTTCTGGGAACTAGCAAAAGCCGTCGTTCCCGGCGCAAAAGTCATCCTCACTTGCCGTACCGAACACTTTCCTGAAGGCAAGGAAGGACGGGCATTGTTCAATGCAGAACTGCAAGCATCAACAACCATTTTAACAGGCGAAACTCCCCAATTTGAAGTCTTAGAATTAGAGAAATTTAACGACGAGCAAATTAGGCAAGCGCTGTCATTTCAAACAGAAGCGGCGACAGTTGAAAAAGTCATGGGAAACCCGCAACTATTGGATTTAGCGCGTCGCCCGGTGATGACCGAGTTAATTTTGGAAGCATTGCCCGATATTGAAGCTGGAAAACCAGTCGATATGTCGCGGATCTATCTGTATGCGGTGCGGCGGAAGATAGAGAGAGATATCAAAGCAGAACGTACTTTTACTTCTGTAGCAGATAAGCTTTACTTTTTGTGCGAACTGTCTTGGGAAATGCTGTCTACCGACCAAATGAGCCTGAATTATCGAGGTTTTCCCGATCGCATTCGAGGCCTGTTTGGTTCCGTCGTGCAGGAGGAAAAAGACTTAGACCACTGGCATTACGACATGATGGGTCAAACGATGCTAATCCGCAATGCAGATGGCGATTACACTCCGGCGCACCGTTCGTTATTAGAGTTTTTTGTCGCTTATAAATTTGCAGCAGAATTGGGAGTTTTGGCGGCAGATTTTACCGAATTAGTTGCGCCTGAACAGTCTTGTCTAAATCCTGATGCAGCCCCTCAATCGTACACTTGGTCAAATTATTGTCGGCTTCAGGCCGAGAAGAGAAATAAGGGTGAACTTATCGCAGCTTTGAAGGGATTTGTTGCTGAAGATTTAGGGCAACTCCGTCAGAGTTTCGGACACGCACCGGTGACAAAAGCAGTGATGGATTTGTTGTTACCAATGGTAGGGGCTGTACCCTCGTGCCGGTCCTGCCTCGATGTAGGGGCAGCTACGGAGGAATTATTGGAAATTCTGGAAGCAACGCGGGGAAAAACTGAAATTGAGGTAGGTTATGTGGGAGGGAATGCGGCGACGCTGTTGGTGAAAATCGATCGCACTGCGTTAGAAACAAAAGACCTTTCTCGTGCGGTTATTTTAGGTGCTGATTTGACAATTGCGACGCTGCGTCGCGTCAACTTTGCTGAAGCTAATTTGGCTAATTCTGATTTTACTAAAATCTTCAGCAGCGTGCGATCGGTCATATTTAGCCCTGATGGGAAACTGTTAGCTACAGGTGATACTGATGGCATAGTTCGCTTGTGGGAAGCTAGCAGTTGCAGAGAAATATTGACCTGTAAAGGACATACCAACGTGGTGGAGTCAGTCGCCTTCAGTCCTGACGGCAAAATACTTGCTAGCGCCAGTTATGACAAAACGATCGAGTTATGGGATGTCAAAACTGGTGAATGTTTAAAAGTTTTGCAGGGACATACCGAATCAGTAATGTCAGTCACCTTCAATCCAGATGGAAATATACTCGCTAGCGGGAGTTACGATCGCACGATAAGGTTATGGGATATCCGCACGGGTGAATGCCTCAAAATTTTGCAAGACCATACTAAAGTTGTATGTTCAGTTGCTTTCCATCCTGCAGGTGAGATGCTTGCCAGTGGAAGCGGTGACGAAACAGTGAGGCTGTGGAAGATCGGTACTGGTGAATGTGTCAAAACTTTGCACGGTCATACTAAAAACGTGTTTTCAGTTGCTTTCAATTCTGCTGGTGAAATACTTGCTAGTGGAAGCGGCGACAAAACAGTGAAGCTGTGGAATATTGGTAGCGGTGAATGTCTCAAAACTTTGGAGGGACATTTCGATCAAATAAAGTCGATCGCCTTTAGCCCAAATGGCGAAATACTTGCAAGTGGCAGTCACGATCGCACAGCAAAACTGTGGGATATCAACAGCGGTGAATGCTTGAATACTTTGCAAGGGCATAACGATCGAGTAGGGTCAATCGCCTTCCATCCTGGGGGTGAAATACTTGTTAGCGGCAGTTACGATAAAACGCTGAAGCTGTGGGATATCAACAGCGGTGAATGCTTGAATACACTGCAAGGGCATAGCAATCAAGTAAGGTCGATCGCCTTCAGTCCTAACGGTGAAATGCTAGCCAGCGGCGATGACGCGCAAACAGTCAAGCTGTGGGATATCAGCAGTGGTGAATGCCCCCAAATCTTGCGCGGACACCTTGATCGGGTAAACTTAGTTGCCTTCAATCCTTCGGGTGAAATACTTGCCAGCGCTAGTTACGACCAAACACTGAAACTGTGGGATATTCGCAGTGGTGAATGCCTCCATACTTTGCCAGAATTTGGCAATGAAACACGATCGATCGCCTTCAGTTCAAATGGTGAAATACTTGCGAGTGCAGGTTATGACCAAACGGTGAGGCTGTGGGATATCGGTACTGGCGAATGCCTCAAAACGTTGGACGGGCATAACAATTCTGTACACTCGGCTGCTTTCAGTCCTTTGGGCGACATATTTGCCAGTGCAGGTTTTGACGGAACGGTGAGGCTGTGGGATATCCATACTGGTGAATGCCTCCAAATCTTGCAGGCGCATACGAATTGGGCACCCGGGATCGCCTTTAGCCATAACGGTGAAATACTTGCCACTGGAAGTGTCGATCGAACAATAAGACTATGGGATGTCCGCAGCGGTGAATGCCTTCAAATTTTACAGGGGCATACTGATTGGATACGTTCAGTTGCCTTTAGTTCTTCTAGTGAAATAGTTGTTAGTGGAAGTGTCGATGGAACGGTAAGATTATGGGATATCAGTACAGGTGAATGTCTCAAAATTTTGCAAGGTCATACCAGTAGAATTAACTCTGTTGCCTTCAATTCAGAAGATCAAATTATTGCTGCTTGCAGTCGGGATGGCACAATTATACTTTGGGATGTTGAGACGGGTGAGTGCTTCAAAATACTGAAAAGTGATAGACCTTATGAACACATGAATATCAAGGGTGTTACGGGTTTAACGGAAGTTGAAAAAGCCACGCTCAAAGCTTTAGGGGCTGTTGAAAATTAATCATCGCCAAGGAGGAAATATGCAGTCAGCAATACGGATTACAACCAAAGTTCTTGCAGGAAATAAACTGGAAATTCAAGTGCCGCCTGAATCTGTGGGCGAAAAGGTTGAAGTTTTTGTGACCATACCAGAAAACATCCTGCTCTCCAAAGAAAATCCTTGGAAAACTTTTTTTGATAGTTTGAAGATGTTCTCGGACGACTTTATGCTAGTTAGGGAGCAGCTTTGTGTGGAGACTAGAAAGGGTTTAGAATGACATTATTACTAGAGGTATCCTGAACAGGACTTACCCACGGGTGGTCAGAAACCGGGTTTTTTTCGAGAATACTTGGTTGAGAGCAGCAGAAACGGCTAAAAACCCGGTTTCTAACGTAGCCTACTGACTAAACTGTTGAGCGTAGTAGCCTGCGTATCGAGATCCCTTTTCCAGCAACTCCTCGTGCGTCCCAGATTCCACAATTCTGCCTTTTTCCAAAACTAAAATGCGATCGGCTCTCCGCACAGTAGCCAAGCGGTGCGCGATAATAAACACAGTGCGATCGCGCATCAATCTTTCCAGCGCTTCTTGCACTAAACCTTCGGATTCCGAATCCAGCGCCGATGTCGCTTCATCCAAAATCAATATTCTCGGATCAAGCAAAACTGCACGGGCGATCGCAATTCTTTGTTTCTGTCCCCCAGATAAGTTTACACCCCTTTCTCCTACCCAAGTTTGATAGCCGTCGGGAAACTCACTAATGAATTGATGAGCGTTAGCAATCTCCGCAGCTTTTTGCACATCATTCAGTTCATAATAAGATCGCCCAAAAGCGATATTTTGAGCAATTGTACCCGAAAATAAAATCGTTTCTTGCGGTACAATTCCGATTTGCCTCCGCAGAGTATTTAAGGTGACATCTTGAATATCAATACCGTCAATTAAAATCTGTCCCGCTTGCGGATCGTAAAATCTGGGTAGCAAGTTTACTAAAGTAGTTTTACCCGCACCGGATGCACCCACGAGAGCAATCATTTCTCCGGGAAGCACCAACAAACTCATGTTTTGCAGAATTGGTGTCTCTGAGTTATAGGCAAAATTAATGTTACGGTATTCGACTTTGCCTGTAACATGGGGAAGTTCAGTTGCCCCAGGCTTTTCGACTACTGTTGGTTGAATTTCTAATAGTTCAAAAATGCGATCGCTAGAAGCTTCTCCCTGCTTAAAATCCCCGTAATTAGCAGTTGTGATAGCGATCGGGTCAATTAAAAGTGCCACCCCTGCGATATAACTTATAAATTGAGTACCTGTGAGATTTCCTTGAGAAATTTGCCAACCTCCCAGGAAAAAGAGCAAAATCACGCTCATCGCTTCCAGAAAGCCAACTACAACGAATTGAAGTGCTTTTATTCGTTCTGACAAATACTTAGCGCGGCGGTTTTGTTCTGCTTCTTCTGCAAAGCGGGCAATTTCGTAGTCTTCAGCCACAAATGCTTTGATTAAACGAATGCCGCTGAATACTTCAGTCAGCAAAGCGGATAAATCAGAGATGCGATTTTGACTTTGCCGCGAGTAACTTAGGAGTTTTTCACCAAACCAGCCAATTAAAATAGCCATCAGCGGTGCAATAATTAATGCACCTAGAGTTAATTGCCAGTTGAGATAAATCATATATCCCAGGACGGCAATTAGCTGCAAAACACAAGGGATAAACTGATGGAAAAATTTATTTACGACTTCGCCAATGCGGTCAATATCTTCTGTGAGGCGGTAGGATAAGTCTCCGGTTTTGGCAGTTTCAAAGTAGCCGATATTGAGTTTTTGCAGGTGGGAGTAGACTTTTTTGCGGATTTCTAAAGCAATAGTCAAAGCTGCTTTTGCCATCAGCGTATCTTGACCGTACTGGGCTGTACCGCGAAGTAGAAATATAATGGCGCTGAGTGCAGCAATTTCAGCAAACCCTTTTAAATCTCCTTGGCCTATAAATTTGGCAGTTTCGCCAACCAGCCACGCTATAATCGGCCAAAATACGGTAAATACTACGGTACAAGCTAATGCTTTACCGATGGTTTGTTTTTGGGGACGGAGGTAGGGTAAGATTTGCCAGTATGTCGATCGAGTTTTCAAGATATTTTGCCCTCGCAAATTCTGTTTTTGGGGATCTCTGCAAGAATATTCAAACTTCGATCCCCCCTAACCCCCCTTAGTAAGGGTGGCACAAGATTATGATTATTCAAAGTGCCCCTTTTTAAGGGGGATTTAGGGGGATCTCTGCGTAAGTCATAGAGATATCTGAGCCTGAATATGATATCAGCGATCGGACAAATCTCAACAATCATTCTTCACCGAAAGCATCCGGGATACAAAGCCCCCGGATTCATCCGTGGGGTTAATTGTCCAATTCTTCAATCTAAAATCTAAAATCTAAAATCTAAAATCATTCCTGACCGTCTGCATGAGTAGCCTGCACCTTAGCCCCGGCGACAACTGCACCCCGAAAGACGGCTGACTGTCCGGGTGCAAGAGTAACTGGTTCAGCGTCGATAAATCCGTTGTCAATTAAATTGCCTGACTCGTCCAAAACTTCATAATTGACTTTGACATTCTTGATTATTTTACAGCCTTGATTAAGCACTTGACCGCTGAAAAAGTTGCCGTCATAATTTGCCGCCGCAATTGACACTTTTGCAGAAATGTTGGAACCGGGAATGCAAGTTTGGGAAGTTCCAGAAGCTGGCTGTTTGGCGCACAACTTGCCCAAGTCTACTGTTTTTCCATCGGGGGTTCTTATGTAGCAAAACGGCTCGTCAATTGGTAAGTTTTGAGCAATTGTATTTGTAGAGTCTGCAAGCAAAGGGCGAGCTGAGATCGGCGAGATTAGCAAACTTGATAAAGCTACTGTTAAAGGTAAAATAATCATGTTTTTTGGCAAGAAGTTGTACATGATAATTCACATAATTTTTACGTTTGGATATCTCTATGTATGGTGCACCTTACGAGTCATTTAAATTTTCGGGCGGGCTAGAAGCCCACCCCACAAGAATTAGATGTGCGGGCTAGAAGCAACGGCCCACAAGAATTAGATGCGCACCTTACGAGATTATCTAATACTCGGCTTTCTATTGCCAAGGTTCCGCGCTCCGGGAACTTTTCGGCTGGGACGGCGACTGTTCAAACTGCTCGCAGTTCGAGCATTCAAAGCATCAGCAGGAGCTATCAAACCCAAATCTTGCAAAATTTCAACAGCCGCCCTTTGTCCAGTTTCGCAACCGCCTTCCATGTAACCTTGATTTTCCAGCGAAGTGTGTTCCCCGGCAAAAAATAAGTTCCCAACTCGTTCGCCTTCAACGCCGTACATTTGCGTCCACTGTCCGACTAAATAGCAGGCATAAGAACCTTTGAAAAAGCGTTCTCCCGGCCAATAAGCTCGCACAGCTTTGCCCGATCGCAAATTTCTCACTCCAGGAAAAACTATTTCAAATTGGTTCAAAAATCTTTGTGCTTGGTCTTCTGGAGTTCCGGCACCGATCGACAAACCCAGCTTTCCTCCTGTCAAAGTACTTATCAAACCGTTAGGAGTAGGGGCAAAAGGCGTAGCTTCCGAGGTAGTCTGGAATTCTAAATCGGTATAAACAGAAGCAGTCGAGCGATAAAGTTCCCGCCAAATTCGGCTGCGGTAGCCAGTAATTAACCTAGAATTAGTACCGTAACCCAACTGCTCGATCGCCCTGCGCTTTGGTTGGGGCAAAGGTACGTTAATTCTAACGTCTCGCAGAGTGCTGAACGGCAAAGTTAACAAAACTCGCTCGTAAGTGCGCTCGAACGCGCTTTGTCCCGATCGCAAACTCACCCGATAGCGGCCATCCGGCAAAAGAGTAATCGCTTCCAAAACCGTCCCCGCCTCGAGCGAACCAGACAATTGACCCGCCAAACTGTTGATGATTTGACTGTTGCCGCCGTCAATTTGATAACGCTCATCGCTGTTGCCGTACAATTCCAAACTGCCAGCTTCAGAACCGATTAAAAACAGCAGATTTAACGCCGACTGTTCCTCGGGATCTCGACCGTATTCCACCGTGTAAGCAATGCGGAGTAACTGCCGGACAATCGTGCTAGTATCAGCTTGGTCTAGATATTCAGCGATCGAAAGATTGTCTAATCTTTCCGCTGTTTCCGTAAAATCTTGATAGCTAATGTTATCTCCAATAGCCTCCACATCTTCATTAATTTTAGTTGCTAGGGGCGCAAAATCTGCGATTAATTGCTCAAGAGAAAAGCGGCGCCTTTGGAAGAAAAAAGTATCCTTGACCAATCCACTCTGCACTTGGGCTAAGTCGATCGCCCGCAAACCCAATTCCGTCGCCAGCGAGATTAAATTAGTATGACCGGTGTCAATATATTCTCCCCCCAACTCCGCCGGAATCAGCGTTCCAGCCGCCTTGGGAATAGTGCGAATCCGCCCCCCCACGCGGTTAGTTGCCTCGATTATATCGGCGCGCACGCCCGCTTGACGCAAGCGATAAGCCGCCGTCAAACCAGCAATTCCCGCACCCACAACCAAAATCGGCGATCGTCCGCCCTGTTGAGCAAAAGCTCCCCCTCCCTCCCTGGTAAAAGTCGCAGCAGCGACAGCCCCCGCAGCAGCTAAGCCCCCGTGCAGCAAGCGGCGCCGAGATATGGGAGAATTGAGAGTGCGATCGGTCAGCATCCCCAGCAGTTCATCAGCCGGAATGCCCGTTTCCCTGGATTTCTGGGCAATAGTCGCAGCGCGGCGCAGCATTGCCATCAGTGTAGATTTAGCCATAATTAAGACATCCTCACAAAACAAAACTTTGATGTAAACTGGATTCTCGATCGTGCACTTTCCAGACTAAAGTCCAGAGAGATTTTTTTAATAATGCTAACCCTCAGAACACTGTTCGACAGCAAATTTTATCTCGAAAACAACCCAGATGTCGCCGTAGCAGTTGCCAGAGGCACGGTATCGAGTCCCTTCGATCACTACCGAAAAATTGGCAAATTTGAAAATCGCGACCCGAATGCCCTGTTTGACGCCAGCTATTATTTAGACACCAATACAGATGTAGCGGTATCAGCCAAACTCAATGGCTTTTCAGCAGCAGATCACTTTATTAGATTCGGTCAATTTGAAGTTCGCAGCCCAAACCCATTCTTCGATTTTAATTTTTATCTAGCAAGCAACCCAGACGTTCAGGCAGCAGTCCAAACCAATCAATTTACCCCATTTGAACACTACTTCAAAGCCGGTCAATTAGAAAACCGCAAAGCCAGCGTTTTCTTCGATCCCAGCTTTTATCTAGAAAAATATCCGCTGGTAGCAGCAGCAGTCCAAAGCGGCGCAGTTAAAAGCGCGATCGAGCACTACATTCAATTCGGTCAACAAGAAGGACTGTTGAGCACTATCCCCGATCCCGCCGACAATTTGATCGCAGCAAAAAGCCTGGGCATTCTCGGAGAAATTCAAACTGCAAGCGATTTTGTGGGCGCTGCTGAACCAGCCGACATTTACAGTTTCATTATCAATACTCCCAGCCTTTTCAGTGTAACTGTTGACGGTTTGAGTGCAGATGTTGATGTAGAATTAATTCAGGATCTGAACGGCAACGGCGCAGTTGGATTAGACGATATTATTGCTTCGTCTAACAATTTAGGCACGGCTTCAGAAACAATTGTCAGCAATGGGGCTTTGCCTGCGGGGACTTATTTCCTCCGCGTTTCTCAATTTCAAGGCGATACAAATTATGACTTGAGATTGCTATCTGCTCCCTCAGAAATACCCCCCCAAACTTAAAATAGAATAATTAACGTATATAGCAAGCCTAAATCAGTCCAACAAACACACACTTCTCCTGTCTTCCTTCGCGATAATATCGCTTACGCGCCTTCGCGGTTCGTAACAAAAATCTGGTTGACAAATGATTTAGACTTGCTATAAAACAGGCTTCGACAGCCGTCAATTTACCAATTACCAATTAGAATTACCCATTCCCAATCTTCCTGGTTTCACTTATTAGTTTTTTGCCCGCTGGGAGAGGGCAAAGATTGAACAGGTGTCGGAGGCCAATTAGAGCGATTTCTGGTTAGAGTAGTAGACACCAAAGCATAGCCCAAAACAGCAGGAAGCACGATCGCACTCAGAAACACGATCGCCGCCGCCCAAGTCATCGCATTCGAGAGCGGCCCGTAATGAGTGCGGTAAGGGTCAAACAAGGGTAAATTAGACCTCGGGGCGTCCCGGAGCGCGATCGGACGTTTGAACCGCACCCGCCTGTCGTCGAGCTTTTCGAGCAAAATCCAGCCAACTTCCTCCTCTTCCTGGCACAGCTTGTTAAAAATCGCAGGATTGCGAAACAAATCGCTGCTAGCCCGCACAATCTTGTACTCCCAAACCGTCAAATCAACAGCATTAGGAGCGGATTTGGGATTGCCATTCGAGCGCGCATTTTCAGGCGCATTAAAATTATCCTCTTGAGATTCGTACCGAGTCAAAACTTCCTCCTCCTCGTCGTATTTTTGCCCCGCAGCCAATTGCTCGCGGCTCACCAATACACCCGCGAGCGCAGCCTCCAAGCCGAGACTGCCAACCATCAAACTCCAAATCAGAATTTCAACCATAAAAGGAGTTAAAAGTTAAAAATTAAAAACTAAAAAGACTCGCTTTTAACTTTCAATCTTTAATTTTTAAATAGCCTTCCACCAGACAATCTGCACCCACCGCGCGCCAAGAAACCCGCTCTAAAGTCAAAGCATCAGTCATTGCGGAAAACCCCAAATCTCCTACAGGAGTTGGAGCAGCTTGGCCGCCGACAATTTTAGGAGCAATAAAAGCCATAATTTTTTGCACTGCACCCTCAGCAATTGCCTTGGCCGCCAAAGTGCCGCCGCACTCCCAGAGTACAGACAGAAAAGATCGATCGTACAAATAAGCCATAACATTAGTCGGTGTCAGCGGCGAGAGTTCCACAACTTCCACCCCTTTGGCGATCAAAAATTCCTGAAATTCCGGGTTAACCCCAGGCTCAGTCAGCACCAAAGTAGCCGCCACAGAGGTTTCCCACAACCAAGCCGACTTCGGCAAATCCAGAGTGCGGCTCATCACCACCCGCAGGGGATTATTCCTATCAGGCTGGTGACTCGTCAGTAGGGGATTGTCCAGACGCACCGTATTTCCCCCAACAATCACAGCATCGCAGCCGACGCGCACCCGGTGTACCTCGCTCCGAGCCTCCTCGCCTGTCACCCAAGCGCTGTGGCCGCTACTGGTAGCAATTTTACCGTCCAAAGTCATTGCATATTTCAAAATTCCCAAAGGCCGGCGGTACAAAATTCGGTGAACGAAAGCCTCGTTGAGTTTTTGGCAAGCTTCGCCTTCCACTCCCGCCACCACTTCAATCCCAGCCTCTCGCAACCGGGTCAGCCCAGTTCCAGCGACCAAAGGATTCGGATCGACCATGCCAGCCACTACTTTTGCCACCTTGGCCTTAACTAAAGCTTCGGAACAGGGAGGAGTCCGCCCGTAGTGGTTGCATGGTTCCAGGTTCACGTAGACGGTCGCTCCTTCGGCGAGTTCCCCCGCTTCCCGGAGCGCAAAAACTTCGGCGTGAGGTTGACCGGCACCGGGATGAAACCCTTCGCCGACAATCTTCCCGTCTCGGACAATTACAGAACCGACAAGGGGGTTGGGTGCGGTTTTGCCCAGAGCACGGCGAGCCAATTCTATGCAGCGGCGCATCATGGCTCGATCGAACTCTTGAACTTCGCTGTTTTCCAGTTGTTTTGCACCTTGCTGCTGTCGGTTAGCTAAGCTGGCGATCGCTTGAGCGTCCGCCGGAAAAGTTTCCATGAGATTTTGGTATGATATCTATCCCTGAGTGTACTGACTTTGATGCTAATTTTGGCTGCGAACCGACGATCGATTGCTGCTGGGGCAAACTGTACGTTACCGGGAGCAAGCGGGCAATTTAGGGCGATCGACCCCGCAGGCCCGAACAAATAGCTTTAACATTAAGAAACAATAACAGGTGCTTGAGAAAACAATGAGTCAGGACATGGAGCGGGAATTTGCCAGCCGCGACGAATTAATAGCCTACGTGCGCGAACAGTTCCCCGCAGCAGACGCCCGGGACAGCAGCGTACCCCCAACCCCAGGCGGGCGGAAAGCAGCCGAGACAGCCCTGCAACAAATTGACCCCGGCAAGTACGCCTCAACCCGCAATTTCCTCAACGGTGCGGTAACGCGCTTGTCGCCCTATTTGCGCTACGGCGTTTTGAGTCTTGGGGAAGTCCGGGATGCCGTGCTGGAGAAGGTGCGGCATCGAGAAGATGCCGTAAAACTCGTCAACGAGTTGGGTTGGCGGGATTATTGGCAGCGACTGTACGCCGAATTGGGCAACGGGATTTGGGAAGACCGGGAAGCTTACAAAACTGGTTACACTGCTAAAGATTACAGCGAAACTCTGCCGGAGGATGTCGTGGAGGGCACGACTGGTTTGGTTTGCATCGACAGTTTCAGCCGCCAGTTGCGAGAAACTGGTTATTTGCACAACCACCAGCGGATGTGGACTGCTGCTTATCTGGTACACTGGCGCCGCGTGCGCTGGCAAGCCGGAGCTCGCTGGTTTTTGCAACATTTGCTAGATGGAGATCCGGCGAGCAATAATCTTTCTTGGCAGTGGGTAGCCAGCACTTTTAGTCACAAACCTTATTTCTTTAATCGGGAAAATTTGGAGCGTTACACTAAGGCGGTTTATTGTCGCGATTGTCCTATGTACGGGCAATGCGATTTTGAGGGAACTTACGAATATTTGGAAGGGAAGTTGTTTCCTTTAGGAGAAAAGGTCGATCGCAGCGGCGGTTCTAAAAGTTGGCAAGACAATCAAAAAGGTCGCAGAAATTATAAAAGTCAGTAGTCAGTAGTCATTAGTCATTAGTCATTAGTCATTAGTTAACAGTTAACAGTTAACAGTCAACAGTCAACCGTCAACAGTCAACCGTCATTAGTTAACAGTCAACAGTCAACAGTCAACAGTCAACAATTACTAATTTATGAACAATCCGATTATTTGGCTGCACGGCGACTGTTTGAGTCCTGAAGGCCCCGCTTTTCAAGCGCACCCAGAGGCACCGGCAATCTGGGTTTGGGATGATGCGCTCATTGATGAATGGCAGTTGAGTCTCAAACGAATGGTGTTTATTTACGAATGTTTGCTGGAGTTGCCGGTAGTTATTCGGCGGGGCGATGTGGCTGCGGAAGTTATCGCTTTTGCGATCGAATCCGGCGCGAATCAAGTGGTGACTGCGGAAAGTCCCAGTCCTCGGTTTCAGGATATTTGCAGCGAAATTAAGCGATCGATCCCTGTAGAAGTTTTGCCGCCAGAACCCTTTGTCCGCTACGATGGTTACATTGATTTGAAGCGTTTTTCCCGCTATTGGCGCGTCGCTGAAAAATATGTTTTCTAATTGGGAATTGAGAACTTGTACGCTCGCGTAGCCGAAGTATTGCTAACGGGAAATTGGGAATTGTCAATTGGTAATGGGGCATTGGTAGAAAAACAAGAAATAGGCAAAGCGGATAACATTATTTTTTCCTTCTTCCCTCGAACCTCTTCCCTCAAACTTCAACATCCATCCGTTAAATGCGAAGAAAGCGCATCCGTTGCCGAACTCCCCTCAACATCCCTTAAATCCCGTACACTCATCCGTTGCCGAATTTCAACTCCCCTTCAAACGCTGCAACAGCCATTGAAATCTAGATTCAGCCAAATCTTCAGGATTTTCAACATCTTGCGGCGGGATGGCGCCCTCGTCGTCGGGGTCTTTATATGATAAATAATCAGTCTCTTCGCCGAAGCGTTTGACTGTACCACGCAGTCTCGACGACAAAAATTTGGTAATCGCCCGATAAAACCGCAGGGAAAAAAGCACATCTTGCTCGAGTTTTTCAGTTAGCAGCCGCCTCGGAATTGACAGGATGAGGCACTCTTCAATTGCCGTGACGCTAGCAGAAGGAAGCCTCCCGTCTACAAAAGACATTTCGCCCAAGACTTCCCCGGAAATAATTTTTCCAATTTCTTTGTCGGCCAAAGATGATACAGCAACGCTCAAAGTTCCCTCCAGAACTATGTAGAGGGCGTCTAAGGGCTGACCTTCGGTGATGAGGGTGGTGCCGGGGAGGACTTGGGTGCGGGTGCCGTTGGCGAGCATCCAATCGATGTCGCGATCGCTCAATTCGCCTAATATCACTAGAACTTTGCTCATAAAGTCAGGTTGAGATGAGATAATTTGTGTTTTTTTACTTGTTTAGTTGCGTGCTGTTGTGAGATGGTCAGACCTTGAGCGAAAGCGAAGGCTAAACTTTACAAATAAAACACTAAATTTTACACAATTCTAATAATATTTAGTAAATTTGACACTATCGAGCTACAAATGTTTGTCGGATCAGTGCTATTCTACATTACTTGTCAAGAACTGTGCAGCAGCCGATCGCGTTGTTTTAACTGCACTTGCTTTGGACGGCGGGGCTGCCAAAACTGTTTTGAAAGCTCGCTTTCTCTTGGTTTCGAGGCGGTGCGCCCTCAAAAACCGGATTGTTCCGGCGCTGCTGCGAGTGCAGCGCCCCCAAGTACAGAATTGTATAATGCAAGCCAGAAGCGCGATCGACCGCTCATATTAAACAGGATCGAGGGTGAAATCATCCCTAGGATTGATTTTTAGCCGATCGATAGGTAAATTTAAATTAGCCTCTAAACCGGCCGTCAGTTCTTAAATCTAATCAGCTTGAGAGTTGACTATTCAACGGTTGAGTGCCAATCTAGGAACAACACAACTCATATTTGTGTCTTTTTTAGCAAAGCTCTCGACGGTCGCCCTCAAACACTTACACTTTTAACACACGGTTCATTGAGGAGTTTCTATGAATAGTCTATTTTCCAAGTCTACTTTCGCGTTAATAAATCTTGCTGCTTTAGCTGTTTGTTGCAGTACCCTGTCAGCGAAAGCTGAAACTGGCAACTTGCCCGATATCGGTACAACTGCAACAATCGCAGCTCAAAATATTGACCAAACTTCTGAGCCTGTGGCAACTTCAGCAGTTAAACCCGACGCAGAAACAACGGCTAGTAATAAAAAAATTGATTCTATCAGTTGGAGCGAACTAACAGAAGCGGCAGAGCCAGCAGCCTCTGAACCGGCAGCCAACTTGCAAGTATCTATTGCAACACCAGAAAAATCGGAAGCAGCAACATCTGAAATTGCTGGAACAGAAACTGCGCCAAGTACCTCCATTGCTGCTGAGACTGAAAAGTCGGAAGAAACCGCTAAAATTGCTGACAATAGCGTCAAAAAAGTGGAGTCAACGGTCGAGAATGCCAAAAAGAACGATCGACCTACCTCAATTGTTGCCGAGAGCAATAATCTTGAAGTAACAGCAACGAAGGAAGAAAAAGAAGTCAAAACAGCACAAGAATTGTTGAGCAATCCTGTCAGCACTTCCGCCTCAGCTTTGACAAACCAACCGAAAGTTGCTGAAAAACCGGCAACTGCCTCAGAACCAACTAAAAAAGTGGCTCAAGGAACTCCAATCAGACCAGGGCGAGCTACCCGTTCTGGGCCCAGCTACGTCGGGATTGGCGGCAATCTAGGTTTTGGCGGAGATTCAGCCTTAGGCGACGGTTCCTTTGCCATTATTAGCAAAATCGGTTTGACGAACAATTTCTCGGTGAGACCGACTGTTTTGTTCCGCGACAACTTAGCTTTTCTAATTCCTGTTACCTACGATTTTGTATCTCAAGAGACCGTCGAAGTCAGCGAGGATTTTGTGATTACTGCTGCTCCTTATGCAGGTGCTGGCGTGCTAATTTCTACCGGGGATGACGGTAATTTTGGCTTCCTGATTTCGGGGGGTGTAGATGTGCCGCTGTCGAGCAATTTTACAGCAACAGCGGGACTGAACATTGGTTTTGTCGATGGAGCTGAAGTGGGATTGTTAGTCGGTGTCGGCTATACGTTCCCGAATATTGTCAGGTAGTGTGGCTGTTTGAGCAAACGCAGGACAAATAAATAGGCGCGGGGTTGGCTGTAGGAATACAGTCAACCCTTTTTTGATGGTGGAAACAAAAGCAATCGAGGAAACGGCAATGCCGTTTCCCTACCATCGGAGGACACGGCAATTCGGAGGAGACGGCAATGCCGTTTCCCTACCTAGAGGTAGCCGATTAATCATTGTAGGGACACGGCAGTGCCGTGTCCTGACTCCGGGGATGAGGTGAAAAATTAACTGCGATCGCCGAGATAGATTTTTGTGAAAGATACAATCATGGTGGGATCGATCGCACTTTCTCACCAACCACCCGAAAAAACCGTGACCAAAACAGAAATCTTAGCAGCACTCAAAAATCTGACAGCAGAAGAACGCCTAGAAATCATCGAAACAGCTTCGCGGATGATGCGCGAAGAAATAGAAGAAAAAGCCCAGCGCAAAGCTGAGAGAAAACGGAAACTCAGAGCCGCAGCAGAAGCAGCAGTCCCCTTGTATGAACCAGGAGGGCCACTTCACGATTTGTGGTCGCCCGACAGCGAACCGTATTTCGATTCAGAGGAAGAATACCTCAGCGCAGGGGTAGAAAGTAATGCGTAAGGGCGAAATTTGGCTTGTCAGACTAGATCCAACGGTGGGAGATGAAATCGGCAAAACTCGACCTGTTGTGGTTGTCAGCGATGATGAAGTGGGAATTTTGCGGCTCAAAGTAATTGTTCCAATTACAGCATGGAACGATCTTTTTTCCCCACTTGATTGGATGGTGCAGCTCGAACCGACCTTAAAAAATGGCTTGGCGAAACTCTCCGCCGCCGACACTTTTCAAGTCCGTTCCGTTTCCCAACAAAGATTTGTCCGGCAACTTGGAACCCTGTCCGAGACAATTATGGAAGAAATTGCAGAAGCACTGACAATTGTTCTGGATCTAGATTGAATAACTAGGCAACAGCGCACAAATAGTGTTATTTATAGATAGATTGTATGGCGCGATGGCCAAAATGATTCCTATACAACTTACACTCAAAAATTTTCTCAGCTATCGCGAAGCCGGTTTAGACTTTCGCGGCCTGCACACCGCTTGCATTTGCGGGCCTAACGGTGCTGGCAAATCCTCCCTCTTAGAAGCCATATCCTGGGCACTTTGGGGCTGTTGTCGCAGCGATACGGAAGACGATATCATCCATATCGGCGAAACTGATGTGCGCGTTGATTTCACTTTCTCCACCGGCGGCCAAATCTACCGGGTGATTCGCAACCGCCGGCGCGGACAATCGGGAAGTTTGGAATTTCAAGTCAGCTTGAATTCTGCCGAGAGTCAGGAAAAACTTAATTTTCGCACGCTCACAGACAAAGGTCTGAGAACAACTCAGCAAAAAATCCTCGAACACATCAAACTAGATTACGATACTTTCATCAACTCGGCGTATTTGCGGCAGGGGCGAGCTGATGAATTTATGCTCAAAAAGCCGATCGAACGCAAACAAGTTTTAGCCAACCTGCTCAAACTCGACTCCTACGATACTTTATCCGAACAAGCCAAAGATACGTCCAAACAATTTAAAGCTCAAGTCGAAGTGCTCAAACAGAGTTTGCAAACCGTACAAGAGCAACTGCAACAAAAAGAGGCGATCGCCTCCGAACAAACTCAATTGCAGCAAGCCACCGATTTGCTCTCTTCACAGCAGCAAGCCGACACAACCGAGTTACAGCAACTGCAACTCCAGCACCACAACCGCCAAACCTGGCAAAAACTCCTCGCCGGCCACCAGCAACAGCACTACAATATCTCTCAAGAATGCCGCCGCTTGCTGCAAGAACTCAGCGCAGCAAAACAGCAGCAAAATGAGCTGCAAGCCCTCCTAGGGCAAGAAAAGGAAATAACAGAAGGCATCACGTATTTCCACAGCTTGCAAGCCACAGAAGAGACTCTGGCTGGCAAATTCAAAGCTAACCAACAAGCCCAAAACCAGCGCCAGCAATTGCAAGAACAGCAGCGGCAAGAACTGAGCTTTTTGCAAAGCAAAATTCAGCAATTGCAAGCTCAATTAGAGGTTTTAGAACAAGATGAAAAAGATGTTCTGGAAATTCTCAAACAGCAGCCGGAGGTTGACAAAGGACTCGCACAGTTGCAAGCAGTTCGATCGCGCCTCAACGAACTAGAGCAACTGCAACTGCAAGTTTCGCCGCTGTTACAACAGCAGCAGCAAAAGCAACAAAAGCTCGATCGCGCCCGCGCCGGTTTAACCGCCCGCTTAGACGAAATCAAGCGACAGGTGCAAGTTCAGCAGCAGCAGCGACAGCCGCAATTACAGCAGGAAATCTCGGCTATCGGCAATCAAATTTTGCAGTTGGAAAACAAGCGAGTTTATCAGCAGCGAGTCCGCGAAAAAGGTCAAGAAAGGCACGACTTTCTAGGAAACCTCCAAGCCAAAAGCCGGGACTATCAAACCAGACTCGCCGAGATAGACCAAAAACTGCAACTGCTGCGGAAACATGAAGGAGAAACCAGCGCAGGCGAAGGTAAAGCCTCGAATTTTGAGGAAAACGAACCCTCGAATTCGCCTTTAATGGTGCGGGATACAAATTTTGGCAATTGTCCTTTGTGCGATCGACCTTTAGACGAACACTACTGGAATTTGGTAGTCACAAAACACCACTCCCAACAGCAGGAAATCTGGAACCAACTGTGGGTTGTCCGCGAACAGTTGGCCGTCTCCGAGCGCGAAATTCAAGTCCTCAGACATGAATACCGCGAACTAGAAGAGGAATTAGCGCCCTACCAAGAATTGCGGGAACGCCGCAGTCATTTGCAAGCACAATTAGATAGCCTGGGCCAAGATGAAAACCGACTGCAAAGTATGCGTCAAGACGCTGCGGAAATCGAGCGGTTGCTGCGCACCGGCGAGTATGCAGCCGATGATTTGGGCGAACTCCAGCAAATCGAACAGCAACTGCAACAGCTCAATTACAGCGATAGCAGCCACTCTCTCGCCCGCAGCGATGAAAAGCGCTTGCGGTGGGCGGAAATTAAGCAAGCTCAAATCAAAGACGCTCAGCAGAAACTGAATAAAATTAATGCCCGTCGCCCCGATTTGCAAACTCAATTAGCCACCGTACAGCAACAGTTAGAACAGCAAAAAAATAGCTCGGAAATACAGCAGCAAATTCTGTCTTTAGATAGATACATTGCGGAAATTGGCTATAATTTGGAACAGCACGAACACGTGCGGAGCGAAATGCGCCGATCGCAGTTTTGGATCGCCCGCGCCGAAAAACTGCGATCGGCAACTGTGCAGTACCCGCAAGTGCAGCAGCGCGTTAATGAAATAGCAAATTCCATAGCTGTGCGCGATCGAGATTTGCAAGCTGTCAGCGCTCAAACTTCCGCGATGAACCAGCAATTGCAAGAACATCCCGATCCCACAGCCCGCATAAGTGCGATCGAGCAGCAAATCAGTCGCCGCCGCCAGCAGCTAGACCAACATTTGGGAAGCCTCGGACGCCTCCAGCAGCAGCAGCAAAATCTGGAAACTATGCAAGTTCAGCTAGTAGCTCAAAAAGAGCAAATGCAAGTTGCCAAACGCCAGCAGCGAGTTTATCAAGAGTTGGGTCAAGCATTTGGTAAAAACGGCATTCAAGCTTTAATGATTGAAAATGTTTTGCCTCAACTCGAAGCTGAAACCAATCAGATATTGTCCAGATTGAGCGCGAATCAATTGCACGTTCAATTTATTACTCAGCGGGCTGCTGCTTCTAAAAAAGCAACTAAATTGATTGACACTTTAGACATTTTAATTGCTGATGCTCGCGGTACTCGCGCCTACGAAACTTACTCGGGCGGTGAAGCTTTTCGGATTAATTTTGCGATTCGGCTGGCGCTGGCGAGACTGCTGTCTCAGCGGGCGGGTACGGCTTTGCAAATGTTGATTATTGATGAGGGGTTCGGGACTCAGGATGCTGAAGGGTGCGATCGGCTGATTGCTGCAATTAATGCGATCGCCTCCGACTTCGCCTGCATCCTCACCGTTACCCATATGCCCCACCTGAAAGAAGCTTTTCAAGCCAGGATTGAAGTAAGCAAAACTGCTCAGGGTTCTTGCATCAACTTGTCAATTTAAAAGGGTTGGCGAGCCGGATGGAAGGAGGATAAAAAACAAGTAGAAAATATAAGTATTTTCACCTTCTGTTTTCTTTTCGCCTTCGGTATTTTCACCTTCTGTTTTCTGGATAAGTGCCGAATGCCTTCGGTTATACTAATTTTCCAAAAGAAGGCAATTGTAGGCCCGTACTCCAAACCATGATGGAATCAGTCATTGCCAATCTAAAATCTCAAATCTAAAATGGTATTACTCGTCTCCCCCGCAGGCTTTTTTTCGCTGCTGACTTTGTTAACAAAGCTAAATAAAAAATAAGATAATACAATAAGAATGGCTCAAGCTGTTTATAAATTTTTATTGTTCTGTCCCCTCCTTGGGAATTTGGATATTGCCACCGATGACCACAGACTCTTTCAACCTGTCTCTCCTAGAGCGGGCGATCGCAGCGTCGAGCAACAGCATCCTGATCGCGGATGCTCGCAAGCCTGACATACCTATTATCTACTGCAATCCTGCTTTTGAGAAACTGACCGGTTACAGTGCCGAAGAAGTTATTGGACGCAACTGCCGGTTTTTGCAGGGCCCCGATACCGATAGCGCCGAATTAGACAAACTCCGCAGCAGTTTACGATCGGGAACGGAAATTCAGGTAGTTCTCAAAAATTATCGCAAAGACAAAACTCCTTTTTGGAACGAATTAATGGTTTCCCCCATTTTAGACAATGAGGGAAAATTAACTCATTTTATCGGAGTTCAGAACGATATTAGCAAAAGAGTAGCAGCCGAAACAGCCCTGCAAGAAAGTGAAGAAAGATTGCGGGCGATCGCCACTGCGACTCCCGTTCCCATGTTAATTACGCGCCTGGAAGACAGCGTTATTTTGTACGCAAATCCTGCCTTATGCAAAACTTTGGGTTTGAGTTACGAACAACTTATCGGCTGCAAAAAAAATGAATTTTATGCCAATATCAACGACCGCCGTCAATTGCTAGAATTAGTCAAACAAAACGGCTTTAGCGACAGCGAACAAATCTGTCTCAGGAAAGCAAACGGCAGTTTTTTTTGGGTAAAAATGTCGATGCGAGCGATTAATTTTAATGGAGAAGCCGCAATTTTATCTGCATTTTACGATATTACCGATCGCGTAGAAGCAGAAACAGCACTACGCCAAAGCGAAGCGAGGTTTCAAAAACTAGCCGCCAACGTTCCCGGAATGATTTATCAATTTCAATTAGCAGCAGACGGCACTATGTCATTCCCCTACCTCAGTTCGGGCTGCCGCGAACTCTGGGAATTAGAACCAGAGGTACTCCAAAACTCAGCTATTCCCGCAATCGAAATGATTCATCCCGACGATACGCCAAGCTTCCATGAATCTGTTGCTATCTCAGCTAAAACTTTAGAACCTTGGCGGTGGGAAGGCAGATTAGTTTTTCCCGGCGACGGGATTAAGTGGATTAGCGGGGCTTCCCGACCCGAACCGGGCGAAAAAGATGACATTATTTGGGACGGCTTGTTGATTGACATTAGCGATCGCAAACTTGCAGAATCAGCACTTCAGCAAAGCGAAGCCAGATTCCAAAAAATGGCTGCCAATTTGCCGGGAATGATTTATCAATACTTGCTGCATCCAGACGGTTCCGATGAATTCATTTATGTCAGTTCTGGCTGTTGGGAACTCTACGAATTAGAACCAGAAAAACTTCAAAAAAACTCCGATTTAATGTGGTCAACGGTGCATCCAGAAGACCTAAAACCCCTGTTAGAATCAGTCGCAGTTTCTGGCAAAACTTTAAAACCTTGGATATATGAAGGGCGGATCGTAACGCGATCGGGAAAACTGAAATGGATTCGCGGCATCGCCCGGCCCGAACTGCAACAGGGCGGCGATATACTGTGGGAGGGGGTGACAATCGACATCAGCGATCGCAAGCTAGCAGAAATCGCCCTCAGCGAGTCAAAAAGCGCCCTGCAACAAGCCAATCAAGAACTTGAAAAGCGCGTCCTAGAACGCACGGAAGCCTTGCAAACATCCCAAAAAATGCTGTGGTTGGTAATCAACAACATCCCTCAGTTAATTGTCTGGAAAGATCGAGATTCAGTTTACTTGGGAGGCAACAAAAACTTGGCCAACGTCGCAGGTTTCAATCACCCCAGTGAAATCGTCGGTCTCACGGACTACGATATGCCCTGGAAGCCAGAAGAAACAGAATTTTTTCGAGCCTGCGACCGCCACATCATGGCAACCAACACCCCAGAATATCACATTATAGAACCCCAACTGCAAGCCGACGGCACCCAGCGCTGGCTGGATACAAATAAAATACCTTTACACGACAATAACGGCAATGTAGTCGGCATTTTGTGTACTTTTGAAGACATCACCGAACGGCTTTCCCTCGAAGCTAAAGTCCGGGCCAGCGAGGAACTATTTCGTACAATTTTTGAAGATGCACCCATTGCTATCTACTTAGCCAATTTAGACGATAACAAGTTCGTGCGAGTCAATAAAACTTACTGCGAAATGCTGGGATATACCGCAGCCGAATTGCTCGCCAAAACATTTATAGAAATTGGGCATCCCGAAGATAATCCCAAAAATCTCGAAGTTGCTGATGCTCTTTACCGGGGAGAAATTACGAGCTATCAAATCGAAATTCGCCAGATTTCGGCGACAGGTAAGATTGTTTGGGTAAACGTGACAGCTACTTTGATTCGAGACGGCGAAGGAAAACCTATTTACAAATTAGGGATGATTGAAAATATTACCAACCGCAAAATTTCCGCAGCAGCACTCCAAGCTTCCCAATCTCAATTGAGAAAACAAGCAGCCCAATTGCAAGAAGCCTACGAACAGCTTCAACACGCTCAAATCCAATTAGTTCAATCAGAAAAAATGTCGAGCCTCGGTCAGATGGTGGCTGGAATCGCCCACGAAATCAACAATCCCGCAACTTTTATTAACGGCAATATTTCTCACACATACAACTATTTTCACGATTTAATAGAACTATTGAATCTCTACCAGCAATGCTACCCGTCCCCAGCTCCTCAGATTGCGAAAAAAGTTAAAGACTTAGACTTAGATTTTCTGAAGGAAGACTTGCCCCGAATGCTAAATTCTATGAGAGTAGGAATAGAAAGAATTGGTAAAATTGTGTTGTCGCTGCGAAATTTTTCGCGGCTGGATGAATCAGAGATGAAGTTGGTAGACCTTCACGAAGGAATTGACAGTACACTATTAATTGTGCAGCACAGATTGCATCAGGAAAATAGAAAAAGCCGGATTGAAATTATTAAAGAATACGGAAAAATATCGAAAATTTGCTGTTCTGCGGGGCAGTTAAACCAGGTATTTCTCAACATTATCACCAATGCGATCGACGCTGTAGAAAACCAACCGCAACCTCGGACGATCGTGATTCGCACAGAAATGAAAAAAGCCGGGTTGAAAAGCCACAGTAAAAGCCAGCTCAGTCATTGCGATCGCATCGTCATTTGCATCGCCGACAGCGGCCCAGGAATGACCGAAGACGTTCGCAAGCGGCTGTTTGACCCCTTTTTTACCACCAAACCCGTAGGGTCTGGAACCGGCTTGGGATTATCCATCAGCCATCAAATTGTGGTAGAAAAACATAGGGGAAGCCTGCGGTGCATCAGTGCGCCCGGACAGGGAGCGGAATTCTGGATTGAAATCCCCTGCTGAGCGATCGTCCATTAACCTAAAAGTTTCAATATCTAACTTTTAATTCCCAATTGCCGTCGGTGCTTGAGTTATCAGCGTTTTGAATTAACCGCACTCAGAGGCCGAAATAAATCGCACTCAGCGGTGTGCTAATCTGCTGCCCTTATTCGCTAGGCAATTATGCTGAAAAAACTACCTTTATCCTGGTCTCGCTACAAGCCAGCCGGGTTGACGCTGGCTTTGGGTGTCGGACTGTCGATCCTAGCATTCGCCTTGGTTTGGGACTGGGAAGACAAGCGCCGCGACTACGAAATGCAGCGCCGCATCGACGATATTGCGATCGGCATCGAACGCCAGCTCAACTCCGACTTAGATAGTGTTCTCGCCCTCAGCGACTACATGAAAGCCTTCAGCGCCGTCGAGCGTTCCTCTTTTGCCCGGTTTGTCGCCCGTCCCCTAGCCGTCCACCCCAGCCTGCAACTCCTGGCTTGGACTCCCCGCGTCCCCAATTCCCAGCGAGCCAACTACGAAGCCAAAGCCAAAACCGAAACTGACCCCAGCTTCGAGATTACAGAGCGCGGCCCCCGAGGAGAACTGCGCAAGGCCCTCCAGCGTTCGGAATACTTCCCGGCTTTCTACGTCGAACCACCAGCCGGAAACGAGACTGCATTGGGCTTTGACCTCGCCTCCCACCCAGAAATCCGCACCGCGCTCGATCGAGGGCGAGATACTGGAGAAATGATTGTCACCAACTACGTCGGCCTAACTCAGAGCAATTCCCCGGAACTAGGTCTTTTGGCCATAGTTCCGATTTACGAAAACAGCAGTAAACCGACTGCGCTGGAATCCCGCCGCCAACTGCTACAAGGATTTGTTCTGGGCGTATTTCGAGGCAAAGATATTTTCCAAACCTCTTTAAAAGGACGCAATACCGACTACCTCAATATTTATCTCGTTAGCGATGCTCCAGACAAGCAACAAGCAGCGCCGCTGTTACCGCAAAGGGGCAACCCGGTTCTCAAAAATCTCCCTGCTGACGGCAAAATTCAGCAATTTGCGGTGCAGTTCCAATCCGCGAGCCAACAAGTGCTTCCAGCATCAGCCGCTGCGGAACCAGCCCTCAGGCTAAACTGCCCGATTCTTGACAATCCAGGCCCGAACTATACAGCTTGCAGAAGGCGACTGAAAATTAGCGGCCGCCAGTGGTCTATGTACGTGTCGGCAACGCCGGAAATTCGCAAGATTCGCAAGCACTGGCGCTCTTGGGGAACTCTGACGATGGGGATGCTGTGGACTCTGATTCCGGTGACATATATACTGACAGCTTTGAGCCGCACCGCCCAAATCGAAAAGCTAGCTCAAGAAAGAATTCGCCAAGCCGAACAGTTGCAGGCTGCTTACCTACAGTTGGAACTCGAACAAGCTAAATCCGAGCAACTGCTGCTGAACGTTTTGCCGGCAGCGATCGCCCTGCGCTTGAAGGACAACGAACACAATATCGCCGAAAGTTTTGCGGAAGTAACTGTGATGTTTGCCGACATTGTGGGGTTTACAGAGCTTTCGTCGAGAATTTCCGCGACTGCAGTAGTGGAAGTGCTCAACGATATTTTTTCGGCTTTTGACCACTTGGCCGATCGCCACGGTTTGGAGAAAATTAAGACTATTGGTGACGCTTACATGGTTGTCGGCGGTTTGCCTACGGCCAGAGAGGATCATGCCGAGGCGGTTGCGAACATGGCGATCGATATGCTGCACGAAATTAGGCTCCTCAGTTTAGAACATTCGGAACCTTTCAGCATTCGGATCGGGATTAGCAGTGGCCCTGTCGTTGCCGGCGTCATCGGCTTAAAAAAGTTTATTTACGACCTCTGGGGCAACACAGTAAATATTGCTTCGCGAATGGAATCCCACGGGATTACCGGCTGCATTCAAGTCACCGCCGAAACCTACGAGATATTAAAAGATAAATATACTTTTCAGAAGCGCGGCGCCATTCAAGTTAAGGGCAAGGGATACATGGTTACTTATTTGCTGACTGGGAAAAAAGATTATTAACACCGCGCAAAAATGGATACAAGCCTCCGACTCCCCGATCGACTAAGACTTTTGATCGCCAAGCTAAAATAGTGTAAGCTCAAGGTATTTTATCACCCCTGCACCAACTGAGGAAAAACCATGACGACGCTGCTAATTCAAACCGAAAGCGTCCCACTGACAGTCTATTTCCCTGCAATCGAATCGATGACTGTTGAACAGTTCTATGAATTTTGTCTAGTTAATCGCGATTTGAGAATTGAGCGTACTGCCAGTGGGGAAGTGATCGTTATGTCACCAGCCTTTTCAGATACAGGGAACCGCAACTTCAAGATTGCCCTACAATTGGGGAACTGGGCAGAACAAGATGGCACAGGTGAAACGTTTGACTCCAGTGCAGGCTTTACCTTGCCGAATGGAGCAACCCGCTCCCCCGATGCCTCATGGATTAAACTAGAGCGCTGGAATGCCTTAACTGAAGAACAAAAAGCCTCATTCGCACCCATTTGTCCCGACTTTGTGATTGAATTGCGGTCTGCTAGTGACACTCTCAAGGGATTGCAAAACAAGATGCAAGAATATATTGAGAACGGTGTATCGCTCGGCTTTTTGATCGATCGCAAAAACAGAAAAGTCTACATCTACCGTCCCGATCGCGAACCTGAAATCTTAGATAATCCTGAAACCGTCAGCGGCGATCCAGAGTTACCGGGATTTGTCTTGCGGATGGCAAAAATCTGGTGATTGAGATCGTTACACCATAACCGAAGACATCAATTCATCTGTCATTTCAAAATTCGCCGTCACACTTTGCACGTCGTCCAAATCTTCCAGTGCATCCATTAACTTAAGGAGCGATCGAGCTTTTTCAGGAGTGTCTATTTCCACTGTATTGCTCGGAATCCAGCGAGTTTCCGACTGCAAAACAGCAAACTTTTTTTGTTTCAAAACATCAGCCAACTGTTCCAAATTAGCCACACTTGTAAATACCTCTGCACCTTCAGTATCCTCATCAATTAATATCAAATCATAAGATTCCGCAGCCGCCTCTAGCGACGCTTCAAACAATTGTTCCTCATCAATCGGGCCGCGTACCGTACAAACTCCTTTGTGGTCAAACATCCAGCCCACACAACCAGTTTCGCCCAGGTTGCCGCCATTTTTAGTAAAAGCTTCTCGCAAGTCAGCCGCCGTGCGGTTGCGGTTGTCTGTCAGCGCTTCAATCAGAATAGCAACTCCGCCAACGCCGTAACCTTCGTAGCGAATAGCTTCTAAATCCGAATTCCCCCCCGCCAAGCCTGCACCTTTGGCGATCGCCCTTTCTATGTTTTCGTTAGGAATATCCGCCGCCTTGGCTTTTTCTATAGCCGTCCGCAGTTGAAAATTGCCAGCGGGATCGGGAACTCCGCTGCGGGCCGCGACAATAATTTCGCGAGATATTCTCGCAAAAACTTTGCCTTTAACCGCATCAACTCTAGCTTTTTGGCGTTTAATATTCGCCCACTTACTGTGTCCTGCCATACCGATTTAAGATTTTCCATTTAAAATGTGCGATCGACATTAAACAATAACACCCAGATTCTGACAAATCAGATTAACATAGGGTCAGCCTCGGCGCACTTTACAGACATAGCATAGAATAGGATTTTTCGCACGAATCTTAACTTTAATTAAAACGGATCACGGCTTCAGAGTCAGTCAGGTGAGAAGTATCGCCATTAAGTGCGATCGACCATTCTCCATCATCCCGCACCACTTTCACTAAACAACACAGAGAAGCGTTAATTTCCGTTTCTGCACCGCCCGCTAGCCCGATCGCAGTTCCTAAAACCGACGCACCGTGACCTACTAATAACATATCCTCGGGAAACTCAGCCGCGAGGCGTTTAGCAGTTTCCCCCGCCCTTTTGAGACAAGCTTCCCCAGTTTCGGGATAATTAGCAATACCGCCTTTGTAGGAAGCATCAATCCTGGGAAAACGCCTGCACAAAGCTTCGACGGACTCAGTTTCCGGCATTTCTGTCATCCATTCCGGATTCAGCCATTCGCACAGTCCCCACTCTAGTTTAATTGACAAATCGAGAGCTTCGGCCGCGTGATTTGCTGTTTGGACAGTTCGCAGAAAAGGCGAAGCAAAAATATGAGAAATTCCTTCACCTTTGAGGCGATTGGCGAGTTGTTTGGCTTGAACGTGACCGTCTTCGGAAAGGTGGGGATCGTAGCGGTGTTCTGCGGTGAGAAACCAGTCGGGGTTAACGAAGTCGATGCGGTTTCCGTGTCGTGCGATCCAGACTGTTTGCGGCATGAGTTGGTTTTAGTGTGGCTTCTAGGTGTAATATTATATCAAAGTTTGTTAATTTGATTTGTTGCGAAGCTATTGATGAGATTTTTTTTAACCGCAGATGCACGCAGATAGACGCAGATGGATAGTGGATTGGGTAAGGGGTGATGGGTGCGATCGGATTTGTTAATTCTTCCAACTTAGAGTTTTACCATTCTTGATTCTAAAGCTAAATTAACTATTCTTTCTAAAGAAGTGGATTCGTCACTTTTTTCAATTATCTTGAAATAGTATGTTATGGACATCGCTAATGGCGAGCCGTGACGGTAGTTTCGTCCATACTTGCTCACATAAAATGCCAAATTATTCATAACATAATTCTTTCTGTATGCTGGATCGTTCAAAAATTTCTCCCTGGCACCTAATGCCCTATAGGAGGTATCAGGCATTAACTTAGCTGAAGGAGAAACCCTACCTAGTTTGTACTCATCCTCATTAACCATTATGCCAATTCCCTTCCGAATATAACCTGTATCTGTGACTATTTCCCAATTCGTCCAAATTCTCATTCTAGCTTGAATTTTATTATTGTTGTATCCTCTGGGAAGTGGAAGCCATAAAAACATTGCAGGGCTATTTCGTCTGGCATCAAATCTAAATTCAGCAATCAATTTATTTTTGCCTAGACCATACTTAATACTACTAGAGTCAGTAAGTTCTTTGACCCGTCTATCACAGCCTAGAATCTGTCTGCGAACGCTCAAAACTCCTTCGCGTTCAGTTTCATTACATTCTTGGATAAATTTTAAAAGCAACCTTGGCGGTTCAGATAGAGTTTCGTTGCTGTATTGTTCTCGATATGTAATCTCTACTCGTGCAATATGTTCGGCATCTACATCTTTAAAGTGTAAATATAATTTTTCCCCGTCAACAACGATCGCAAATTGCAAAAACTGAAAAAAAAGCCCGTGATACTTCCTGTCTGTAAAATTATCTCTGTGAAATTTTGGCGCAATTGCTATTAAGCGAACGGGCTGAGCGTAATCCACGCGATCGCCAAAAGGTTTGTGTTCCAACAAAGCATCGTAATAACGGGTTAACTGCTGAACTACATATCTATCTTCGCCGTTTTTCAACTCCAGCACAACTAACCGTTTATTCTCGTCCACCGCTATAATATCGCATCTTTGCTCGTTGACAGTGAATTGCCGCTTGATGACTGTCAAACCGAGCAAACTTTGCAAGTGAACTTCGACAAAATCCTCTAACGCTTCTTCATTTGCAAATTCCCACCCAGACCCTGTTTTCCTCAATGCGGCGCTGCTGAGCATTTTGACAATTCTTAAAGTTTTTAACCAATTTTACCACTAATGTCTGTAGTGCGCCGGGGTTTAAATAAAGCTCGATCGCCCTGACAGCTTCCCAGCCATCCCGCCACAAAATCGCCTTTAAGTGGGAGCGCTATAATAGTAACTATTCGACACTCCCATCTCTTGACAAATTATCAAAAATATGTTCATCAGTGAAAGCGATCGCGCTACCATTCGCTCAGTCCTAGAACAGCAACTACAAGCATTTCAAAAAGACGATGCTGCTGGGGCTTTTGCCTTCGCCACTCCCGGAATTCAGCAGCAGTTTCGCACAGCAGAAAACTTTATGCACATGGTAAAAATTGCCTATGAAGCTGTCTACCGTCCGCGCTCGGTATTATTTGAAAATCTCACCACTGTAGAAGGAATTCCCGCTCAGTCGGTGCTGTTGCTGGACTCGGAAGGCATCCCAATCAGAGCCATTTATCTCATGGAAAAACAGTTTGATAATAGTTGGCGAATTAATGGCTGTTATTTAGTTTCCATAACAGCATAAATAAGTTATGCTTGCTTTTAGGCTGAGCTTTTTTTGCTAACTCGCAGCATCTTATTCCCGCCTTTTTGAAACTCGTAGGGAGCCTCTTGAATTTCTACACTAAAACTTCTCTTTTTCAATTCTGCGATCGTCGGATTTAAGCGATCTGATTCCTCCCCGCTAAAACTTTGCAATAAAGGGAATACCCGGACTTCCTTCGCAACCCGACACATTTCTGTAATTGCTTCCAGATGAAATTCTTCGGAAAGCAGGTGAGAATAAGTAAACAAGAAATGGCTGCACAAAGCTAAATCGAATTGACTGTTCTTGAAAGGCAAAACTGGCAGCTCAGCATTCATGTAGCGGCCTTGCTGCAAGCCTGATGGAAAATCTTCTAAAAATTCCTGCATCGCCTTCATTCGCACTTCGCCTAGCTGGTACGGCGATTCAAAATTATTCCACAGATAGCCGTCTAAATTGGCTTTAACACCGTCAATCACAGTTTGATATGTTTCTTGGATGCGATCGCCAATTTCCACCGCAGTAAACTGATAAACTGGATCGCAAGAAATTACCTTTTTACCTTGGCGAGTCATTTCGGCATTGAAACTCGCCGGGCCGCCGGCACAATCAAGAATTGCTAGCTTGAGGTCACTTGATGTCAAGCTAAACATTCCTATGTATTCATCCAAGCAGCGTCCCCAGGGAATTACTTTATCCAATTTTAGTGACACTATGTCTTTGTCCCGCAGATAGAATTATCTAATATTTTACCTCAAATCAGGGCGGTTTTTTCCTATCTCCTTTCTGTGGCGGGTTGATTTGTATCCCGACTTATGTATGAATAATTTTGCTCAAACAAGATCCTAATCCTGAGAACAGTTGGCGGGCTTTACAGTTTCTTTACAAACAAGGTACAAAATAGTTAAGTGCGATCGCACTATTTTTATCATTCCACCTGTGGATTTTGCAGCGAAGCGAGGCTACACTGGACAGCAGGGAAAATAAACTAAAATCAACTAGCTAAATTGCTCTCGTTCATTGGCAGGCTGCAACCAGGGAAGAAAGATGAAACATAACGTTCAAACCGCTAAAAGTCTGAGTTTGTCAGCACTCCTGGTGCTATTGAGTTCGCTGCCCAGTATAGCTCAGTTGCCTGCCATCAGAAATCCTGCCGCTACTCCTAACTCAAACCAACCGATAGTACCGCCGCCGCCGCCTCGGGGTGTAAGTTTGCCACCGATCGGCAATTCTGGTCCGCTGACACCAGAAGCAGCTTATACTTTAGGCCCGGGCGATCGCATTGCTTTAGATATCTTCGGCGTCCCTGAATTCAGCAAAGAATATCAAGTGTTAGTTGACGGGACGCTCAATTTGCCAATCATTCGCAGCGTCTCAATTCAAGGGTTGACGCTGCAACAAGCCGCTAACGTGATTACCCAACGATACGAACCCTTCATCAATGTTCCCGTTGTTACTGTGACTGTGATCGTCGCTCGCCCCCTAAATATAGGTCTTGCGGGTGAAGTTACTCGCCCGGGTTCCTACAAGATTAATCCCACTAGAGAAGGAGGAGGAGTAAAATTCCCGACTTTGATGGAAATGCTGCAACTTGCACAAGGGGTGACATCAGCAGGAGATATGCGAAATGTCCAAATTCGCCGTCCTGCCCGCAGAGGCGGATCGGAGCAAGTTACTACGGTAGATTTGCAGAATTTTTTAGACACGGGAAATTTGCGTCAAGATGTCACGATTCGAGATGGAGATACAATTTTTGTACCGACAGCAAGTGCCCTGAATACTCAAGAAGTTCGTCAAAGAGCTAGTGCTAATTTTTCCGCTGATATTACTAAACCAATTGGCGTGGTAATTGTCGGCGAGGTAAACAGGCCTGGGCCTTATACTATATCTGCTGCTGATTTGCGATCGACCAACCAACAAACAGAACTGAGTTTTGTCAGCATCGAGCAACAGCAAGGAGCAGTTGTCGGTTTACCAACGATAACTAGAGCGCTCAAAATTGCTGGCGGTATCACTACAGAAGCTGACATTCGCCGCGTGCAAATCCGCCGCCGAATCAGAGGTGGCAACGAACAAACTATCATGGTAAATCTGTGGGATTTGCTGCAAAGAGGCGACGCGACTCAAGATGTTTTGCTGCAAGAAGGAGATAGCGTAATTATCCCGACGGCAGCTACTGTAGACTTAGCTGAAGTTTCTCAAGTCGCAAATAGCAGTTTTTCTCCGAACGCGATTAGCATCAATATTGTAGGAGAAGTAATTAGGCCAGGGGCTTTGCAGGTGCGGCCCAGTACATCCCTGCACCAAGCTTTGCTGACCGCAGGCAGTTTCAATCAATTGCGGGCTAAAAAAGACAAGGTAGAACTATTGCGTTTGAACCCCAACGGTACTGTTTCTCGCCGCACGATCGAGGTGGATTTTGCTCAAGGGTTGAATCCTAATAATAACCCAACTCTTCGCAACAACGATGTGATTCTGGTAGCGCGATCGGGCTACACTAGGGTAGCAGACAATATCAACAGTTTCTTGCAGCCGATCGCAGGAGTTGCAACTGGGATCAGCGCTGTTAGCGGCGTTCTTAGTGGGTTTGATACAACGATCAGAACTTTTCAAAACTTATTTTTGGGAGGAGATTTCGATCGGCGAATTCAGATCAGACAGCTTCGCGAACAACGTCAAGACAGACAAGAGCAACGTGAAGACAGACAGCTAGAAAGACAGATACAACGTGAAGATAGATTGCAGCAAGCAGAAGACAGAAGACTGCAACTTGAAGACAGAAGGCTGCAACTTGAAGACAGACAGCGGCAAATAGATCTTGAGAATCGGCAACTCCAAATCCAGGAGCAGCAACTTCTGCTCCAAAATCAGCAGCAGCAAATGCAGCCACAGCAAATTCAGCCAACTACTCCTTGATATCTAGTCATGTAAAATAACCTTTATAATTTTGTAGTGAGGGCTTCAGTCCTCCCTACAAAACAATTTGATTGCGCTCGTTAAGCTCAAAATACACGCATCAATTCCCCGTCTACGGGATTTAAACTAATAACTTAAACAAAGATTATTTCGCAAATAATGCACGTTGTTAAAGGATAATTCAAAATATTTAACAAAACTTTTCTGTATATGTCTAAACCTTTAGCATTGAGGTGAACACCGTCAATTGTTAAATCTGCATTGAGAGCTTGTTCCTTAAACAATGCTTGTATGCCGCGAAATTCAACAGCCAAATTTTCGGTGGCTGCTACTCGATCGATCAGAACATTGATTTCGTCAACTCTAGCAATTGTTCCTGCTAATTTAGGATTGTAGCTGGCGGCAAGAGTGGAGTAAAAAGCAGGGATCAGAATAATCTGTTTTGTTCCTAGCGATCGCATCACGGCGATCGCCTGTTTCAAATTGCTGACAAACGCCTCGTCGCTAATGCCATACATAGCATCATTTGTGCCGATCGCCAAAATCGCTTTTTCGCAGGTAAACCGCTGTGGTACTAACAGTTTAAGCTGTTCTAGCAGCGAAACAGAACTCATTCCGCCGATGGCAAAATTAAAATTTTCTTCACCTAAAGAATCGCCGAGGGCCGAAGAAATAGAATCGCCCCAAACGCACCCTTGATATTGCTTGTCTTTAATTTGTTGTACCTGATTGTACACAATAAGTTGCCACCACAGGGCCGAACTAACTGTATCTCCCGAAGGTTGCGGGTTAGCTAACACCCGAAACGGGATGTACGCGCATAATAACAAAGCCAACACGACGGAAATTAACCTAAATTTAGCGTTCATAAAACTTGCTTGAGTTGGCTGCTACTTTAGTTTATGCTCTTGCTTTAACGAGCAGTCAGGATTGATGCAAATTTCTATAAATTAGTAATTTGTACATATCCAAATACCGCTACATATATCAAACTGAGGTGGTAAAATAATTTAGGACTAATATTATGTCTAAACCAGTTGACTGGACAGTTGGCATCCCCGCTAGCACCCTGATAGCCGTCGGAACCCAGGTCAGCGGGAGATTTCCTCTAGATGGAGCAAGTGCCAGAAACTTACTCTACCGCATGGAGGGCAAAAACATTACCAGCTATATCGTCTACGATGACAGCGGACGGGCAATTAAGCGAGTAGACTTGACAGGAAAGGCTCATGCAAATGTGCCGACACCTCACGCCGTTGAATACAAATACAACCAAAACTCAGCAGGAGACATTTTCGTGCAAGCTGAGAAAACAGTTAGGCCAGCTAGATTGGATGAAATACCCTAGAAATTATGTTCATCAAACAAATATCTTTGAATGCAGATAAACTAATCGATTTCCAGCAGTGGAAAAAAGCCAACGGCGATGATTTTTCACTTTGGGACTATCTTTTTGGAGCTGCTAACATTGAAATTGCTATAGCTTTCACAAAACTATTCTGGCCAGATTTTGTCGAACATGAAGGCGGTATCTTTTTGTCCGAAGCCTTTAACAGTCAAATATACGAACAGTGGAAAATCGAACTGGGGAATGATGTCGCTGCAATTGAGCAGGTGATGAACCACCAGCACATTGATGATATTCTCCCCGGTGCGGAAAACGCTAGCACTGAGAATTTATTGTATTTGGGACAAGCATTAGCTCAGATGTGGGAAAGTCGCCTAAAATTACTATATCCTCAGCGACGTTTTCAAGTTAAATGCGATCGGGACGAACACACTGTTGTAGTGACGTTTTTTCAGGATAATTAATCAAGCTTTCACCCCCAACAATTCCGGTTTCAAAACCTGATTTAATTTGCCGCTGCGAAATCCCTCCAAATCCAAAGTCGCGTACACAAAACCAAACTCTTGAAACACCGCCACCAATGCAGGCAAATCTGTCTTTAACACAAATTCCTTAATTTCCTCTGCTGGTAACTCAATGCGCGCCGTATCTCCGTCCGATCGCACTCGCAAATTTTTCAGTCCCAACTGCCGCAAATACCGTTCCGCGCGCCCCACTCTTTGCAACTTTCCAACGGTGATTTCTTCGCCGTAAGGAAAGCGCGAACTCAGACAAGGTTGAGCCGGTTTGTCCCACCAAGGCAAACCCAATTCTTTTGCCAATTGCCGCACTTCAAACTTAGTAATTCCTACTTCTGCTAAAGGCGATCGCGCGCCGCGTTCCTTTGCCGCCTGAATTCCGGGACGGTAATCCTTTAAATCGTCAGCATTCACCCCATCCACCACATAAGGATAACCCTTTGCTAGTGCTAGCGGTTTCAAAGTATCGTGCAGTTCGCTTTTGCAGAAATAACAGCGGTTAACCGGGTTAGAAGTGTAATTGGGATTTGCCATTTCCTGAGTTTGTACTTCCTGGTGGGCAATCCCTATTTCTGCTGCTTGAATGCGCGCATCTTCTAAATCTTCTGGCAGTAAAGACGGGGAAACTGCCGTCACTGCCAAAGCGCGATCGCCCAACACATCAAAAGCGATTTTAGCCACCAAAGTGCTGTCAATTCCGCCGGAGTAGGCAATCAAAGCCCGTTCCATCTGTGCGAAAATATCTTTTAATTGTTCGAGTTTTTCTACTAACATAATTTCAATTTTTTGTTACAAACAGTGAAGTAAGAAAGCAAACTCAAGAAAGAAGGATGAAGAAAGCATATCTCGATCGGGTTCCCTTTCTCCCTCGAACCTCTTCCTTCTTCCGACTTCCATCGGACTTCTAATGCTATTCAGGATCGATACCGAGGGCTGCCAATCGAGCCAAAAGTTCTTGATTTCGCTGTCTTTCCTGTTCCAGCAGCCTCTCGGCTAACTCTTTGTCTTGCTGTTGGCCATCGGCGCGCTGTCGTTCATTTTTAGCCCATTCTTCCGGCCACAACAGCAACTCACAGGCTGCATTCAACCAGCGCAGCCAATATCCCGTTCTACCTTCACGAGTTCCCTGCCAAACTCCCAAAAATAGATTTAATCCAGGTATTAAATAACGCCCGTTTTCATCAGGGTTTTGATTCTCGTAACGCCCCGATTCTAGCGCATAAACTTCTATTCTGCCTGTATGTGGCCAAAAAATGACATAGCGAGGAACTTTGATTACTTGTTCGTAAAAAAACCACTTGCCGATTTCTTCTGTGTGTTCGACAGAGTATTCATCGCCGTAAGTAGCTGATAGAAATTCCATCACTACAAAAGGGACAGTTCCTTCGGTATGAGGCGTGTAACTGCGGCGGGGATAGTTGTGAGGCCAAGGTTGAACCGGCTGCACGTACATCCAGTCTGGGGCTTTGCAAATAGTGCGATCGTCCACAGCAGCGCACAAAGCAAAATTAGAAACTATTAGTGCGTCTTGCATTAGTTCCGGCGAACCAACTAAAGACTGGCGCAAACCGTTAGCTAGCAACGGAGGGTCTGTATCCTCTACAGGGTCGTCCGGTAGGATGAAATCATCAGGTAACAGCGGCCAGGTAATGGTTAGCTTTGAGAGTGGTTTGTGTATTATAGTAGTCATAAGCCACCTCATTTTACCAATAAAAATTTAAGTTTTAGTCGAGATTGCTTATCGACAACCATTTCTATATCTTAGCGTGCTAATTCGATAATAAAATTTTTTTGTAGTGAAAATTTTAGTCCTCACTACAAACAATTACCAATTACCCCTGAAGCTGCCGAATGCGCGTTTTAAAATTCTCTACGGGAAAATATGGCGATCGCAATTGACAGCAGCAGCACTACATACAGCAAACCGTAGCCAGCATCTGTAATCAAACCTGCCAAGTAAGGAACTTGTCCGTAAACAGCATCGTTTCTCAAATTGAATCTGGCTAAATCCGGCAAAACCAGATAAAGTCCCATCATCAATTGTTCAATGCCAGGATTGTTAGTTAACTTGCCCAAAGCCACTAAATCCCGCGTCGAATGTCCCATCAAATAAACGCCAAATGTCAGTAAAGCTGCCAGCAGCGAACTGCTGAACACCCCAAATAAAATCCCGACACCGGCCATGAGACACAGCTCAAACCAGACAAACAACGAGGCGATTAAAATGCTTTCCAAAGGGTAAGGAATCCGGCTCAAACTCAGAATAGCCAGATAGATAACAGTCATTGCTGCTACAAGCACCGCCAGCACGGCCGACAGCCCTAAGTGCTTGCCCACAATTAACTCAGCCCTACTTATCGGCTTAGCAACTAACAGGTAAACAGTCCGCTTTTCAATTTCTTTGTTGACCAGTCCGGTAGCCACAAAGACTGTGGCAATTATACCGAGAATGCTCATAGCAGCCAAACCGACATCTAAGATAATTTTCTTCTCGGTTGTCGCCGCCAATTCCGGTATCAACCGTACTGAGGCTCCCATCAACAGAGCAAAAATAATAATTAAGTAAAGGATGCGATCGCGAATTACTTCCCAAAATACATTGGTCGCGACTGTCAAGATTCTTCTCAAATTCATCTAGTTATTAACCCGCTGGAAACTTTCGCCATACTTTAATATAAGGAAGAATGAAGTTCGGCAACGCGCAGTGAATCGGGATTTAACGGATTTAACGGATTGGATGTTGAGCGAAGAAGTCCGAGGTTCGACAGAAGATTCTCGCCTATCTCCCACTCTCCCCATCTCCCCCTCTCTGGCTCGCACACTCTCCTCATCTCCCCCTCTTCCCCTTTCTTCTGGGACACTCTCCTAACTGCCTGAGACAGGCTTAAACTTGACTGTCTCCCGCAGTTCCATCTTTTTTCTGTCCGGGTTGAGAGCGTTTGATCGCATCGCACCTTACAGTAGCCCTATTGCCTATCTCGAAAACCTCGCAAGATTTTGTAAACGAATATATTTCCGGTCTAAAAACCAGCCCCAGCCAAGTTGCCTGCATCTCTAACTGATAGCGGGAGTCTCCTTGGACGATCGAAGTTTTGACATCCCAGCTCGCATCTTCTGGGACTATCCCAGTTGTTTTTAAAGCTTGATTCCGCAGAAAAAATCGCTCGTTGTCAATATCTATTAACATTTGCTCTACCTGCGCCCACGGTTTTGTGCGGGCTTCATTTTGCAGGTATCGCTCCATTGCATTGAGGATGACAACTCCTCGGGAGCGATTAATAGTTGGCTGTTGAAATGTCACCACATAATCGCTTTTCCTCAAATCCTGCGATAAAACGCTTGGATACTGTTTTATCCAACCTTGAATTAAAAAGTGAAATGCAAACCAACAGGAAAACAGCAGGTGAACTAGGGTAATTATCAAAAACTGAGGGCGCACCAACGACTTGATACTTTCCCGTTTTGACTCGCTATTCCAAACCTCTATTGTAGCAAGAATTACTACTGCTATAAGTGGGCCGGATATCCATGCTATTTCCTTCCTATCCGCCGGCAATCTTACAAGCAACCACAAGCCAATTAAAATGCTTGTCACCCACGGACTCAGACTTACTCCTTTAATCACAAAAGGTTGCTGGCTGGTCAGCAAACCCATTGAAAGTGTAAAAAATAACCAGCTCATATCAAAAAGCAGAGTTCTCGTCCGCCAGTCAGTGACTGCCGCCACTGTCAGCAAAGCTAAAAAGATGCTGAGCAGTAAAGGCGTCTTCCAGTGGACCACTTTAGGCGGAATCATCGCCTTTTGGATTTTTTTATTGGTTTCCCAAAGGTTGTTCGTCAGCTTAGTGAGTTGCTGAGTGGCATCCAAAAATTGCTTCATCATATATTTCAATTGACGCTTTGCAAAAACAACACGGTTAAAATAACGAAATTGCTAACCGTGTGGGCGATTAAAATTCCCCCCAACTGGGTAGTTACTTGAAAAGTTTTTTTGGGAGGACGGCGGGTGAGGGTGGGCGGTCCTAAAAACTGAGTTTTGGAAGCTTTTTTATTGCCTAAAACTATGTTTTCTATGATTCCTAATCCCTGCCATTTAGCTATAAAAGTTACTGCCAATACTGAGACTGCTATCATAGTTATTCGAGCGTAAACATCCTGCCCTCGACCTAATAAAATATAACCGATAAGCTGTTCCCGCAAATCTTTGGGAAGAACGCTTTCAATGCCGAAGAAAACTAACCAGCCTACGAAAGTGCAAGATAGATTGAGGATGGCTGTATATTCAACGCTGGTTTTGGGACCGAGTTTAAGTAGTTTTTGCAGAAACCACGATTCGATCGCGATCGCCAAAAACATAATTAAAATTTGCACCAAAACAGTCCGAAATGGGAAAACACTCGCAATCATAAGCTTTCAGGTATATAAGCCCGTGTTAAGTTTTAATTGTACAGCACAAGCGGAATAATCTTAACCGCAGATTTGAGCCCCTGATTGCGTTTGCTCGCTGCTTAAAAGATTGGGGGTTAGGACTTATCGTATAATCTTTTGAGATCCGCCAACAGAATGGAAAAATTAAACATTCAAGGCGCGCGATCGAATACCCACCCCGATACAGACTCAAATAACTGCTGATTATGGTAAGGAATGGCATTGGTATTCGGACAGCCTCATCCCGGTCGGAACGCGTTGCGGGTCAGATTCACGTCTACGACGGCGCTGGTAAAGGCAAGTCTCAGGCAGCTTTGGGAGTAGTGTTGCGCTCGATCGGGCTGGGTATTAATTCTGACTCGCCCACGCGAGTTTTGTTGCTGCGCTTTCTCAAAGGCCCCGGCCGCTCCTACGACGAAGACGGGGCAATAGAAGCCTTGCAACGGGCATTTCCGCACTTGATCGACCAAGTGCGCACCGGCAGAGCCGAATATTTTGGGGCCGAAGCAATCACCCGCTTCGATCGCGCAGAAGCTCAGCGAGGCTGGGATATCGCCAAAGGAGCGATCGCCAGCGAGCTCTATTCCGTGGTGGTACTAGACGAACTAAACCCTGTATTGGACTTGGGTTTGCTGCCAGTGGACGAAGTAGTCCAAACCCTCAAAAACAAACCAGAATATTTAGAAGTAATCGCCACAGGTCGAGCGGCCCCCGAAGCTTTGCTGGATATTGCCGACTTGCACTCAGAAATGAAGCCCCACTATCACCCCGCAGCGGCAGAGCATCAGATTGCGGGTATCGAAATATACACGGGAGCGGGCAAAGGCAAGTCTACGAGCGCTTTGGGCAAAGCTTTGCAGGCAATAGGTAGGGGTATCAGTCAAGACCAATCTCACCGCGTGTTAATCGTGCAGTGGCTCAAAGGCGGCACCGGTTATACAGAAGATGCGGCGATCGCAGCTTTGCGCCAAAGCTACCCGCAGCTAGTAGACCACCAGCGGTGCGGCCGGGATGCTATAGTTTGGCGGGGGCAACAGCAAGAGTTAGACTGCATCGAAGCAGAACGCGGCTGGGAAATCGCCAAATGTGCGATCGCCAGCGGCTGGTACAAAACGATTATTCTCGACGAACTCAATCCCACAGTAGACTTAGAACTGCTGTCGGTAGAGCCGATCGTAGAAGCCCTGCTACGCAAGCCGCGGGATACAGAAATTATTATCACCGGGCGCTGCCACAAACCCCACGCTTACTTTGACTTGGCAAGCGTACACTCCGAGGTATACTGTCACAAACACTACGGCGATCGGGGCGTAGAACTAAAGCGGGGCGTAGACTTTTAAAGCCCGGAGCGGTACGGAGTTCGATCCGGACTCAGAATTATTAAATGACGGCCCTGCCTGGAAAACAGCAAATTGCCACAAAGCCTTGTTACCAAGTAACAAATCTCCCAATTTCCCTTGTCTTCCCGATCACCCAGATCTGCCTTTTTTAATCTTTAATTTCCTCCCCCGGACGCGATCCCCGACCGCCAATCCAGAATGGAACATTAAGAATATGAGCCGCGTCTTCTTGAGCGTGAGCACCTGAGACAGTGCACCAGGATTATTAAAGGGTGAAGACTTTGAAAATAAAAGCTTACAAGCAAAAAATCCGCGAGGGAGAAAGTCTAGACAGGGTTAACGCCAGTAGGCTAGACTTGCGGCTGGCAAACAGGTTAAACTACAGCGGAATCCAAACATTCGGTGTTCTAGGCAGTGTCTGTAGTCGCACCAGCGATGACCAACAAGTAGAGGAGTGAAGCTTTATGACAACGTTAGATGACAATCCTAATCAACTAGATTTAAACCTTCCGGGACTAGGCCCGGATACAGTATTCGCCGGAGCCGGGGCGGATTTCGTGAGAACTTCCACCTTGGGCGGCAGCTTAATATTTGGCCAAGCCGATAACGATACTCTGGTTTCAGTTGGCCCGAACGATACCCTGTACGGCGGCGAGGATGAAGACTCAATCAGATCCCAGCGCACTCCGGCTTTCCTGTTCGGCGAGGCAGGCTCGGACACCATAGTCGCTGAAGCCCGCGCTACTGTGGCCGGCGGTTTGGGAGAAGACATCCTCCAAGGTACTGTCGAAGCTAACCTGATGTTTGGTAATCAGGGCGCAGATACGATTCTGGGAGGGGCGCAGAGAGGAGATTCCCTCTACGGCGGTAAGGACAATGACGCGATCGGCTTCTTCATCGCAGGCGGTGGCAACAACCTTTCTTTACAGGGTGGCTTGGGTATTGGCTTCGCTGGGAATGAAGGCAGCAACTATTTGCGGGGTGATTTGGGCGACGACTTGGTTGTAGGTATCAATGTAAGAGACACTCTCTTTGGCGGTAGAGGCAACGACACCCTAAGAGGTGTCGCCAGCAGCAGCTACCTGTCCGGCGATAATGACGACGACATCTTAGTCATTACCAACAGTACGCAAAGCAGCCCATTTACTTCGCAGGTCATCACGATCGGCATTGAGAGAACCACCTTGATTGGTGGTGGCGGCAACGATTCTCTCTACGGCGCGATCGGCGAGTTTGGCGCTGGCAGAAACTTCTTTGACGGCGGGGACGGCAACGACACGATCAGGGTTTTTGCAGCGCAGGATACTGCCCTCGGAGGTGGAGGCGACGACTTCATCGTGTCGTCAACGGTAGTTGCAGTTTCGAGCGTAGGCGCCTCCAGTGCATTTCCAGGCTTCGCCGGTCGGAGCTTGCTCGACGGCGGAGTGGGCAACGACACGATCGTTGCAGCTTTTTCGACTGATACCATGGTCGGCGGTGATGGCAACGACAGCCTGAGCGGTAGCTTTACTCAAGCCTCCGGTGGAGATGGCAACGATACTCTCGATGCTACCAAGGCTATTTTTGCTGGTACTGGTACTGCTTTGATTACTCTCGACGGCGGGCTGGGCGGCGATCTGCTAATTGGCTACACTAATCCTACTGGCAGCACCTTCACCGTCACCAACCTCATGAACGGTGGCGAGGGAAGTGACACATTCATCTTTGGCAGCCAGCGCGATCGCGTGATTGGCAACTTTGCCGGTAACGACATCATCTCCTACGCCACCGGCGTCACCTTTAGCGGCACAGTCGCCAACTTCATTACCGATACTTTAGGCAGCAACTTCATTACTGGCGGCAACGGCACTGATGTCATAACTACTGGTAGCGGGGATGACATACTGTTCGGCGACTCATCCAACGCAACAACAACATTCGGGGACGATACCTTGGATGGCGGTGGCGGGAACGACACGATACTGGGCGGCTTTGGTAAGGACTATTTGATCGGGGGTGACGGTAACGACTCTCTCGGTGGGGGGCCTGGTGCTGACACGCTGCTTGGTGGCTCGGGTAATGACAGCTTCTACTACAACAACTTCGGCGAGGGCGAGTCGGGTAGTGGGCCAGACCAAATCGGAGATTTTGTTGTCGGTCAAGATAAGTTTATCTTGCAGTTCAACAGCTTCCCGGGCGTGAGTGCAGTCGAAGGTACGAATCGACTTTCTTCGAGGTCGTTCTTGGTGCTTGAGAGCGGCGCTTACACTAGCAGTTTTGGTCCAGCCGGGGCTGCCGCGTCAGATGCGTTCCTCTTTTATGAAAATGGAACCGGACGACTAGGATTTGACCCTGACGGTACTGCTGGTGCTAACCCAGGCGTTACGCTGGCAATTCTGAATGGCAGACCGGGAATTACGGCTTCTGACATTACCCTGATTTAATTTGGGTAAAAGTGGGTGGGGTCGATTCTGAAACGATCGCCCTACCAACTCTCAAAACTAATTCTGGTATGTTTAGAGCTGGGGATATAAATCCCTGGCTTTTTTATTGCAGCGATTGTTAATGGAACAGGGTGCGTCAGGGAGCCTGAGTTTCTTTGCATCGCGAGGTGTTTGCCTGGCACTAATAGCCCCCCTCACTGATCCTACAAGTTTGGGCGATCGCAAAAAAAGCCAGCAAACGATAGGTTTGCTGGATTGAGTAGGCAGGAAACTTGTAGCAAATACTGTTACTAAGCTCGGTCTACAATGTCTTTTGCTTTATCTTTGAGGTCTTCTTTCAGGTGAATTGCTGATGCTTGGTCTTGCTTGGCTTGACCTTCTAATTTATCTTTCTGATTGCCTGTAACTTCGCTAACAGCTTCTTGGATTTTGCCTTCAATATTCTTCGCTGTTGCTTCGACTCTATTTTCAATGCTCATAATTTTATATTGTAACTCTACAACTACTAATATATGATTTTAAAGTTGAGTCTGTATACCTCTTTAGATAGATTTGTTATTACCTTTATTTCTCAGTTACAGGTTTGATTGGAATTTCCACAAGTTTATTTCTGGAGAAAAAACCGGATTTAATGCCGATCGCAGATTTCGGCACTTTAAACTTTTTCGCCAACAGCATGATTAATTCTTGATTGGCTTTACCCTCGACTGGCGGCGACTTGAGATGTATTGTGAGGCTGCCGTCGGGTTGTTCTGCGATACTTTGCTGTTTGGAATTCGGTTTAACTTTGACTGTGAAAATAGTCATGCTTCGACTTTTTCTGAATGTTCGATTTTTGTCCCCAAAACTTTCAGAAATTCAGCCAGCCAGTTAGGATGAGCCGGCCACGCGGGGGCAGTAATTAAGTTGCCATCGACTACGGCGTCGGTAACGGGAACTTCTGTATATTTGCCACCGGCCCGGAGTACGTCGGGGCTGCAAGCGGGGTATGCGGTGCAGCGTTTGCCTTCGAGTACGCCGGCGGCGGTTAGGACTTGCAAGCCGTGACAAATAGATGCGATCGGCTTTTTGCTGTTGGCAAAGTAGCGGGTAATTTGCAGCACTTGTTCGTTGAGGCGGATGTATTCTGGGGCGCGTCCTCCGGGGATAACCAAAGCGTCGTAGTCTGCCGGGTTGATTTCGTCAAAAGTGGCATTTAAAGTGAAGTTGTGGCCGGGTTTTTCGCTGTAGGTTTGATCGCCTTCAAAGTCGTGAATTGCGGTGCGAATTGTTTGGCCTGCGGCTTTTTCCGGGCAGACGGCGTGGACGGTGTGACCTACCATTTGCAGTGCTTGGAAGGGAACCATTACTTCATAGTCTTCTACAAAGTCGCCGACTAGCATTAATATTTTTTTGGCTGTCATGTTTCCTACTCCTGTTATTTTGAGTGTGTTAAATAGGATTAAAAAAAAATGCGGGGCAGTGAAAAAGCTTGCCCCGCAAGCTATTGTGGAATCTAGAAACCGTTGCGTCCCCAAATGACCATTGAAATTGAGAAGGAGAACAGAACTAGCACCGAAACCCAACCGAGTGACAAAATATCCATAGCTATTTATTGAACAAACTGTACAAAGTGACTCCAAACCTTATGATAAGTCAATTTGAGCCATTTTTGAAATGAGGGCGCTGTGAAGGACTCGTCAAATTTTAGTGCCGCTGAACGGGTAGAATCTTTGAAAGCAGGGAGTGTTGCTGCTTTGTCTTGTTTGCTTGGTTTTGGGGCGATCGCCCTTGGTAATAGCTTAATTCTAGCGGATAGGTTGGATTCTCTGGCGAGTTTGCAGGTAAGGGAAATTGACCTAAATTTTGCCTTCAGAGGGGCGATCGCACTTTTGGGCGGTTTTTTGTTCGGCGTGACTTACCGCTATGCGATTCGCCGAGATGTTAACCTGCAGCTTAAATCTGGTGCGGTGTTGGCTTTTGGGTTGGTGCGGGCTTTTGGACAATTGGATGCTGGATTGTTTTTTGAACCCCGGAAGATGCCCGCCCTACAGGAGTTATTGCCGTTTGCTGTTCGCGGTGCCGAGAGTGTGGTATTGTTTGCGATCGCGGGTTTGGTTTTGGATTGGGCGATCGGGCGATCGTGGATTAAGCCCTTTGATTCTTGAGTGCCAAATCTTGCAGCATTTTTATGAACAGGCAAGATGCCTGTTCCACAAAAGTTCAATTTTCCTGTGGGGCGTTGCTCCTAGCCCGCCCAAAAAATACAATTTAGATGCGAGACAGCTTATTTTGCGCTAAACCCGCCCCTAAAGATTTAATACCTCAAATTTTGGATTGCCGTAAAGCATTTGCCTGTCTACAGCCGACAAAACTTTATTGTTAGCAGCATCAGAAACTAAACACTGACAAACTAGCTGCGCTACATCCGCCCGGTGAATAGTTCCAGCAACTAGACAATCTTCTGTTAAAATACCGTTGCCTGTTGCAGGTTCCGATTTGAGTCCGCCCGGACGAATCACTGTATAAATCATCCCGCTTGCTATCAAATGATTTTCGGCTTTTTCTTTCTCAATTAAAACCGGGCCCAAAGTTTCCAAAACTTGCGGTTGCAAAGCAGCGGCACTGTTACCGCTACCGATAGATGAAACTAAAATAAATTTTTGCACCCCTGCTTTGACAGCCGCATCAATCAAGTTTTTGTTGCCCAAATAATCGGCTCTTTCTCCTTCTTTGGGCAAGCCGCCAATTGTGCTGATTACGGCATGAATTGGCTCACCACCCGCCATCGCAGCTTCCATAGCTGCTGCATCCAAAGCATCGCCAGTCACGAGTTTGATGCCCATTGCTTCTAATTCGGTACTGGTAGCGGGCGATCGCAAAAGTGCAGTTACTTGCATCTTTTGTTCTACCAGACATTTCGCGATTTCTAAGCCGAGGTTTTGACTAGCACCCGCTAAAAAAATGTGGAATTTCTCTGTCATATCAATTTTGATTTAGTTGCGGCATAAATTGGTTTATTTGACTGTGGATTATTATACAACCATCCTCTGTCAATTGGTGGATTATTTTTTTTATTTAACCGCAGAGGGCGCAGAGTACGCAGAGGAAGAGAGGGGAAGGATTGGCAATTCCCGATTCCCAATTTCTAATTTACGTTAGATTTTTCTGCCCACCATTACTACCCAAGATTGAGCTTCGCGGGGTAAGCCGGGGGGGCGATAGTAGCGATCGACAATGGCAAATCCCGCTTGTTCTAAACAAGGCGCTAAAGTATGATATTCCCATCCGGCAGTATAGCGTTTTCCCGTCGGCCGCTCGTCGTATCCCTCCCAATTTCCCCGGCACATTGACATGACAATTGCACCGCTAACAACTAAGGCTTTGTGCAAATCTTGCAGCACTTTCACCATCTCGTCGCTGGGAACGTGAATCAGGGAAGCATTGGCAAAAATACCGTCAAATTCTGCATTTGGCAAGTCGAGATTCAGAAAAGATTGCTGCCAAACTTCGCATCCCGATAACTTCTTAGCTATTTCTACAAAAGCTGGAGTTGCATCTAAGCCTACAACTGTGTGTCCTTGGCTCTTGAAGGCTACTAAATCTCGTCCCGGGCCGCATCCTATATCGAGAATTTTACCGGGATTGCGGGGCATGGCAGCCGTCAATGCGTCACGATTTTGGGATACGTCGTGATGCCAAGTTCCTTCTCGGAAAGATTCGGCAGTTAGCTGGTATTCTGCGATCGTAATTTCTTCGCGTTTGTCCACAATTTCCCCCTCTTGTATTATTTTAGATTTTAGATTTTAGATTTTAGATTGAAGAATGTCAACGGTAGAATAAGGGTTTCTGGCTACAATCTAAGAACTTACGGATGACGCATTTGCTACCTCAGAAACCCGGTTTCTATCCGCCCATGCGTAAGCGTGAAGTAGAGATATCGGGTAGGCACACGGCATAGCCGTGTCCTACTCTATTTCATCTGATTGAAAACTGCTATAAGAGTTACACAACCAGGGTTTTTTGTTCGGATTTGGTAACTGCTGAATCAATTTCTAAGAGAGAACCTTCGGGGGATTCGATCGCAAATCCCGCATCTCGAATCATGTCCCAATCTTGATGTGCAGCTTGTCCGGGAGTTGTCAGATAATCGCCAACAAAGATAGAATTAGCGGGGTAGAGTCCAAGAGGTTGCAGCGATCGCAAATGCACCTCCCGTCCCCCAGCAATCCGAATTTCTTGACTGGGAAGCAAAAATCGGAACAAACAGAGAATTCGTAAACATTGGCGGGGAGTTAACCGGTTCACATCTGCAAATGGCGTGCCGGGAATCGGAATGAAAAAGTTGACCGGCACGCTAGTAACGCCCAACTTGCGAAGCGAAAGTGCTAAATCGATCGCATCATCATCCGATTCGCCCATCCCCAAAATTCCGCCGGAACAAGTTGTGATTCCCGCTGCTTTTACGTGTTCGACGGTTTCAACCCGATCGCCAAAAGTGTGAGTCGTGCAAATGTCCGAGTGATATGATTCGGAAGTATTGAGATTGTGATTTACGCGATCGACTCCAGCCTTTGCCAAACGATGAGTTTGCTCCTCGCTCAACAATCCCAAACAAGCGCAAATTTTCAGGTTATAATTTGCCTTCACAGTCTCGACAGCATCCAAAACGCGGTCGAAAGTAGATGCGTTAGGTTGACGGCCCGAAATCACCAAACAAAACGTACCTGCTTTTAAATCTGCTGCGCGTTGGGCGGCATCGAGAATTTTCTCCTTAGCTAAAAGCGGATATTTCTCAATTTCCGCAGTCGAAATTTTTGACTGAGAACAATAATGGCAATCTTCAGGACAAAGGCCGCTTTGAGCATTTAACAAATAGTGCAGCCTGACTCGGTTTCCCCAGTAGTGGCGGCGCACACGATAAGCTGCGTTTAGTTGTTCCAGCAAAACCTCATCCGGTGCGCGCAATACGGCTAAAGATTGCTCGCGAGAGAGACATTTGCCCGCCAGCGCGCCGTCAGCCAAATCGTTCCAATTGGGTAAATTCATTACTAAAATTAAAGGGTTTACAGAGTATCCAAAACCTGACGAATTACCCGATAAATCGATTCTAGTTCATCAGGAGAAATGCAGTAGGGAGGCATCAAGTAAAGCCTATTTCCCAAGGGGCGGAGCAAAAACCCCGCTTCGAGAAATCTGGCTTTCAAAACAGAACCGATGTCATTAAAATAACCGGAAACGCTTTCGGTTTTCACATCCATTGCTGCGATGGTGCCGCAAGTCCGAATCCGTTCGAGTTTAGGATGATTTATCAGCCATTGATTCAGATATTTGCGGTGCAGTTTTTCCATCCCTTGATACACACTTGGGTTTTGCTCCAAAAGCTCCATCGATGCTACACTCACCGCACAAGCTAAAGGATTTCCAGTGTAAGAATGACTGTGAAAAAAAGCTTTGTCCGGTTCATCTCGCCAGAAAGCTTGATAAATATCCTCCGATGCCATTGTGACAGCAATTGGCAAACAGCCGCCAGACAATCCTTTAGACAAACACAGGATATCTGGCGAAGTTGCAGATTTAACAGAGGCAAACAGTTCGCCCGTGCGACCAAAACCAGTCATTACTTCATCGTAAATCAACAATACATTAAACTGACGGGCAAGTTGTGCGATCGCCTGCAAAAACTCAGGGCGGCACATTCGCATTCCCCCGGCACCTTGCACCAAAGGTTCGATAAAAATTCCAGCATAGCCGCCCTGCTTTAACAAAAACTCCAATTTCTCCAAACTCGCCGCCTCTTTGCTTTCCACCTCCTCATCGCCGTCAAAAGTCCCGGGAAAAGGAACAACATCCCCAGCAAACATTAAAGGTGCAAAAGATTCCCACCACAGCGAACTTCTGCCAGCAGACATCGCGCCCACAGTATCGCCGTGATAACCTCCCTCAAAACTAATAAAGCTCGTGCGGTTAGTTTCTCCGAGATTGCGCCAATATTGAAATGCCATTTTCAGAGCAACTTCAATAGCAGTCGATCCGTTATCAGAAAAGAAAATCCGCGTTAAAGAAGCAGGCGTATGAGTTAGCAATTTACTCGCAAGTTTCTGGGCCGGTTCGTGAGTAAATCCCGCAAAGATTACGTGTTCTAACTTTTGGGCTTGCTCGTAAAGAGCCTCGGCGAGAACCGGATGGCTGTGCCCGTGAACAGTCACCCACCAACTAGAAATACAGTCGAGAATTTGCCGCCCGTCTGCCAATTCCAGCACCGATCCTTTGCCGCGAATTACCTTCAGCGCCGGGACAGCCGTTTTCATTTGCGTGAAAGGCTGCCAAATCGGTGAATTTGAAGAATTATGTTCCTGATTCGCAGTCATTTTTACCAATCAAACTAATATTAAGTCGCCTTTTAATATAGCAAGTTTTACTCGCTTACGAACTTTATATTCTCTTCTCTTTTCTTCTCTTCTCTTCCTTCGTGTCCTTAGCGTCTTCGCGGTTCATTCAAAAAAATCAATTTTGGTGTTAGGAGTGGCTGCGCTGCAACATCTGCCGCCATATCAGGTATTCCCGGGTGATGGTTAAAATTATCAGTTAAATTTTTCTGCCTTTCAGCAAATAAGTCGTCATTGCTCCTTTGCCTTTAACATTAATTTTACCGCGTTTTTCCAACAAATACTTATCGCACAGCAACTCATAAGTTGAGCTGCTAACTTGAATTTTACCAGGAAGTCCCTGAGATTCCATGCGGCTTGCTGTATTCACAGCATCTCCCCACAAATCGTAAATAAACTTTTTAGTGCCGATGACACCTGCTACAACAGGCCCAGTATTAATGCCAATGCGGATATTTATAGGTTCACCGCATTCGTCGCGGAATTTCATAATTTCTTGCTGCATTTCTAGGGCCATTTCGGCAATAGATTCGGCGTGATTTGTACAGGGAAGCGGCAAACCGCCTGCGACCATATAATTGTCGCCTATAGTCTTAATTTTTTCTAAGCCGTATTCTTCGCTCAAGCTATCGAAAGCTGAAAATATTTTGTTAAGCAATTTGACTAATTCTTCAGGAGACGTGCGGGAAGATATTTCGGTAAAGCCCACAATATCAGCAAACAAAACCGTAACCTCGGCAAATCCGTCCGCAATATTTATCTGACCTTGTTTTAGGCGATCGGCAATCATTACCGGTAAGATATTTAGTAATAAACGTTCCGACTTTTCTTGTTCGGCGCGCAATATTTCCTCAGCTTGTTTCCGCTGTGCGATTTCCTTGTATACTCGGTGAAACATTTGATTGAATGCGACCATGAGTTCTCCCAACTCGTCATCGCGCTTGACAGAGAGAGAGTAGAAATCAGGTTTTTCTCGATCTTTGCTCAAAGCGTCTCCGGCAGCGATCAAGTCATCGCGCAATCTCAAGAGAGGTGCAATTACTGTCACCCCTAAAAAGAACATAGTCACCGAAGTGACAAAGGCTGATATAATGATGACTAGAACCGCAATTCGCCCGATAAATGCGTAGAGTTCCGGTTGAACGGTGGAAGCATCGTGGCGAACAATTAAGATGTAATCGCCTCCCAAATGTCGCTCCGTCCAAGCAATATCGTAGCGCTTGCCATCGAAATTGTGATGGTGAACTATACGAGCATTTTTTAGTTGCTTTAAAGTGATTTCTGGGCGTTCGCCAAGTGTATATATTAGCTGACCGTTAGCTTGGTAAATAGACAGTCCTAACACTACTTGAGAATCCTTAATAATATTTTTTACTTCTTCTTGCAAGAAAGTGCGATCGGAAATATCTTGTTGGAGCAAAAACTCTAGGGAATCAACAGTCGCCCGAGATACCTGTTCTAATTGACTTAAAAGTTCATTTTCTCGCCGAAAATAAGAGGGAACTAAAATAATTCCCTCTATGACAAGAATGCTAGCAAATATCCACAAAGCTATTTGCCTAGACAAGCGAGATTGGAAAAAACCCAAGAAAGATAAAATCCGCAATGACATAAAATTTACTATTTGGCAATGGGCTAATTTAGGACATAGGAAAATAAACCCGGTTTTCCGTAATAAATTTTGGGTTTGTCAACAAATCAACTGCGCCGAAACCGGGTTCCTCACATCCTCTGTGTAATTCCTGTAATTGTCAGCAGTCAACAGCCAGCAGCTATTAACTGTTAGTTCTTGGCTGACGATTAACAACGAATGACTGATGACCCACCCAAAAACGGATACCAGCCCCCGACTTAACTCGTGGATATATAAAAATTTTAGACCAAAGTTCAAGCTCCCAGATTCACCTGTGCAGTAAATCTAAAATCTAAAATCTAAAATCTAAAATTGACTGACTTCGGACTAACTAGCAGACCCCTTAATAATATAATAAACAAATTAAACCGAAACTGCGCTGACTAACCTGCCTAGAAGCAGATAAGTATTCATATCGCCCTTGCCTTTGACCTGGATAATTCCTCTGTCTTCAAACAGATACTTATTTTGCAAGATATCGTAAGTTGATTGTGTGACTTGAATCGCGCCGGCCATCCCGTGGGATTCCATGCGGGCTGCTGTATTAACGGCATCGCCCCAGAGGTCGTAAATAAATTTTTTAGTACCAATAACCCCCGCAATTGCAGGCCCGGTATTGATGCCGATGCGAATGTTAATTCCTGCATAATGTTTGGCATTAAATTTTGCTAATTCCTCCTGCATATCTAAAGCCATTTCCGCAATGCTTTCGGCGTGGTTGGTGCTGGGGTTGGGCAAACCTCCGACTACCATGTAAGCATCTCCAATTGTTTTGATTTTTTCCAAGCCGTACTTTTCCGTCAAACCATCGAAGGCTGAAAAAATTTCGTTGAGAAAATCGAGCAATTCTTCGGGAGATATTTGTGCTGACAGCACGGTAAAGCCTACGATATCCGCAAACAAAATCGTGACTTCTGCGAAGCCGTCAGCAATACTGCTTTGACCATCTTTTAGCTTAGCAGCAATGGATTCGGGTAAAATATTGAGCAGCAGGCGATCGCACTTTTCCTGTTCTTTTACCAATTCTACATTAGTTTCTTGCAATTGTGCCGTGCGTTCCCTGACGCGCTGTTCTAATTGTTTAGCATTTTGGCGCAACCTGCTGATAGATAAAGTTAATCCTGTCACTCCTAAAACTGAAAGTCCTGCTAACAGTAAAAACAGGTATTTCAGTTCGCTGCGAGTATTTTTCGTGATGGTATCGAGAGGTTGAGTAATTTCTAATATCCCCCGTACATCTCCCACTTTCCAGTCTTTTTTGGGACTGAAGGAGTTAGTGTTATGACAGCTAACGCAGCTAGGAGTTAGAATATCTGCCTCGGCATATCGAAATGCTGGCTTGCTGCGAAAATCCTCACGTCGGAAAAATTTTTCTGTCGGATTTTTCATCAAATAGGTAATAGCTTGCCGTTCAAAATCGTCTCGAGCTCCGCCTTCTTTTCGCCGCCAGGGAAACGGGTAGTCGCTGTAGAGACGAACTGATACTTCGGGATTTTTTTTGGTGATATTGTTGCCGAGTTCTATTAAGAAGGTGGCAGGTACGGGAACTGTTACTTTTGTCGGGTTGTAGTCGTGGGTAAAGTTAATTGTTTTAGCGGTGTTAAGAGGATTGACAACATCCGAACTGTAAAGGGTGCGGGCTTCTTTAATAGCTTGGGCATAGAGGGTGGCATTTTGGAGGGCTTGCGATTCAATTAGGGTGGAGGAAAGACGAGACATATGTGCCATCGCTACTCCTACACCTACACAAAATAAAATTGTCACCGCAAGGAGAATTCGCTTGTAAATTAATTGGCTGATGGCAGCCCGACTGCGAGAAATTAACTGGCGCATGGTATCCTCAAATGTGAGGTTGAATCTTTAAGTGATTTTACGCACTACTAACATAACACTGCTTTTTCAGGTCGCTTGGTCGGCGTCGGGCTAAACCCAGACGGCGTAGTGCAAGGGATTGTTTATTGTTATTTACAGCGAGTGTTGGGTTTCTCCGTAAAAGTACGCATAACTTTATAACGGTTTTCAGTTGACATATCAGGTAAAAACACGGCAATGCCGTGTCCTTACTTCACGCACTTATTGCTTTATCTCGGTTAGGATAGCAATTGTAGTCTATGGTTGGCGATCGTGAATTCTGACTCTACTGTCTCACCTACAAACAACGAAATTTTTCCGGGAGAAGTTTTCGTCAATACTACCGATTTTGATACCGGCATTCGGCGACTTTTACCTAAATATGACGAAATGCTGGATGTATTAACAGCCTGCATTGCTAGTGCAAACCACCGCATTTTAGAACTCGGCTGCGGTACGGGGGAACTCAGTTTAAAAGTTCTCCAACGCTACCCGTCTGCGGAAATAGTTGCTGTCGATTACTCCCCGCGAATGCTTGATTTTGCCCGCGCCAAAATAGAGTCGGCAGGATACGCAGCCCGGTGGACTGGCATAGAAATGGACTTTGGAGAATGGGCGAACAATCCCAATTTATCCGGCTTGGGCGATAAATTCAATGCTTGCATTTCATCTCTGGCAATACACCATCTTGAGGACGAGATGAAGTTGAAATTGTTTCAACGCATTCGCGAAAGTTTAAATGCTGGTGGCTGTTTTTGGAATGCCGATCCTCTTTTAGCAGAATCAGCAGCAATGAAAGATATTTATCAAGCGGCGCGAGAAGATTGGGCGCTAAATCAGGGGGAAACCTTAGCACAAATTCGCGCAAATGTGGGGAAGAGTGTCTCTTACGGCTATTCTAATCCCGATCGCCTAGCTACACTTTCGGCACATTTAGAGATGTTGGCATCATCGGGATTTGAGACTGTTGCAGTTCCTTGGAAATACTACGGTATGGCGGTGTTTGGGGGATTTGTTAATTGAAAAAAGCAGTCTTAGAGGCAGGCAGAACTTTTATATGTAGGGTGCACGGCCCGGCGCACCTTACTGCTTAAAGAAAGATTGCAGTTAGTGTTTTAGGTTACTAAGTTCTGCTTAAAAAAATATATAATACTGTCAGGATTTAGGAAACAAAATGACTGCAACTGCGATTCAAAGTATTGACTGGGATGCTTTTTATTCGGAACTATGGGGAATCGAAATAATTAGCGATCGCGCGCAAGTTGTCAAGCTATCTCAACGGCGGCGTCATTTTAGAGACCAGCAAAATGAACATTATCCGCTGGATAAAACCGGGTTTAGCTTGCGTAGAACCGGGGATAAAAATGTCGGTTTTCGACAAACAAGCGCGAGAAACCGCTTGGGAATTGCGGATGGTTCCCTCAACCTATCGCACCGCAACGATTGGGGATTTATCGGCGGCGGTAGCGGGGGAATTGGTTCGATAACTTACGGGCAATTGCGCGATCGGGGAAATCTTCATGGCGTTCGAGTCGTTACAATGGAAGACAAGCCCCGCGTCATCGAATTGCGCGGCGATGAAGTGCAAAAAGTCAATCACGCTTACGGCACAAATGGGATTATTACTGAGTTAGAAATTCCCCTCGCCCCTGCTTATGCTTGGGCGGAAATCATCGTCGCTTTTGACGATTTTATGACATCGGCCAACTTCGGTCAAGCTTTGGGCGATGCTGACGGAATTATCAAAAAACTAATTTGTGTTTGTGCTTGGCCGATTCCTGCTTATTTTGCTGCTTTCCGCGAGGAGATTCCTGAAGGTAAGCACTGCGCTTTGTTAATGGTAGCTGAATCTTGTCTGGAACCGCTGCAAGATTTGGTGGGCGAATATGGCGGCACAATTTGCTATCAAAAAAACGCGCAAGCAGCGAGCAAAGGTGCAGCAATTGCTGAATTTACTTGGAATCATACAACTCTGCACGCTCGCAGCGCTGACCCGTCTCTGACTTATTTGCAGACGCTTTTTCCCGCAGATCGAGGTTTGAAATTGATTGAGGAACTATACAATTATTATGGGGATGAGGTGATGATGCACTTGGAGTTTTTGCGGATGAACGGCAGGGCGATCGCCGCAGCTTTGCAAATAGTTCGCTACAGTACGGAATCACGGCTCAATGAAATTATTCGCTATCACGAACACCAAGGCGCGCTAATTGCTAATCCTCACACTTATATATTGGAAGATGGAGGGATGAAAAGTATTAATATGGAACAGTTGCAGTTTAAAGAGTTGGTCGATCCTTACGGTTTGCTGAATCCGGGTAAAATGCGGGTGTGGTTGGAACGGGATTAAGGGCGATGGTTTTTAGATAAGATTCGGATCTTGAAATCGCTGCTAGACAAACTTTCGTCCGCCTAAGCGCTGGCTTCGCCCACGCGGACTCAGAAATGAGCAAACAGCAGTGATAAATTTAAGGGACAGGGGCGGTAATTTCTGCTGGTGCGATCGCTCCTTCAGAAGGTACAGCTTGCTTTTCCAGTAGTTGGCGCTGTTTGTTCCGAAATTCTGCGGCCGCATCGTTCAAATTTTGGCGCTGTTCGGTATTAAATTCTTCCATGCTGCGGCCGCCTCCCAATTGGGATCTGTGAATTAAATCAAATATTGCGCTGCCGCTGCTGCTGCCGGAAAATGGGTCGGTATTGTCTTGAGTTTGAAAGTCTTGCAGCGGTTGGGCATTATTTAAACCGCTGGCTTGAGCGAAGCTTGCTTGAGGGGAGAACAGAGCACAGGACGCGATCGCGCTTGCAGCAATCCCCATCATCAATTTGCCGGATTTGGAAGTTTTGGTGTTCATAATTTATTAGTTGAACTTTCAAAAAAACAATTCTATCTAAACAATATTCTGACTTGCGACTAAATATTATATTGCTTGCCTGGGGCTAAGGACACGGCATTGCCGCGTCCCTACCATTGACGGTGCAGGTTAAACGATCGCCCGCAGATTTGCCGCGATCGCCCTAACTAAGCAAACCTGCGTCGCAGCAGCGGTTGAATGCTCAGCAGCGCCACCAAATCAAAGGCTAGCAATACTAACAGCGCTCCTCCAAAGGTAACATTACCCCAAGGAGCGTACATCACGACACTGGCTAGCGACCAATCGCTGTGCAGGTACAAATAGCGGATGGGTTCGATCGCGTAACTCAGAGGATTGAGAGTCACCACAACTTGCAGCCAGTCTGGCATAAATGACAGCGGCGCCAGGGCTGTGCTGGCAAATAACAGCGGCAAGTTAGTAACAAAAATTACCGCTATTAATTCTACGTGACCGGGAAGAGCGAAGGCTAAACCCAGACTCAAGCCGGTGACGCCCAAAACTAATAGTAGGACAATTATGGCGATCGCCCCTAGTCCGGCAATTCCGGGGAATCCCGCGCCCAAAAACGCGCCCGCTGTAACGATTGTGCCGGTTTGGATAAAGCTGAGGGTGACGATAAAAATAGCGGAAGCTAGGACGATCGAAAATCTGGAAGCCAGCGGCGCGACTAACAAGCGGTTGAGAAATCCGAACTCGCGATCGAACATAATCGGCAAACCAGCATTAAGCGCCCCAGCAAAAGCTGTAAAAACGATTACACCAGCGCCGAGAAATTGTCCGTAATTCTGGCTTTCGCCGAACAAGCCGGCGGGTGCATTTTCAAACAGAGCTCCGAACAAAACCAACCACATCAGCGGCTGAATAATGCCTGCAACTAGCGTCGAGGGGCGGCGCTGCAATTGAATAAACAGGCGCTTGGTTAAGGCGAGTGTTTCTTGGATGAAGTCGCCCAGCAGGGAACTGGAAGTGTCAGCGGATGCCGTGGAGATTGGCCGCTGCTGGTTGAGGTTGTTGGGGGATGTAACAGTACCGCTCATAATTGCTTGTTGTTGATTTTGACTGTTGTGATTATGTTTACAGGAAATATGTTGAAAGCGATTTTGGCAGGATGCTTTGATTATAGGCTATTTGGAGTTGAGAGGGCGGGGTAGCTGCTGCTATTGCTGTTCATCGAGTAGCTGGAATGAAAGGAGAAAATCGTAGTAAAATGAGTAAACGCTACATATTAATTTAGTTTGGGAACTCTTAACAATATTTGAGGATAAATTGATGTCATCAAGTGCGATCACTACTTTGGTAAAAATCATGGACTCTTTGCCGAAAACTGTGGAAAATATAATTTTTAAACACCTGCAATAATTCATTGGCAAATTTAATATTACTTACTGTTTATTTGAATTCCAACAGTAAGTTATAAATTCCGGCTGAGATTGAAAGTTAACTGAAGCCAGTGGATAGATATACAGTTGCTGTTACAGCAGATAGCACTGTTTTTCAGAAGCTAAAAGCAGGTTTTGATTGGGAGGAGTTGCGGCGACGTAGAGACTCATAAGCACCCGATCCCCATCCGATGACAATCGATGAAATTTGTGAACTTGTCCGGGAAGTTCGTTGTGAAAAAAATTCTGAAAGAGAGTCACAACTAGGAAACTCGATAATAATTGAAAAATAAACTCTTCTGCCATTTGGGCAGTATGTTATATAAAACAGTCCTGGATGCAATATCACCACAGACGGGGGCGACCACGAGGGATTGCCGCTACAAAACGGTATATATAGAGGCTTTGCGTAAGTCCTATAATTGTCGTCCTGAATGAGAGTGTTGCGATCTTCGTGAAGGGCTGCTGTGATAATAAAAATTTACCGTATTACAAGGACACGGCACTGCCGTGTCCCTACAGATGCCTCTTTCCACCAGTTGGTATAATTTAAGACCGCATCGCCTGTTTTTGCTCCGCCTTCAAATCGCGGTTGCTAGCAGCAGCCAACTCCGCATCCAACAGCGTCTTACCAGTCGCAGCCAAATACACATCATCCAAACTCGGCCGAGATTGAGCAATCCCAAAAGTAGGCAATCCCGCATCTTTTAAAGCTTGCTGAATAGTCACCAGCGCATCGCTTTGCGGTGTTACTACTAAATTGAGAGAATTTCCTTGGGCCTCGTTGACAATTACTTCCTGCACAAAAGGCAAAGATTGCATCAGAGTTTTAGCTTTTTCGGCTTCTTCCATCGGCGAAAACTCCCGAATTCGCAGAGTCACCCGATCGCCCCCAACCCGATTTTTCAACTCCTCCGGCGTGCCCTCAGCAATCACTGTACCCTTGTCAATAATCGCCACGCGATCGGCCAAAGCGTCAACTTCTTCGAGATAATGGCTGGTAATCAAAACCGTCGTACCTTCCTCCCGCAACCGGCGCAGGAAATCCCACACTACCACCCGGCTTTCAATATCCAGCCCGACAGTCGGTTCGTCTAACACCAAAACATCCGGCTGGTGCAGCAATCCAGCAGCTAAGTCGAGGCGTTTGCGGATACCGCCGGAATAAGTGCCAGTCTTTTTATTTTCCCACTCCTCCAAACCGAGGAGTTTCACCATTTCGTCAATCCGCCCTTTAATCCTAGGGCGCGGCAAATGGTAAAGCGCTGCTTGCAGTTGCAGGAGTTCCCGCCCAGTCAGCACCTTATCGAGAGCCACTTCTTGGGCCACGTAGCCGAGTTTTTGTCTGGCAATTCTCGGCTGACTGACAGCAGAAATGCCAGACACTTCAATGCGTCCGCTATCGGGCGCACTCAAAGTACAAAGTACCCGCAGGGTTGTGGTTTTGCCTGCACCGTTGGGGCCTAGCAAACCAAATATTTCCCCCGGTTCTACCTTGAAGGAAACATCTTTAACGGCTTCTACAGTGCCGTAGCGTTTCTGAAGATTTTCAATTAAAACGGCGGGAGCCATATATTTTGGGGATGAACTGGTTGTTAATATTTTGACACTTCCGGGCTCAAATTGCCGGAATCGTCGATCGACCAATGCGACTGGCTGTGCTTGTAACGATCGCACAATCCTCCTCAACCGGAAACTGGTTATAGTTTTGATTCTTAATACCCGTTTAAAAAATATCAACTTTATAAAGATTCTTAACCCTGATATTCATCAGTATTTCCCAATCTCTAATCTCTAATCTTTAATCTCAAAATTATGAGTTTTGAGTTAATTATAACTTCTCAGTTAGTAACTCAAAACTCACAATTGTTTAACAAGTAGAGATGCACCCGAAACCTGTTTTTTTATAATTATCTCTACCTCTAGGCTGATGTGTAGCGCGATTTTGAAAATTAACACCGTTATCCAACACATCCAACTTTCGAGCCCAATATTAAACAGCGAAAACTTCCCGACGTGGCAAGTTCTACTTTTAACACCCCTAAAGAAAGTTGGCGGAGGCGTCTTTAATCGACAATTTTTACCCAACCGCGGCGCACGTTGTACAGCAGTCGGTTGATGATGGCATACTCATCTTCATTCAGCGTTCTTTCTAAGAGTGCAGATCTGAGCTGTCTCCGGTCGTGGCGAGTCACGACGCTGGAGAACATGACCTGACCAAATAACTCTTCGAGTGTCATTTGGGAGACTGACATGATAAACCTCCTAGTTGATTGAGACAAATAAAATTTTTACAGGCTGATTGTAATCTTATTATGCTCTCTGCGAGCGATTCCAAAGGCGATCGAAAACATTGACACGGTGTGATTTTTGGGCGAAAAATCTGTGACGGAGACTTTGATAGCCAGTGACTTGGATCTCTTAAATTTGTGATCCTTGTCACTTAACTCAGAAGGAAGAGGGAAGAAGTCAGAAGGAAAAGGGAAAAAGGCCATCAAGCGCGATCGCCAAATCTAAGCTTCGCTTATCGCCTTCAAAAACTTTCCCTCCCGTCCTCATTGCTTCTCAACCTCATTTTCCCCTATGCCAATTTTCCAACTAATTTAGGCATCGGTCAATAGTCGCCACAACTGACTCGGCCAAATCTTTGAGCGCGTAACCCCCCTCCAAACCAAAGGCGATGCGGCGGGTGATTTGCAGGCAGTATCCGGTGAAAGTACCGTAATCTGACGGAGCCAGAGTCATGCTCGCCAGCGGATCGGACGCAGTAGCGTCGTAACCGGCGCTGACAATCAACAAATCCGGTTCAAATTTTGACAAAAAAGGTACGACAAGAGATTCAAAGGCGCCCAGGTATTCAGCTATGCCGCCGCCCGGATACAGGGGAATGTTCAGCACGTTGTCGTAGGCGCCGCGCTCCTCGGCATCTCCCGTTCCCGGATAGCACGGAGATTGGTGCAGGGAACAGTAGGCAATTTGCCGGCAGTTTTCCACCAAGGATTGAGTGCCGTTGCCGTGGTGCACGTCCCAGTCGAGGACGGCGACGCGCTTGATTCCCGGCTGTTCCAAGGCGTAGTGAGCGGCGATCGCAGCATTGGAAAACAAGCAAAAACCCATCGCGCGGGCGTTTTCGGCGTGGTGTCCCGGCGGCCTGGCCAGCACAAAAGCCGGTTCCCCCGCAGCCACCACTCGATCGACCCCATCGAGCCAAGCACTCACCGCTAGCAGCGCTACGTCGTAACTTTCAGCAGAAATCGGCGTATCGCCGTCGAGGTAGCCGCCTCCCCGATGAGCCAAATGTTCGACTTCTTTGATGTATCTTTGCGCGTGAACTTTTTTGAGAGCCCAGAACAGTGCTTGTTCGCGCTGCGCCACTGGGGTGGGCAGTTGCCACTGAATTTGATCCGCCCAGGGAGCAGCTTTCAGAGCGTTGGCGATCGCCGTTAAACGTTCTGGTCGCTCGGGGTGAAGCATTCCAGTCTTGTGCAGCAAGAAATCTTCGGAGTAGATGACGGGTAGCATCGGCTGATTTTAGATTTTAGATTTTAGATTTTAGATTTTTAGTTGGCTTTAATAATGCCTTCGGTTTTGTGAAATTAAAATTTCGATCGAGTAACCATTTTAATTTCTTATATGGCAGTCAAAAAAACTCACGAAACCATGAAAGCCTTCAGCCTAAAAAAACCTTTCTAGCTTTTGCCAACCGCTGACCAAATCACCAACTGACAAATTATCAATTGTCCTTGTTTCGTCCCTTAATTTTTCTGGCAAGTTTCCCATAAAGTCAAAGGCAAATTGTGATATAATTTTAGGAGTAATTTGCAATATTTGGCAGCTCTACTGAATCCAAACCGATTTTATCGCATTTTTGAGATTTATAGCGGTCAAATTTAAATTTATAACGGAGTTTTTCAACCTATGAGCACCTCTGAGTCGCGGATAATCCCGACGGATCTGGGTAATGAGATGTCCCGATCGTACTTGGAATACGCCATGAGCGTAATAGTCGGTCGGGCGCTACCAGATGCCAGGGACGGTCTCAAGCCCGTTCACCGACGCATTCTCTACGCCATGAACGAATTGGGCTTGACTCCCGATCGACCTTTCCGCAAATGCGCCCGCGTCGTGGGGGAGGTGCTGGGCAAGTATCACCCGCACGGAGATACAGCGGTTTATGACGCCCTGGTGCGGATGGCTCAGGATTTTTCCATGCGGGAACGCCTGATCAACGGCCACGGCAACTTCGGCTCCGTTGACAACGACCCGCCCGCTGCCATGCGGTACACCGAGTGTCGCCTCACAGCTCTGACGAGCGACTCCATGCTGCGCGACATCGACTCGGAAACAGTTGATTTCGGCGACAACTTCGACGGTTCACAGCAAGAACCCCTCGTACTCCCGGCACGCATCCCCCAAATTTTGCTCAACGGTTCCTCCGGGATTGCTGTAGGGATGGCAACCAACATTCCGCCGCACAATTTAGGCGAAATAATTGACGGTTTAGTAGCACTAATTCACAATCCAGCAATTACCGACCTGGAATTGATGCAGTACATCCCCGGCCCGGACTTTCCCACCGGAGGGCAAATTCTGGGCAGAGGCGGCATTCGCGATGCTTACACCACCGGGCGCGGTTCGATTACAATGCGCGGAGTCGCCGGCATTGAAACCATCGAACATCCCGGTCGCCCCGACAAAGAAGCAATTATTATCACCGAATTGCCTTACCAAACAAACAAGGCAGCGCTAATTGAGAAAATTGCCGAACTTGTTAACGACAAAAGATTAGATGGAATTTCCGACATTCGCGACGAAAGCGACAGAGACGGAATGCGCATCGTGATCGAACTAAAGCGCGACGCCTATCCCCGCGTCGTCCTCAACAACCTCTACAAACAAACACCCCTCCAAGCCAACTTTGGAGCCAATATGTTAGCGCTAGTAAATGGGGAACCCCAACTACTTACGCTCTCTCAATTCCTCAATGTCTTCTTAGACTTCCGCATTGAGACAATTACTCGCCGGACTCAATACGAACTCCGCAAAGCAGAAGAACGCGACCACCTTCTGCAAGGCTTATTAATTGCCTTAGAAAACTTAGATGCAATTATTCACCTAATTCGCGCCGCTGCCGACACCGCAGCAGCCAAACAGGAATTGATGGATAATTACGGTCTTTCCGAACAGCAATCCGACGCAATTCTGCAAATGCAGCTCCGGCGTTTGACAGCATTAGAAGCGCAAAAAATTCAGCAAGAACACGAAGAACTGCGAGCTAAAATCGAAGATTTGGAAGATATCTTAGCGCGGCGGGAACGCATCTTAGAAATCGCCGAATTTGAAGCAGTCGAAATCCAAACCAAAATCGCCACTCCTAGACGCAGCGTCATCGAACACGCCGAAGGAGAAATCGATGAAAGAGATTTAATTGCCAACGAACAAGCAATTCTTCTAATCACAGAGCAAGGCTACATCAAGCGGATGCCTGTCAGCACTTTCGAGGCCCAAAGTCGCGCTACTCGCGGCAAAGCAGGCGCGAAAATGAAAGAAGACGACGGAGTAGAACATTTCCTTTCCTGCTGCGATCATGACAGCGTTTTGTTCTTCAGCGACAGGGGCGTAGTTTACTCTGTCAAAGCTTATCAAATTCCCATCTGTTCCCGGACTGCCCGCGGCACTCCCGTGGTGCAACTGCTGCCGATTCCTATAGAAGAAAAAATCACTTCTATGGTGTCAGTCACAGAATTCACCAGCGAAGAATACTTGGTAATGTTGACTCGCGGCGGCTACATTAAGAAAACCGCACTTTCAGCTTTTGGCAATATCCGCACTAATGGATTAATCGCCATTTCTCTAGAAGAAGGCGACCAACTGCGCTGGGTGCGGAGAGCAAAAGTTGGCGACAGCATCATCATCGGTACGCGCCAAGGCATGGCAATTCATTTCCGCACCAATCACGAACAGTTGCGCCCAGTCGGCCGCGCGACGCGGGGTGTAAAATCAATGAAATTGCGATCGGGCGATGAGTTGATCAGCATGGACATTTTGCCCAGTTCAATAGTTGCCGAAATTGCTGAATTGGAAACTGAAGACTCGGAATTTGAAGGGGCAGAAATTGCTCTCTTAGAAACTGAAGACTCGGAATTTGAAGTAGCAGAAGTTGCTGAACTGGAAACTGAAGATGCGGAATTGGAAGACGAAGAATTAGAACTGCAAGCCGAGGAAATTGAAGGCGAAGATGCCGAAGAAATTCCGACTGTTAGCAGCGAAGTTCCTTCGGTGTTGGTAATCACCACCAACGGCTACGGCAAGCGGGTTCCAGTTTCTCAATTCCGACTGCAAAGACGGGCGGGCAAGGGATTGACGGCTACTAAATTCAAGTCGAAAAAGGGTAAGGATCAGGTAGCTGCGCTGCGAATTGTCAACGAAGATGACGAGTTGATGATCATTACCAACCGAGGTATTATTATCCGTCAGGCTGTGAGTGCAATTTCTACTCAATCGCGCACAGCAACGGGTGTGCGGGTGCAGCGGTTAGATGAGGATGATTCGATCGTAGCTGTGGCTTTAGTGCCGCCGGCTGGTGAAGAATCGGCAGAAGAATCTGAATCTGAGGAAGTGGCAGAATAGTCGTTAATAGTTTGTAAGGTGCGCGTTGCGTACCTTACTGCTGAATGGTAAAAATGCGATCGTTTGTAGGGTGATCCGTGGGTACGTTACTGCTGAATGGTAAAAATGCGATCGCCCCTACTCAGAAGTTTTTCCTCAAAAGTCAAAGCTTTTTTCCGGTGAGGTAATGATGAGTCAACTCCAAACCAAACTACTAACTGATACCTGGGTTACAGCGACTTGGGATGAATATATAGAAATTATTAAACAGCCGGAGTACGATCGAGCAAAATGCTACTATTACAACGGACAGTTGAGGATTGAAATGGCAGCAGTAGGGCCAGATCATGCTGATGACAACGGAATTATCGTCATCTTAATCAATTTATTTGGCATTGCTAAAGGTATAAAAATGAGACTGCTGGTCAACTGTAGCTACGCCAAAACGGGTGTCAGAGGCGCTCAACCTGATGCTTCTTACTACATCGGAAACCGGGTGCAAACGGCACCTCGCGGCAGTTCTGTAGTGAATTTAGATAGCCTAGTTTCCCCAGATTTAGCGATTGAAATTGCCGACAGTTCTCTCGTTGACGATTTGGGTACAAAAAGAATGATTTATGAAGAATTAGAAGTGTCTGAATATTGGGTAGTAGACGTACAAAAAGCGCAAGTTATTGCTTTCAAAATAATTGATAACCGGGGAAGCGAACGGCTGACGGAATCTCAAGTTTTGCCCGGGCTAAAAATTGCTTTATTAGAGGAAGGTTTGCGCCGCAGTCGCCAGACAGACAATACAGAAGTAGGGAACTGGTTTTTAGAGGAAGTTCGCGGGAATCCTCAATAGTGCGATCGACTGCATTCTTTTTTTAACTGGAGGCTAGAAACCCGGTTTCTACGAGTTTTGCGAACAGGAACGAGAAATATAGGAAGAAACCGGGTTTCTGAGATCTGCGTGTGTCCAGGACACGGCAATGCCATGTCCGGCGCTTGAATCGTTGACAATCGATCCGATAATTGCTATAGCATAAGAGAATCAAAAAGTTAATAGCAAAAGTCGGTAAAAATGCCTTATTTAACAGCAGCAAACGACATCAAAGCACTCATCGCTAAATTTTCCCAAGCTAAAATCCTGTGGGTGGATACAGAAATCGCAGACTATAAATCCAACCCCAGATTATCTCTGATTCAGGTGTTAGCTGACTCCACAGATTCGACTGGAGATGCCACTTTTCTACTAGATGTCTTGGATAAATCTGAATTGGCAAAACATTTCATCAACCAAATCATGGTCAATCCAAATATTGAAAAAGTCTTGCACAACGCCAGCTATGACATCCGATTTCTAGGCAATGACGACGCTCAAAATGTCACTTGCACATTGAAAATGGCGAGAAAGATTCCCACTTACATTCTGCCATTACCTAATCGACAACTCAAAACTTTAATAGAAACACTTTGTGGCATTGCTTATGTAGATAAAACAGAACAAAGCGGCGATTGGGCAAAGCGTCCGCTGACCCAGAAGCAGCTAGAATATGCCAAGATGGACGCGGTTTATTTAGCTGGAGTGCATCGCCGTCTGCTAGAAATCCTTGCCCAATGTTACCCCGAACCTGCAACGGAAAACTTGGCAGCATTGGGCGAAAAATATCAGGAAATAGAATCTCAGTGGAAGCCGCTAGATTCAGAAATCGCTGAAGTTAAGGAACGGATTAAAGCAGGGATGCTGGCCCAAAAGCTCAAAGACAGTTCTTATTTTGAGCTTTCCAGTTCGATAACGATGAAAGTAGATTTTCTCACGCTGGCCAAACTGACGCAAACAGAGGGAATTGAGTTAAATTTTCCGGTAACGCTGACGAAAGAAATTCAAAAACAGTTAGGCGAACTCATCGCCGCTCCATCTTTGGAAGTTGAGGAGATTGCTAGTTGGCGGTTGAATTCCAACCTACAGCAGCGGCGAAAATCTACTAAGAAAATTGCGCCGGAACCGGAGAGTGAGGATTTAACAGCATTGGGGAAAAGGTATCAAGAAATTTTGCCTGAATGGAAGTTGCTGGATTCAGAAGTTGAGCATCTGAAAGAGCGCATTAAAAAAGCAATGTTGGTGCAAAATAAGATAAATACTCCCGATTTTAAGTTATCCAGTTCCTCGATTTTGAAGGTAGATTTTGCTAGATTGGCAAAACTTGCGCTATCTGTGGGAGTTGAGTTAGATTTTATGGTGACGCTGACTCAATACATCCAAAAGCGGTTAGGGGAAGCTATTAACAAAATTGATGTGCAAATTGAGTATATTACCAGTTGGCGGATGACGGCTAAGACTGTGGAAGATGAAGATGAAGAAATTCCGTTTTAACTACTAAAATATCACGTTTCCTCTCATTTTTCTGTGTTTTCTGGGGGCTGGGAGGGTGACAAAAAGGTCTAGGAACAAAAATGTAAAGCCGATGCTCAAAGCACGGGGTTTCCACCCACAATTTTCGATCGGCAGTCAGTAACTCTGTTATGGTTCGGGGTTGATCTGTGCCATCCGATCGCAACCTGTCATGATGAGTTGGGTCTGGTTTAAGGGGCGGTTATGCCAGACCCAGAGACTAAAACTGGACTCAGCGACCCGTCAAAAGCTCTAACTTTTCGGGGTATCTCGCCCCTTGTACTGTGATTTTGGCGGCGGCATCATCGATGTCACGCAGATCCGCAGGCGTGAGTTCGACGGAGACTGCCCCGATGTTCTCCTCCAAGCGATGCAGTTTCGTGGTGCCTGGAATTGGAACAATCCACGGCTTCTGAGCCAACAGCCAGGTAAGTGCGATTTGAGCGGGCGTTGCCTGCTTTTGTTCTGCAATACTGCCAAGCAGATCGATGAGGGCTTGATTCGCCTTGAGAGCCTCAGGTGTGAAGCGAGGCAGAGTGCTGCGGAAGTCGGAGCTGTCAAAGGTCGTGTTTTCGTCGATCTTGCCCGTGAGGAAGCCTTTGCCCAGCGGGCTGTACGGGACAAGTCCGATGCCGAGTTCCTCAAGGGTCGGTATCACTTCCGCTTCAGGCTTTCTCCACCAAAGCGAGTATTCGCTCTGGAGTGCCGTGACTGGCTGGGCGGCATGGGCGCGCCGAATCGTTTGCACTCCCGCTTCAGAAAGTCCGAAGTGCTTCACCTTACCTTCCTGAATCAGTTCCTTCACCGTTCCTGCCACGTCTTCAATTGGCACGTTCGGATCGACCCGGTGCTGATAGAGGAGGTCGATCGCCTCCACCTTCAGCCGCTTGAGCGAACCCTCCACGGCTTCCTTGATATGCTCCGGTTGGCTGTTGAGTCCGGGTGAACCCTTCATGCCACGGGGATCGGAATTCGGACTGATGTCGAACCCAAATTTGGTGGCAATGACGACTTGGCCGCGGAAGGGACCGAGGGCTTCACCCACAAGCTCTTCGTTTAAGTACGGACCGTAGACTTCGGCGGTGTCAAAGAATGTTATTCCGCGATCGACGGCAGCCCCCAGAAGAGCAGTCATCTCCTGTTTGTCTTTGGGCGAACCGTAGCCAAAGCTCATTCCCATGCAGCCGAGCCCGATCGCCGAAACTTCTAGGTTGCTGTTGCCAAGTTTGCGCGTTTGCATGATTGCTCCTTCGAGGTTCCACCTCGGTTATTCAGATTTAAGGGATGCCATATCGATACAGAAGCGGTATTTCACATCGGACTTGAGGAGTCTTTCGTAAGCTTCGTTGACTTTTTGGATGGGGATGACTTCGACATTGGCAGTGATGTTATGTTCGCTGCAGAAGTCGAGCATCTCCTGGGTTTCGGCGATGCCGCCGATGTTAGAGCCGGAGAGACTGCGGCGGCCCATGATCAGGCTGAATGCCGCGACCTCCAGGGGATTCTCCGGTGCGCCAACCAGGGTGATGTTGCCGTCAAGGCGGAGCAGGTTGAGATAGACGTTAATATCGTGCTTGGCGGAAACGGTGTCGAGGATGAAATCGAAGCTGCCAGCGTGCTTTTGCATTTCGTCGGCATTGCGGGAGACCACGACTTCGTGGGCACCGAGGCGGAGCGCATCTTCCGTCTTACCGGGCGAGGTGGTGAAGACGACGACGTGGGCACCGAACGCACGGGCGAACTTCACACCCATGTGACCCAGGCCGCCAAGACCGACTACGCCGACCTTCTTGTCCTTAGTGACGCCCCAGTGGCGCAGGGGCGAGTAGGTGGTGATACCGGCGCAGAGGAGCGGCGCAACCCCGGCGAGATCGAGGTTATCTGGAACGCGCAGAACGAAGCGTTCATCGACGACAATGCTATCGGAGTAGCCCCCATAGGTCACGCCTCCCAAGTGCTTGTCTGGGGAGTTGTAGGTGAGGGTCAGGGAAGGGCAGAACTGTTCAAGGTTAGCTTTGCACTGGGGACAGGTTCCATCAGAATCAACCATGCAGCCGACTCCTGCCAGATCACCAGGCTTGTACTTTGTCACTGCCGAGCCAACCTGGGTGATACGTCCCACCATCTCATGACCGGGAACGATCGGGTAGGTAGTAGACATGAAGTCGCTCCACTCATTACGCACTGAATGGACATCGGAGTGACAGATGCCGCAGAAGAGAATTTCGATCTGTACGTCGTGTTCGGTTGGATCGCGCCGTGCGATCGTGTCGGAAGCGAGCGGTGATGTTGCACTGGCTGCGGAATAAGCTTTCGTGTTGTACATGAATTGATGCTCCTATTTGTTTACTTTTGGTGCCTGGTATTGTTCGTCGCTGACCTTTTCCATCCAGTCCACGGTCTTGCCGTCGAGCTGTTCCTTAGTGGCGATATGAGTCATCGCCGTTGGCGGTGAAGGTGGCGAGGGCGACAATGCTTTGTTGTCGTGCGTTTAGGGTTCGATCGTGTTGGCGGCGAACCTCACTGCACTGTTTGGCCGCCGTCGATGACCATGGCGTGTCCAACGACGAAGGCAGCCGCGTCCGAGCACAGCCAGAGGACAGCCGCGGCGATCTCCTCGGGCTTGCCCATCCGTCCGACCGGCTCCTCGGCAATCACCTTGGCGCGCCCTTCGTCCGTGGCGCCGATGGAGCGAGCGATCATCGGGGTGTCGATGTAGCCGGGACAGACGGCGTTGACGCGGATGTTCTGCGCGGCGTAGTCGAGGGCCGCTGCCTTGGTCAGTCCGATCACGCCATGTTTCGCGGCGGTGTACGCGGGGCTGCCCTTGATGCCGATGATTCCTGCGCCCGAGGACGTGTTGACGATCGCGCCGCCTCCCTGCTTGAGGATCAGCGGAATCTCGTGCTTCATGCACAGGAAAACGCCGCGGAGGTTGATGTCGATAATCCGGTTCCACTCCTCCTCGTCGTACTCCGCGGTCGGAGCTACCTTCCTCGGCTCGATGCCCGCATTGTTGAAGGCGAAGTCCAGCCGCCCGAAAGCCTCAACGGTCTTGTCCAGAGCCGCCTTCACGTCCTCGGTTCGCGTCACATCGCACCTGACGGCGATCGCCCGACCGCCGAGTTCTTCGATCGTGTGAGCTGTTTCTTGATTGCCCTGTTCTGAGATGTCAGCGACCACCACGCTGGCACCTTCACGGGCAAACGCCAGCGCCGCAGCTCGACCGATGCCGCTCGCTCCTCCGGTCACAAATGCAACCTTTCCTGTGTAGCTGCCATTCTCGTTCGTTGCCATTTTTTACTCCTTTGCGTGTTGCCCATTAGGGAAGTCTTTATTGGAACTTCCTTTTCTTACTCGATCGGCTCCAGTGTTGCTTTTACAGAGCCAGGTACATTGAATGCTTCTACGCCAGCATCGATCTTGCCGATCGCGATGATGCCGGGGTCAGGGATTGGTTGTTCGTCGTGGCGATAATAAATAGCCACATCAGGACCGGGAGACCAGTAAATGATGTCTCCAACTTCATACGTTTTGGTTCGCTCACCCTCCTCCGAAATTGCTCTCGGCAGGCGGGCAAACTTTTCTCTTCCAAACAAATCGTTCATCGTCAGCGTTAATGGCAGCAGGGAAACAAAATCCCGAGTGGTTTTACTGTCGATCAACGTGGCTGTAACGGCTTTGTCTCCGACCTTGATGTTTATCTTCATACTGTTTGCCTGCTGGGTTGATATTTCAGTCGGCATTTTCGACGAGGCACTGCTAGGCATCCTGTTGTCGGCACGGCAGGCTGAGTAACTCAGGGACATCGTTAGGGCGAGAACCAAAATCAGCATTCTCTTCTGGCAGTTTTTCCCCTTGACGGGAAACCATTTCAAAAGCATTAAGCTCTTCCTTCGTACTGCTCGTCGCTGACCTGTTCCAGCCAGTCCACGGGTTTGCCGTCGAGCCATTCCTGAATGGCGATGTGCGTCATTGCCGTGGTTGCCGTGGCACCATGCCAATGTTTTTCACCCGGCTCGAACCAGATCGCATCCCCCGGACGAATTTGCTCGATCGAGCCGCCCCAGCGCTGTGCAAGACCGCAGCCAGCCGTGACAATTAGGGTCTGTCCCAACGGGTGGGTGTGCCATGCTGTCCGAGCACCAGGCTCGAACGTGACGCTGGCACCAGACGTGCGTGCTGGTTCGTGAGCCTCGAACAGGGGGTCTATAGCAATCCTAAATCATTATCAAGACTATGATACAATTATATGCAATACTTGATTGTGACAATAAAAAATGAATAACTTACAACTGCAACAAAAAGATAGAGAAAAAGAAATAGCCCAATTAGAATCTTTCATTAAAAGCGATATCGATGC
>NZ_SRRZ01000159.1 GCF_013179805.1 Microcoleus asticus IPMA8 | reverse complement strand
TCTGCATTTAGATGATTTTTGGCTGGCATACTTCTGGCTTTTCTGTGGCTTGTGATTTATTATTATACCATTTTTAATGCGAAACAGCTTATGAACACCGAAAAGCAAGATTTAACAGATAAAAGTTCCTTCATAGCAGATACCAGCGCTAATCCTCCATCCTTCACCCTTCCCCCGGAAGCAAAACGCCTTCCCGCGTGGCGGCTGTGGGTTCCGTTGCTGCTGCAAATCGGACTAATTGCCGCAGTACCAGCGACGGCAGTTTACACTTTTATTACTGGCAAAACAGTTGTCCTGCAAACTCTACCAGTAGACCCTTACGATTTGCTGCGCGGATATTACCAAGTTTTGAGCTATGATATTTCCGATCGCACAAATCTCGAAAAACTCCCAGGCTGGAAAGATTTACCTGCGGAAAAAACACCTTGTCCGCCCGGGGTTGCTTGTCCACAAAATACGCACAATCCCAAGCCACAAACCAGTTTTTATGTAATCTTAGAAGCGCCAAAAGCCGCGACTAATCCCGGCCGCCCCCAAGCTTGGAAACCCGTCCGCGTCAGTCTCAAAAATCCCGCCAATTTGCCCGCCAATCAAATCGCAATTAAGGGCAAATATAACAGTTGGCGGATGGAATACGGCTTAGAAACTTATTATATGCCAGAGGATGAAAGGGAAAAAGTCAATCAGGAGATTAGCGAAGCTCAAAGGAACCAGCGACAATCATTTTTGGTAGAAGTAAAGGTTGACAAAACAGGCCATGCTGTGCCTGTGAGTTTGTGGGTGCGCGATCGCAATTATCGATTTTAGCCAATTTAGCCAAAAGGTCGATCGGTCTTTTAGCCTTGTTTTGAGTATTTTGGCTTAAGCATGGAGCGGAGGTTGGGCAATTCCCTACCATTCCCGAAAGCACGCGGGTTCGGGATAGCTTCGCTGGCGCGGACATTTCAATTGTCAACAACCCAGGAGAATCTATTAAGATATATAAGACTTGCGCAAATCTTGCCAATTCAAGGGCGCAAGTCATGACTCTACTGGAGCTTCTCATGTTAGCCGAGCTAATCTCTGCCAGACGCATACTCAAGACCAAACTCCTCGAATTTTTAGGACTTCCCGACAACTGCCAAGACAAAACCGATTACCTAGTCAGCAAAATTGTATCCGTGCTGGAAGTAAATCCAGCCGAACAAGAAAGATTTTGGGAGACATTCAAAAGTGAATTAGCCGTCGATCCCGTAGAATTAGAAGGAATACTCAAGTGTTCGCCAGCAGAACGGCAGCAGTGGATTGAACAAGGCAAACTCCCTATTCTAGAATACCGCTCTTTTCGCAAATCTGGAATCCATTTAGAATATCCCGTTCACGACAGAAGATTCATCTTAAGTCTAACGGAAACCGATATTAATAATTGGCGCAAAGAACCCAAAGGGCTGATTCAAAATAATCGCCCAACAGCCTCCCCAATCAATACAGAAAACCGCGCCGAAAACGAACAATCCCGAGGAGCTTTTAGTTCAGCTTGGGAAAAAATCATTGCCGACTGGAAAGAACAAGGTTCGGCGGAAATTTCAGCAACTTTCCAGCTAGCTTACTGGACAGTTTGGGCGTCGCGGTGGGCCAAAGAAAATCAGCTCAACAGCTTTAAAGCAATTAAATATAAGGAAGTATACGAAACTCACCAGCAGGAATGGTACCAGCGAAAAAATCAAGCTGTCAAGTTACTGATTGAGATGCCCTACGCCATGCTTTACTTCTACCGTCCGGCGGATGCTGACAAATTATATCTCGAACTGTGCGACGACCACCAGGAAATGATGAAAGATGGCTACTATTGGGACAAGTGGGAGTTTTTCTATCAGAACCGCAAATTGGTAAATAAGTGCCGCGAATGTGTGTACTCCGAAACCAAAGATTATTACTCGCTTTACTACCTGGAAATCAAGAGCGATAAGTTTCCCGATTTTAGTTTTTCTTTCCACACGCCGTACACAATCGGCAGAAAATTTTTGCCGCATCCAGAAACGTTGCCTTATGTAGAGCACGTAGAACAGGACGGCATTTTTCGCTTTGGCCGCCCGCTGCTTGAACAAGAGAAAGTTATTCACACAGAAAAGGATGTATTGCTCAAGTTTGAGGCGGCTTTGGCAGAAGCGAAAAAGTTTGTTTAGTTAGGAGTCATTAGTCATTAGTCATTAGTAGACTTATTGCAGATTTTTTGATTGATAGGGAAACCGCAGATAAACGCAGATAAACGCAGATGCTTTTCCCGATTGTTTGCAAGGAAAGGTAATCTTGTCTACTAATGACTAATGACTAATGACTAATGACTTTTGAACTTGGATTACTTGAATGCTGTCGCCAGCATAAATTTTTGGTTGCTGAGCTTCTTCGGAATTGTACGATCGCAATCCCACTTCTGCCAACAAACTCCCCAAGTCAGTTTCAGTCTCAAACAACCACAAAAATACAGCCAACCCTGGCCGAAATACCGGATTTCTGGGCCGATGAAAATCTACCAAAATGAATAGACCACCGGGCTTAAGCACCCGGTATACTTCCAGAAAGATTTCTCGCAACTGCGCCGATCGCATTTCGTGCATCGCAATGCTGCTGTGCACTCCTGTCAAACAGACTGTAGGGAAAAGGCATCGACTCAGCAAAAGCTTCTACATAATTGGCTGATGGTACATTTTTTCTTGCCCGTTGCAGAGATAATGGCGAAGCGTCAAGTCCTGTAAGAGCCTGGGAATATTGCACCAGAAACTGCGTAGTTTGACGGCTGCGGCTGCAAAGGTCTAAAACTTTAGTTTCCGCGCTGACGGTCAAATTTTGCAAGGCTAGTTGGCTCAAACGAGCCTCGCCGCCTGCGCTCAAATCAGCAAGACGCGCGATCGTATCGTAGAGCCACTGATACCGATAACTTAAATCTCTCAAAATTGTTGCCACAGTCAAAATTATGTATACCTTGCTATCGACTTAAGAGATTATTAAGTTATATGATAAAGATAAATAACAGAACTGAGACGATGGGAGAGCTGTAACCGCTATGGGTCGTGTGGGAGTATTGCTATTAAACTTGGGCGGGCCAGATCAAATCGAGGATGTCCGTCCTTTCCTGTTCAACTTGTTTGCTGACCCGGAAATCATTCGCATTCCGTTTCCGTGGATGCAAAAACCGCTCGCCTGGTTGATTTCGACCCTGCGTTTTCAGAAATCCCAGGAAAACTACCGCCAAATCGGGGGCGGCTCTCCTTTGCGGCGGATTACCGAGGAACAAGCCGCTTCGCTGCAAGAACTCTTGCAAAAAAAGGGACAGGATGCTCGAGTGTACGTGGGGATGCGCTACTGGCATCCTTTTACTGAAGAGGCGATCGCCAAAATTAAGCGCGATCGCATCGAACACTTGACAATCTTGCCGCTGTATCCTCAATTTTCAATCAGCACCAGCGGTTCTAGCTTCCGGCAGCTAGAAGAAATGTGGGGCAAAGATCCAGCCCTCAAGGATATAGAATATACCGCTGTTCCTTCTTGGTATCAGCGGCCGGGCTACATTCAGGCAATGTCGGAACTGATAGCCCAAGAACTAGACCACAATCCCGATCCCGATCGAGTTCACATCTTTTTTAGCGCCCACGGCGTCCCCCTCAGCTATGTAGAAGAGGCTGGAGACCCCTATCAGCGCGAGATCCAAGATTGCACTCGTCTGATTATGGAACATTTGAACCGATCGAACGAACACACTCTAGCTTATCAAAGTCGGGTTGGCCCGGTGGAATGGCTCAAGCCTTACACCGAAGACGCCATTACCGAATTGGCAGAAAATGGAGTCCAAGATTTGTTGGTAGTTCCGATTAGTTTCGTTTCCGAGCACATCGAGACTCTGCAAGAAATTGACATGGAGTATCGAGAATTAGCAGAAGAATCGGGGATTCTGAATTTCTACCGAGTGCCCGCCCTGAATACTCATCCGGTGTTTATTGAAGCCTTGGCTGATTTAGTCATCGAGTCGATCGAATCTCCCAGCGTTAAATTCTCTGATGTTATACGCCCTTCCAAGATAGTGAAAATGTACCCTCAAGAGCAGTGGGAGTGGGGTTTGACCACGGGGGCCGAAGTCTGGAACGGTCGTGTGGCGATGATTGGTTTTGTGGCACTATTGCTGGAGTTAATTACGGGTCAGGGCCCGCTACATTCGATCGGATTGCTTTAAATTGACAGTTGACAGTTGACAGTTGACAGTTGACTGTTGACTGTTGACCGTTGTTACAAATGACTAATGAGATCAAATCCGTTGGGATCGGAATTATTCATGTCTCTGTTCTCTTCCTCAGCGCCCTCTGCGATCTCTGCGGTTAAATCATTCCGAAACAACTGTAAACGATATGACTAATCACAAATAACTAATCACTAATTAATCAGGATCGCGCTTGTGGCGGCGGGGATTTCCCCTATCGCCCGTTATTCCCTGACTTCTGTACCAGCGATACCACTCTTTAGAACTGCGAATTGCCAGCCACAGCAGCATCATAGCAACTAGCCCTCCCTGCCGCGGAGCGTCAAAGGCAAACAAAACCAAGGAAATGCACAGAACATCTTGGAGGAAAATTACCCAAATCGGCAAACCCCGCAGTCGGTAAAGCCATCCTGCTTGTACCAGTTGCAGCACTAAAGCCAACAAACCTCCGACAACACCAATAATCCACAGCATCCAAGGGTGAACAATAATTTCGTCGATCGAACTTACCTGAGCGATCGCAATTCCCATAATTGCTCCTACAATGGGACTGAAAATAATTTGCACAACTTGCAGTACCCGCTGTCCTACAAAGGTTTTAGAAGCAAATAATTCTAACAGCGACCAACTCACCAAGATGGTGATAGCCACTTGGGGGTGAACCCCCGACAATAGAGGTATTTCCGACCAAAGTTTATCAATCCGCAACAAACCAATTAACAGCAGGGGCAGGGCAATTCTCATACCCCCTGCCGCAGACCCAGAGAGTGCGGCTAGGAGTCCAACCATAATAATAATTCAGTTGATAACGTCAGCTAAAGCCTCGATCTATTTCAGAATTTAATTCCCCTGATGGCTGGCTGTGATTTGAGCGATCGAACTCAAATTGCGGCTTCAGCTTAAATATCACCTTCTATTGTAAGTGTATCTGCTTAATCGCTGCTTGGTACTGCGATATTGTCGATCGACACAAGGTAGAGAGCACTTATGTAGAAGGCACTTATGCAGAATTAAGGCGGGATTGTGATTAAATTAGAAAGTATCGCAAAAGCAGCAGGTAATCCGAAACAATTAAATTTAAGATGCCCGCTAAGCAAGAGCTTTCCGGCAAATTCTTCTCCTGTCTTCCCTCCAACCTCTTCCTTATTCCTTCTTCCTTCGTCTTATTATGTCTGATTCATTATTTGCCGATGCCAGTCGCCGATTAGAACGAGCCTTAAAATATGTGTCGCTTTCCGAGGATACGATCGAACGGCTGAAATACCCCAAATCCAGTTTAATTGTATCGATTCCCGTGCGGATGGACGACGGTTCCCTGCGAATTTTTCAAGGTTATCGGGTGCGCTACGACAATACCAGAGGCCCGTCTAAAGGAGGAGTGCGCTATCATCCGGGAGTGTCCCTTGATGAAGTGCAATCCTTAGCATTTTGGATGACTTTTAAATGTGCAGTTTTGAACTTGCCTTTTGGAGGAGCCAAGGGCGGAATTACTCTCAATCCCAAGGAATTGTCCAAACTGGAATTGGAACGGTTGAGCCGGGGCTATGTCGATGCGATCGCAGATTTCATCGGCCCCGATGTCGATATTCCCGCGCCAGATGTCTACACCAATCCCATGATTATGGGTTGGATGATGGATCAGTACAATATTATTAAGCGGCAGCTTTCTCCAGCGGTTGTGACTGGTAAACCAGTGACAATTGGCGGTAGTTTGGGCAGAGATACGGCAACAGCAATGGGTGCTTTTTTTGTAGTACAAACTCTTCTACCCAAATTTGAGCTAAATCCTCAAGATACAACTGTAGCGGTACAAGGTTTTGGTAATGCCGGTGCAGAAATAGCAGAACTGCTCTGGAAAGCAGGTTACAAAGTTGTTGCTGTCAGCGATTCCCAAGGGGGAATTTATGCTAAACAAGGTCTGGACATCCCCAGTATTCGAGGTTTTAAAGACTCTAACAAAGGTATCAAAGCTATTTACTGCGAAGGTTCAGTTTGCAATATTATCGAGCACGAAATCTTGACCAATGAGCAACTTTTAGCATTAGATGTAGACGTGCTAGTTCCTGCCGCTTTGGAGAATCAAATAACAGAAGCCAATGTTAATGATGTTAAGGCTAAGTTTATTTTTGAAGTAGCTAACGGCCCGATTGATTCTGCTGCTGATTTGGTTTTAGAAACGCGGGGAATTCACGTAATTCCTGATATTTTAGTCAATGCCGGAGGCGTAACGGTTAGTTATTTCGAGTGGGTGCAAAACCGCAGCGGACTTTATTGGACGCTGGATGAAGTCAACCAGCGGTTGAAGCATAAAATGGTCGAAGAAACTGAAGCAATTTGGAAAAAATCTCAGGAACTGTCAGTTTCCATGAGAACTGCCGCTTACGTGTACGGGTTAAATCGACTCGGAGAAGCGATGAATGCGAAGGGAACGCGGGATTATTACATAAACGGTTGAGGGAAGTGCGGTAAGATTGTGCGATTGTACAATCTTACCGCAGCTATTTGAAAAAAGTGCAGTCTACGAACCGACTTGGCAAAACTTGGCTCTGAATTGGGGAATTTTAGGTCTGCACGCCGCAGTTTATTTAACCGCCACTTTGCTGTTGCAGAAGCGGAAAGATATTTTCAAATAAGTAATTTATCCGAGTATTAGATCCTTGACTTCTTCTCGGTATTTTTCGTGAGAACTCGGACTTATTTAAGAAGTCGGGGATCTGGGTATTCTACAGCTACGCGAAAACCGAGGTCATTGCCGCGGTCTATCGCCTGCTTCCTGGTACGATAGGCACTGCGGCAAAGGATCACATCGTTGACCCAGGAACCGCCACGCTGCATTACGTATTCAAATGTGCCTGTTTCCCAGGAACTTCCGTCAGTTGGTGTGCCATTGTAGTTATGATGCCACCAATCGCTGCACCATTCCCAAACATTGCCGTGCATATCGTACAGTCCAAAGGCATTGGGGGGAAAACTTCCGACATCGGTTGTTTGTCCGCGGTAAAGTCCTTTGGGGGCGTTTGCGTAGGGGTAGTTTCCGTTATAGTTGACTAATTTCGGGGTAATAGTTTCCCCAAAATGAAATGGGGTTGTTGTTCCTGCCCGGCAAGCGTATTCCCATTCTGCTTCACTCAGGAGGCGATATTTTTTCCCGGTTTTTCGCGAGAGTTTGCCACAGAATTCGACAGCCCAATTCCACGATACACGTTCAACAGGACGTTTTTCTCCTTTGAATTGCGATAAGTTGTATCCCATCACTGTTTGCCACTGTGCTTGAGTGATGGGGTATTTGCCTGCATAAAAAGCAGGTACTGTTACTTGATGCTGCGGACTTTCGTCCTCCTTTCGTCCTGCTTCGTCGTTGAGGCAACCCATCATAAATGTGCCGCCGGGAATGTAAACCATTTCCAGTATAATTGAGTTACCTAAGTCTTCAGAAAAAAAGTGAGCAAAAGACTTTCTGCGACTGTTTTCTTTTCCATACGCATCGACTGTGATGACATCAAATTCAAAATAGTTACGTAAATGTTGTTTGAATTTCTCCTTATCTTTATCTTTCAGCAGTGAATAGGCAGCAAATTTTACCTGCATTGACTCATCTTGCAATGCTTGAATTATTAAATCCAAGCCGGCTTCTCCATATTTCAGCGCTTCAGAGAGTGCGGCGATTCTAGCTTCGACAGCGGGCGAGGCTAAGCGGCTTTTAACGCCGGGGATGCCTCCGAGTATCGCAGCATTGACAGGCATTGAATTTTGACTGCCGAGAACGGCATCGTATTCTCTAGGTTCATTTTGGTTGTCTGACATTGCACTAAAGCCTCTGCATTTTAATTCAGCACAACTTTAATCTCTGATTGTCGAATGATAGCATTTTTAGCTATCCCCTCGATTATGCGGCGGTTGAAACCGCCTATTTGCTAAAAATAATCAAAAAAAATCCCCCATTTGGGGGATGTAGTTCAACGGTACTATATAGCCTTAGTCTCCGGCATCAAACACTTATCAGAATCGCAGCCCGCAGGCCCGGAATCCATCATTTCACCTAAGTCATAGCGACTCAAAGCCGCGTGAAAAACATCAATTTCCCGGCGCGCTAAAGTCTCTTCCACCATCTTGGTGTAAGTTTCCTTGCTCACCGGTTCAAAGGGCAAACGCGGGAAAGTTTCAAGAGCATCAAACCGAGCCAAAAGCGCTGCGGAAATGTAGCCTTCATCATCACGAATCGCTTCATAAATCCGAGTACCCAAACTTTCCACTTCATTTTCCCGCAATTCAATCGTGGCCGAAGTGTTATGTCTGACATAGAACTTTTGCACCTGCATATAAAAGTCCATTTGTGCGGCAGCCGAGAACTTGCTAATGTCAATTTCATCGGCTCCCGGTAAATCAGCCCAACTTACTGCAACAGGTATTTCTACCAGCCATTCTGTGCAGCGTTCATCGAAGGGATTGTTCAGCAAATTGCCGTTTTCATCTTTGTCAGATTGAGACGGAATAACATTGTATCCGTAGTCGATGCAGGCGAGGGCTACGGGGTCGTTTTTGCCGAAAGTGATTCGGCGAATGAAACGCTGGGCTTTCGGCGGATGCCAGCCGGGAGAAGCACCTGTCAGCAGAGATTTAGTACCCGATGGTTGAACCGTTGTGCAGCGATTTGGGCGTTTTAAGGAATGGCGATCGCAATAATCCCATACTACCCCATTGACAATCTCGCGCCAACCAGTCAAATACTCTTCTTCCCGCTGTTTAAAAGCGATTCCTTGTGGAGTTTGCGGGCGGCCTTCCACCCACCAGCGCAGCCACTCCACGCCAAAAGCATGAACGAAGAAATCGAACAATCCCGTGAAAGATACGCCGACAATCGGGTCTAGTTCGCGGCTGTATTGATAGCGGGGTTCAAGAAATTTGTGATTGAGAAGTACCGCGACAGATAGAGCCGCCGCCTTGAAAGCTTCCTCCTGTTCTTTGAAGTTGTAAGGATCAATTTGATTGAGGTGAACCTCCGCCAAATTACAGTGAAAATTAGAGCCGATGATTTCCATGTTTGTTACCCTAAAGGCTTTTTATCCTTTAGTTCTACAGATTCGATTTTCCCTGTAGATCGGCGTACTTTTTCATTTACTGTAGTTGTAAATGCCCCGCACTCTTGCCAGGATTATATTCTTCAAAAAAGAAGGTTCACCCGGTACGCTCTACGGTGGTAAAGGACTTTTAATTCCCTTACTTACCTCGGAGTTAACATCTCAGTCTTCTCCGATTTTGCGAGGTTTTTTACGTGAGGCAAAATTACTTACCACACGGGTTTAAGCCCACACGGACTAACCGATGCTCTAACTCGCCAGCAGTCATATTAGGATGGCGTTCCTGCAACCACTCTTTAGCTTTTCCTTCATCGTAAGCTTTCAAAAACTCACTTCTAAGACTCGGTGTTGAAAGTAAATCAACGTTAGATCGAGCTACAGCTTCGCCGGCCCATTGAATCGCACCTTCGCCGCTGTAATACTGTTTGCGGACAGCATCAATACATTCTTCTAGTGTAGGTTTGGTATGGAAAACTCGCGTATGGTTTGCCATCCGAAGAGCATCGCGTTCTGGATCGATTCTCCAGTTGCCGCTTTCATCTTGTTGCCACAAATTATTTTTAGCATTTGCCCCTAGTTCGTCATCAGCATCAAACTGACGCATTCCGGCCGATCTTCTAATATTGCCAGCAACAATTGTGACCGCAGCTTCATCAATCAACACGCAGCATTCAACTGAATTTAACTGCCGCCCTAAAGCTTTATTTAAAATAGCGGCGCAGCGCTGATAAAGATCTGGCAATTTCACCGGATTTGCTACTCCCCCAAAACCTTTTAAAGGTTCTCCCACCGGGCGAACGTCGCTCAAATCGATGAATACTTGAATTTCTCCTGCAAATCTTTCATCAGTGGATAATTCCAGCAAAGTTTGATAGGAGTTTACCCAACCTTGGCGAGAATCTCCGACATAAATAGTTGCGGTTTTTTCTGCTATTTTTACTTCGGTTTCTTGACGGCGCGACTGGGCGGGTGTAGAGCCGATTTCGCCTTGCATGGTTAGGGTTAAACGGTTGCGAATCAGCGGCAGTTGGTTGATATATTGTGGTTCCAAGACTGCCCCTGTGCCGCAGCCCATCATTGCCAAATCCATCAACAAACCAAAGGAACGCCAGTCGAGAATATTTGTTGAGGAGCAATTATATGCGCCGGAAAAATTCTCTGGTTGTTCGATCCATTTGCTGCCACCTACCCACAGCCAGCGGCCTGAAGCGAGGGTTTTGAGCTGGTTTTGCATCCGGTGCAGCAGTTGTGTTTCTTCGGGGGTGAGGTTTCCAAGCTTTTGCAGCCCCTTGACTGTTCTCGCGCACACTTCGGCCCAAGTCTCCCTTCCCGTCTCGGTACGGCGACTGTAAGTCCTGAAAAATACTGGATTGGCTGCGGGTGCTGTTTGGGGGAAATCGGACAGGTTGCGTTTCTCGCTGGCACTCGATCGCTCTAATTCTCGAACCATAGGTTGTGTACTGACGTGTCGGAATAAATCAACAGACTACGAATATACAACAGGATTCAGATTTAGGGTAAAAGGTTAATATATTTGACAATTTGCACTAAATGTGGGGCATAGAACTCTACAAGCTCGATCGGGCGATCGCCTAAAAACGTGACCAAAAAACCCGATTTCTTCCTGAAACCGGGTGAAGCGCAAATGTTGTGAATTGTCAATCCTTTGTCAATAAAAACTCAATATTGGGTAACAGCGGGTCTTGAACAACCCCCACACCGTTAAATCCCCAACGTTCGAGTAGCTTTTTTACCTGAGAACCGGAAATCGATTCTACTCCGAATCGATCGGCAACATCAGCAGCGTGGGCGTTGAGATAACTCAAAGCGTCATAGTCTTCACTAAACATCAGCAGGTAACTCACTGCCGCATCTGGATTGGGATTCGCGGACAGATATTTGCCGTCACTGCGGGAACGTAGCAAGTAAAAAACTTGAGATAACATCTTATCTTGGTTGTCAAAATAATATGTTACCTCAAATTGGGAATTGGGAATTGCCCAAACGATTTTAGACTGACAATTTGAGATAGTAGAAAAGTTGAGTTTTTTTCAACTTTATACCTAAAAAGTACATAATTGATGCCTAAAATCGCTGGGAATCTAGCAGTTAAATCAAAGTCAGTGCTAAGCCTTTAATCCCTCGCCCGTCACCAATTTGACCGACAATCGAAGCTTGACCGGTCGTCAAATTGATATTGTACAGGCTGGAAACTCCGCCAACCTCGATCGCAGCCAAAGCCGTCTCGTTACCGCCAACACTCCTGACATCAAAGCCGAGAACGGTACCAGCATCAATTCCCAAAGATCCGATCGTATTTAACACTCCATTATTAGGCGGATCTTGGCGCACCAAAACGTCTAAATTGGTGTCAATTGCAAATAGTGTCGTCGAAGTTGCCCCGGCAAAGTTATTCACATACGCCGCAGCAGCAGCCGCGCCGGGATTGCCAGCATTGCGATCGCCCGCCCGGTAAGCCAAATTCCCGTCAAGTTGAATTCCCCCTGTCAGCGTGTCAAAATCGACAATTGCCCCAGTATCCGGGTTGAGGCGGGCGTTTTGACCAGCTTGATTGACAAACCGAATTCGATCGACTGTCGGATTGAAATCAAAACCCGCAGCCCCCGGAGTTAGGGGAACAGCAAACTGCCCGCTACCAACAGCAGTTGCAGCCCCAGTCACCGGATTGATGGCGTACAAGCGATTGCTAGAACCCACACCGTAAAGCACACCGTTAGCGGGGCGAAAATCAATCCCCAGCAAACTTTCTCCCGGCTGCAACCCCGTAACTGCTGCGTCGCTGAGAATCGCCCGCGGTGCCGCCTCGTTAAAACCGACAATTGTTTCGGCGCCATTTCTGACAGTCAAGGCGTAAGCTGTAGGCAAAGGCAAAGCCAAACCGTTAATCTGTCTGCCGTCGGCAATTTGACCGACAAAGGAAGCTTGACCGCTACTTAAATTGATATTGTACAAGCCCGAAACGCCCCCAACTTCCAGCGCCGCCACTGCCACCTCGCGGCCGCCAATACTCCTGACATCAAAGCCGAGAACGCTAGTAGCATCAACTCCCAAAGATCCGATCGTATTCAACACTCCATTATTCGGCGGATCTTGTCGCACCAAAACATCCAAATCGCTGTCAATTACAAACAGCGTTGTCGAAGTTCCCCCTGCAAAGTTATTCACATACGCAGCCCCAGCAGCAGCCGGATTTGACCCAAAATTGCGATCGCCGGTCCGGTAAGCCAAATTCCCGTCGAGTTGAATTCCCCCCGCCAGCGTGTCAAAATCCACAACTCCTCCCGTATCCGGGTTGAGGCGGGCGTTTTGATCGGCTTCATTGACAAACCGAATTCGATCGACTGTCGGATTGAAATCAAAGCCCGCAGCCCCCGGAGTTAGGGGAACAGCAAACTGCCCGCTACCGACTTGACTGGCTTCCCCGGTTCTCGGATTGACAGTATACAAGCGATTGCTAGAACTCACACCGTAAAGCACACCGTTAGCCGGCCGATAATCAATTCCCAGCAAATTTTCTCCCGCTTGCAATCCAGTCACGGGGAAATCTGAGATCACACTTCCCGGATTGGAAAGACTAAAACCGACAATCCGATTAGCAGCAGTTAAAGCATAAGCCGTTGTCAGCGCTGGAGGCGGGGGATTTGGAACAACGCTGCCAATATTATTAGTGAAACTTGCCTGGTTAATCGCACTTTGTCTCACCCCTCTGAGAGTAGCGAGAAATTCTCCAGTCACTCTGTCTTGAATAACAGTATCGTTTCCAGCTTCCTGAATATTCAAGTCGCTAAAACTAAGACCTCCCGCCAAACCGATTAAATCGGTACCGGCTGCAAAATCGGCGATCGCGTCAGCATTTGCGAAATTAGCACCGCCGCTGGTACGACCAGGATCTGCATCAGCGTAGCGACTCAAAACAAATAAGTCTGCCCCCTCTCCTCCTATCAGGACATCAGTATCTCGATCGCCCGACAAAACATCATTGCCGGAGTTGCCCGATATGGAATCGCTGCCTTTTCCGCCCACTAAAAAATCGTTACCTTCTCCGCCGTTAATAGTGTCGTTCTCTAAATCTCCAAATAGCGTATCTTGACCAGCATTCCCCTCAATTAAATCGCTTTGCTTACCTCCATAAATGCTGTCATTCCCAGAGTTTCCGGCAATGGTGTCATTGCCCATCAAACCAAAAATTAGGTCATCTTCTGGAGTTCCTGCTAGCAAGTTTGCTTGGGCCGTGTCTCTAATTTCTGCCATGCTCTAATCACCCTCTAAATTTGATACTTCTGTTGCCTAACGGCGGTGGTATTCTCAGTCAAAATATCACAAATTGGCACTTTTAGGAGAGTTTTTCTTATTTTCGGCTGTAGGGGTGGGTTGCCATAAAAGTATTACACGCAGCTAAAATGATATATAAACCCGCCCCCCGATTCAAATAAACCCACTCCTAAATACAGATCACTTAGCCGTATTTTATAGTTAGGTGTGTAGCCAAGGGCGATCGCAGCTCAACTGCAAACAGGCAAGCTGAAATTTTTAGCGGTGCGAACCTATGAAATTTTGTACTGCGTTCATTAGTAATATACGCTGACTCTATAATTTTGGATCTGTACAGTCAGAAATTATTTTTCAACTTTAATCTTAAAGCCTGCGAAGGTGGGCTTTGTCTGTGTAGCGACGGCACCATCGCTCAATATAAAGTGGATTATAAATGCGGAATTGGCATAATAAGTTAGTTGAACAGTCGTTTTCAGACGACTTAAGCTTTCAGGCAGGGGTTTAAATCCCTGCCTGAATCGGAGTTTCACGTTTAATGCCTTCCCCTGCTTTTTCAAGCTTTCAGCAGTGCTTTAGAAGCTGATTGCCCTGCGAGTCTCAGTTGCGATCGCAATTTGAAGTTCAACAACACCAAGACAGTCCACTGACTGAGTATGGAGAGCAAAATCGTATTTCCTGACGCGGCTGTCAGATACGGCGAAAACCAAATGCCAAAAAATGTTGAAGACAACCACAAAAAAGGAGCTTTTTCTGGAGTAAGCAAGAGCATAGATAAGATCGCAGGTGGCAACAAGATAGCGCTGCCGACTGTCCCGACGGCCCAAATTTCCTGATTTCGGGTTTTTGTAAATAGGAATAGTTGGGTGATGGCTGCGTAAATTAGGATGAGATTCAGACAGCCAATTACACCCCCAAATCCGTTTATATCAGGTTTTTTCAACAGCGCCCAGGGTGTTAAAATTCAGAAGTGTTGAATGATAGGAAAAGATTGCTAAAGTTGGCAGAGCAATGTATAATTGTAGACTTATAAATTATTAATAATCAACTAAAAT
>NZ_SRRZ01000158.1 GCF_013179805.1 Microcoleus asticus IPMA8 | reverse complement strand
TTTTCTTTACCTCATCTTTATTTGACGATTTTACTAGCTTTTTCATTTTAACTCTTTTTTGACACATTCGCAAAAGTGAGATGCACCCTCCCTAACACTCTTAATCAGCTTGTTTTTGAGCCTTCACAGCCCCGCAACACCCGCAGCCCTAAAACCAAGGATACTAGCGTTTACAGCCATCCAGATGCGCGACAGCGAGGTGAGAAACAATTTATTTGCCGTCAATGCTAACGCTTGGGCCCGCTGCCAACTTGCACCTAATTAATATAGATGTTAGCCCTACCCTAGTTTGGTCCCCCAACGGTCAGCGACTGGCTTTCGTTAGCGGAGACACCGACATCTATACAGTCAATGCTGACGGTTCCCAACTCACTAAACAGTTTGCTGGAGATGCTTGCAAAGCAGCTAATTTTGCAATAGCCTGGTTCTCCAACAGCCAGAAACTTCTTTTTGCCCGTTCTTGCGACAGTTTTACCTCTGATACTCCCGGCAGCCAATCAGTTTATACAAGTGACGCTTCTGGCATTAAAGGAACTAAATTAGTTCGGAATTTGCAAGTAGGAGAATATCCGCCTAAAACAGAAATTTCATCAGAATTTTACCTTTCGCCGGACGGTCAGCAGGTAGCATTTGTCAAGGATAAAAATATCTACAAAATGAATGCCGACGGTTCGGGAATGACCAAACTAACTAAAAGTCCCGGCGAATATATATCTGGAGGCAGTCAACTTGTTTGGTCGCCCGATCGCACAAAAATTGCTTTCCTATTCGGCGCTTATCCGAAACAGCAAATTTACACAATTAATGCCGATGGAACCAACCTCAAAAATTTGACTAACAACCCGCAAAATGAGGTTTACAACGTCAAAATATTTTGGTTCCCCGACAGCAGCAGCATTGCTTGCTATTACAATAAACCGCGCGATTCAGTAGGCGAAAAGCAAGATATCTACCTGCTTGACATTAACCCGGACAAAGCCAAGAACCTCACCCAAAAACCGACAATATATAACGAAATTTCGTGGTCGCCGGATGGCCAACTTATTGCTTTCGTCGCTGGAAAGTTCACCCATCAAAAACTATACACAATCAATGCTGACGGGAACCAGCTAAATCAACTAGCTACCCGGCTATAGCCGTCGGGAATTTCAGAATTAGCTGGGTCTACTGACAGCCAGCAAATCGCTTTTATCTTAACAAAATCCCAGGTGACAAAAGCAACTTGTATGTAATTAATCGGGATGGTTCGGGATTAACTAAATTGACAAAGGGCAAAGATCTGAATGCTAGCACTCCGGTTTGGCAACCGCAATAAAGTTATGGGTTTATTAATACAGAACTTACGGAACAAGTGGTTTAATGTGCTACTTATAGCGGTAAGGTGCACACTGCAAACCTGCAATATAGAGGTTCTGCTTCCGAGAGCGTCAAATTGGGGTAGAAGCAATAATTTTTTTATCCTTTAATTCATGGTGAATTTGCAAATCATTTGACTCAAGTTCCTGGTGTTTTTCATCCTGCACCTGTTTATCAATTTTGGGCAACTTTAAAATAGCCCCAGCTAAAACCCAATAATACACGGACACTGGATCTACATCCAGCGGATAGTATTGAGGATTGATCGTAATAAATCCCACAAACACCCAAAAACTAGCTCCGTAACTCCGCAAACTTTTGTCTTTCACAGAACGGTAAGCTCTAAAAGCTAGAAAAGCTAAGTGTAAAACCATGAGTTGAAAAGCAATCATTCCGGGATAACCTAGTTCGTACATCAACTTAGGTTGGAAAGTTTCAATTAGTTGCGGGTTGCCAAATATCCGCGTTGAATTAGTCGCTCGTCCCACACCTCTACCGAAAGGTCTGTCAATGATAAAATTGTTGCTCTGCTCGAACTGATTAAAAAGAAACTGCTGGGGCGGTGCAGCATTCCAGCGACTAACAAAACTTTCCCACCGCTGCTCGATAATTCCCGGGTTAATTGCTGCACCGACAAACAGCAGAATCGCCAGTCCTGCACCGATGGGAATAAATCGTTTTAAATTAACTAATTGACCGGTGAGAACTAGCAAGATTGCCGTGGCAACTGGAACCATAACTAAAGCAGCTCTTTGACCGGAAATAACTGCATTGGCAAATACTAATGCCATGCCAAATAAACCGATAACTCGCCACCAGAATGAAGGGTCGCAAAAGGCAGAGGCAAAGGTTAGAAAAGCATTAGAAATTAAAAACCACGCCCACTGCCAAGGTGCGACAAAAGTTCCCGGTAAGCGGATAAACTTAACTTCTGGACTGAATACTAGAGAACCGCCAACAAAACATCTAGCTTGCAGTGTTGCTTTATATAATTCTTCTCCGGTCATTCCTCGGGTACCCGCGCATCTTCCACTTTGCAGCAACAGGTACTGAATCAAACCGAGAAGGCAGCAAACGATCGCCAAAATTAGGTGCATTCGACTAAAAAATACCAAATCCTTCTTAGTGCGGAGCAGATAATAGGTGCAAGCAATCAGCGGTATGTAACCTATCAATACTTTTAAGCCGAGAATTCCTTGGAGAATGGGTTTTTCGCCCTTCATAGGGTTGAGCTGCATTTCCCCGTTGACAAAAATTAAAGTCAGCATTGCCATCATCAACAGGATGCTGAAGGTAGAAAGCATTTGTTTGGGAATGAACAAGCGCAAATGTTTCTTTTTGCAGCTTTGAATTAGCGCGATGAGAGCTGGTATGTAGAAAGCATCTTTGGCCACTTGAAATGCAGCATTCCCGCCGCCAATTGCGTAAGTAATTGTACCGCTGAAAGGCAGGTAAATTAGAAAAGCCCACAAAGCTTGACGGGGGTACTTGTAGGAAAGCAGCAAGATGGCTGCGGCTGCGCCTCCTGAAATAGCAATCTTAGGGCGGGCTACGAACAACAGGGGGATGCTGACAGCAAGGCTGACTAAGCAGCTTATGGCGATTGCCTGCACCAATTCATTGCGCTTTTGTGAAGTTTTGCGTTTTTGTGCTGCTACTTCTTTTTTGCTTAGCGCTGTTGTTTTTTCACTATGCTTGTGTTTGGATTTTTTGGATTTGCGCTTGGTTTTCAACATAACTTCTAGAAGGCACTCAGATGTAGAAGGCACTCAGATGTAGAAGGTACTCAGATGTAAAAGGTAGAAGGCAGAATGAATAGAAGCAAAAATATTGCGGTAGATGTGGTTACTTATTCTTAAAGTCAAGATCGAGAAAAAGTCTCGGTCGAGATTGTGGGTGTGACGCGGGCAAAAATTAGACAGGCGACCTTGTAGAATATAACTGCTGGATCTATAATGTACAAATCTCGAAAAAATAATTTTAATCGAGCGGCAAAAATGAATATGAAATTAACAAAATTTGTATCGATCGGCTTTGCCCTTTTTTTAGGAGCAAGCGCGAGCATATTATCTAGCAGCAGTACAGCATTAGCGGCCGAAAAAATTGTCCTCACATTTGGCCCGATCAGACAAACCATCAATATCACTGACTTAGAAGAATTTGCTAAAGATGGCACGACGACCCCAACCCTCCAACAAATTATCCGGTTTTCCAAAATGGATGCGCAAGTATTGCGGGGGTTCATGGGTCTAGAAATCGGTTTAAAGCCTGCTAATCTGGCCAGGGTAGTTTACAGCACCCCGGGAGAGAAAATTACTGACGAAATCGGTCAAGCAATTCGGACTCAGCGCCGCACAGAAAGCGGCAAAGCTCTGCGGGCGGCGATGATGCTGGCGGCCGGGGACGACGGTAAGGTTTCGCTGCTGGAAATCCTGAAAAAGTATCCTCTGACCGAGGTTTACGTAGATGTTGCCAGCATTAGCGCCGCTGTTGGGAAAGTTCAGAGTTTAGCCGGAAATATGCAAAGCCTGCTTCAAGATGTGATGCGATCGACAAGTCGCACAACTGAAACAACTCGCACCGAAAGTCCGATCGAACCTCGGCGCAGCGTTCCGCCAACAACTCCGCCTCCAGCGCCGCGCCGCGCCCCCTTGCCAGCACCCGCACCGCAGCCTGTGACGCCGGTCAGAGGGCTTTGGTAAAAAATCATAAATGTGTCTTAGGGGCGGGTTTACCCCGCAGTTGTGGCATTCTGCAGACAATTTTGAGACAAAACCCGCCCCCGCCCTACCCCTATCCTAACCGCCAAGAGGGTTAGGACTCCCGAAGCAATCAATTTTTCTTGAGCAATTTTTTGAGCAACTTCGGAACCTCGGAAGGCCGAGCCGCCACAGGTATGCCCGCCTCTTCAAAAGCCGCCATTTTGTTTGGGGCCGTAACTCCAAAGGCTTTCTGGGCAGCAGCGCGAGAACTGATCAGGATGCCGGCGTGGCCCAAAGACGGCCCCTTGGGAGCGTAGCGGCCGGCCAGATAAGCAACCACGGGTTTGTCGATCGCCGAGGCGATGTAAGAAGCAGCAGCTTGTTCGCTCCATCCGTCAACTTCCCCCACCAAAACCATCGCTTCTGTACTGTCGTCTTCGTCCAAAATTTGCAGCCACTGCATAAAAGAAGAACCGACAATCGCGTCGCAGCCAATACAAACCGCCATCGACTGTCCCAACCCAGCCTCAGTCAGTTCTAGGGCAACTTCGTAAGTCAAAGTGCTGCTGCGGCTGATCACCCCCACCGGGCCGGGAGTGTAAAATTCCTTGGGGTGAGTTCCCAGCAGCAGTTTGTCGGGCACAATTATTCCCGGACCGTTAGGCCCGATTACCAAAGTTTCAGTAGCCTCTGCTTTTCTGACTAAACGCACCATATCCAGAGGAGGCACTCCCCCAGTGACGATCGCGATTTGCCGAATTCCTCCCGCGATCGCTTCTAGAGCCGCATCCAGCACCGAGTAAGCGTCTACAAAAATTACCGCAGTGTCAACGTGACCCACTGCCGCCACTGCTTGTTCTACCAAATCAAAAATTGGAATTCCCTCCATTTCCAGCCCACCCCGACCGGGACTGACACCGGCGACTACATTTGTGCCGTATGCTTTCATCATCAGGGCGGCGCGGGTTGACGCGGGAGATTCTGTAATGCCCTGTACTAGGACTTTGCTTTCAGGAGTTAAATTCATTTTTTCCCACTTGACACTCGATCTGTAAAAAGCAGAAGGCCTTCATCTGTAGAGAAATCTCGTTTTTTGCCGATCGACTGCCGCTACTTGACTGAGGATACAGAAGCGGCTGCCGCTTCATCCAAAGTGCTAGCTAGCTGCACCGGCAACTGTCCCAAACGCTTTTTAACAGCATCAGCATCGATCTCTACCAGGCGCAGCACAACTTGGATGTGGCGGTTAGCGCGAGCTTTCCGTTCCAAATAGCCGGCTACTGCGGCGATTATTTCCTCCGTCTTGGAGGCGCTGCCCAAAATATTTACAAGTATCACCTTAACGCTTTTATCCTGAGCGGCTAACTCCAGACCCAAATCCGCGCGGTCGCGCAGGGCATTTGCTGCATCGTAGCGCTCTAGGGAACCCATATTCACAAAATTAGCCGGTTTTCCTCCTTGGTGGGTTACAGCATCCAGAGTTGCCATTGTCAGGCCCACTCCGTTGCACAAAATCCCGATATTCCCGTCTAGTTCGATTAATTGCAGGGATTCGGAATTCGAGATTGGGGATTGAGATTTGGGGTCAAACTCCGGCGATTGCTGAACCTTCGAGTGGGAATGGGGGCGATCGCCAGGGACATGGAGACTTCTCCTTTCCCGTGCCAACCCGCCCAAGAGCCTATTCTCCGAGAGTGCTGCCAAATCTGGATGTCGCCCCAAGGCCTCGTCGTTGGCGGTGACTTTACCGTCTAAAGCCATTACCTCTCCCGTCGGACTGATGCCGAGAGGATTGATTTCTACTAAATCTAAATCTTTTTCAACAAACAGCCGGTACATTTTCTCGACAATGGTGCTCACGGATTGAATCAAGTCTCCCTGCAATCCCATTTTCAGCGTGAGACGCCTCGCGTAGAATGGGGAAAATTCCTGGTCTACGGCAACTTGCTGCATTTGCTCGATCGACCCTTCGACATCCATGCCTCCTTGTCTCGAACCCAGAAGAACCGGGCGTCGCGCTACGGGGTCTAGGAGTACCGCTAAGTACAATTCTTGGTCGGCGTTGTACTTTGCTTCTGCCAGCAGGACTTGGGGATATTCATTCTCGATCGGCAAATTAAAAATTGTTTGGGCGGCAGCTACTGCATCGATCGTATTTTCCACAAACTTGATACCGCCCGCCCGGCCCCGTCCCCCAGCCCGCACTTGCGATTTGAGTACAACGGGGTAGGGAATTTTTAGTCCTTTGAGGTCGGCGGGATTGTCAATCCGCTGCGACGGCAAAATCGGAATTGCCATCTGGCGAAATAAAGATTTAGCTTGGTACTCTAACAAATCCATTATCAATTACGGGTGACGGGTAGTTGGCAACAAGCAATTCGTCCTAATTGGCAATTCATAATTAATAGATAGTAATTGGTTTTTTGTCAAGTTAAAAGTTAAAAATTTTCGCTTTTATCTTTTAATTTTCGACTTTTGTATTGCCCATTACTTATTCGCTATTACCCCTCGCCGATTACCTATTACCTAAGCTGTTTCAAAGTGTTTTTTTCTCGGAATTGCCAAATTTTACTTTTAGGCTCTGGTGGGGACATATTTGGCGAGCTTTGGTGTTTTTTTGTCTCCGAAAATCTTCGGACTTTGGGCAATACTGTGCCGAGATATTTATGCTAATTGTTTACTTGATGCTACTAGCAGCGCCTTGATGGACGGTTTTAACCCATTTGAGCCGCTTGGGCCGCACCGCAATTCGAGCCGTCACAGTCCCTACCAACAGCCAGTGGAACATATACACAGTACCCCGCAGCGTTTGCAGCAAGGTGACAAAAACTCGCCTTACCTCAAATTTGGTCTCTTTGCGAGTGCGACGCAAACCGACAAACATTCCCACCACTGACAAAGTAAGGGTCATCACAGTTAGGGGACTGGCGATCGGCATCCGGCGCAGCGCAATTGACATCAAAAAGTCGGGTAGCGCTACTGTGGGCAAGAAATATTGAGATACCCAAAATCCAAATAAATCCCAAGTTTTCCGAGTTCCCATGCGGTTGCGCACAATTAGCCGCCAGTAGTCAAGATAACGCTGATAGCCGCCTTCTGCCCAGCGATTGCGCTGGTGCCACAGAGCGCGAGCGTTAGTGACTCCTTCTTCTGACACGGCTGGGAAAGCCAGAAATTCAATGTCCCATTGGTCTAGGTGCAGCCTCACCGTCAAATCCAGGTCGTCGGTAATCGTTTCCTCGTTCCAGCCGCCGCAGCGTTCCAAGGCGTTGCGACGCATGAATTGGCCGTTACCGCGCAATTCTCCAATGCCGCCGATCGCAATCCGCTGCTGTTGGAAAAAACTGTCGAGAGCCATTTCTGCTTCTTGGCCGCGAGTCCACAAATTTACCGAAGCATTGGCGATGGCTTTTCTGACTTGCACTGCTCCTACCTGTTCTCTATCGAACACCGGCAGCACCCGGCGCAGCAAATCCGGCGTTACTGTCGCGTCGGCGTCAAATATCCCCACAAATTCCCCGCGAGTCAGCGGCAACACTTGATTCAGGGCTCCCGACTTGCCGCCGCTGGCATTTGCTCCTCTGCGAAATACTTTGAGCTGGGGGTACTTTTTGGTGAGCTGTTCCAATACTAGCGGCGTGGCGTCGCTGCTGTGATCGTCGATCGCCCAAACTTCGTAGCGGTCGATCGGATAGTCTACATTGCAGATTGATTCTACGAATCTGGCAATCACCGCTTCCTCATTTTTCGCCGCCACCAGCAGCGACACGTAGGGCCAATCCTCTCGACTTTCATCGGCAAGAGGCGGCAGTGCGGGCTTGGGCGAAGCAAACAAAACTCGAAATGCGTGCATCCACAGCAGTCCGGTCAACCCCCACACTAACCACGCACCCCAAGAAATCAAGTGCAGGGCGATCGTGCCGCCCCAAATCGCAGTCAGCACTGCGGCGGCTTTTCCGCGGCGTCCCCGGTACAGATTTTGAGGAAAAGAGGGAGTTCCCGGCACAGACACCGCAACCGGGAGCTTTGCTTTTGTTTCCGCGTCAAACACCCTGTCGCCAATGTCTGGTATCGCAAATACTTTGCCGAGCTTCGAGTTCGAGGTCAAACTCTTGAGCTCTTCTTGAGCTAAATCAGAGATGTCCAAGTTAAGCTCGCTGCGAGCGTCGTTTTCTGGCCAAGAACTCTGCTGCATAGGTTACTTGATTCAACCACCAATAGTTTTTGATTTTAGAGATAAGTATTTACTGTACCAGTTTCTGGTCTTTTGTCGAAAGCACACGGGAGGACAAGCAGCGGCCTGGCTGCTTGTCCTCCCGTGTAAACGGGCATTGCATAGATTATTTGGGATGACTTTTGCTTGCGATCGACCTGGAATATCTGCTAGTTTTTTCTGGGGATCTCAACTATCTGTTAGTAATAATTGTCTGAGGTGGAAATATGTCTATTCCTCAACTCAAGCCAGCCGACGACAAAGAAGTGAAAGTCTACGCGCCTTTCTGTCAAGAGCCCAGGCGCAAGTTTTTACCGCACGCTATTGGCCTCTACAAGCTCAAAAGCTTGGAGGGGGCAAGAAAAATTGACGGCGGCGACGATGTGCCGTTTGTCGCTAGTTGGAATATCTCGTCGCTGCCGATCGACTTAACCCGCTGTCGGGTGTTGTTTGACGGCAATGCTGAACTCAGCTACGAAGTGACTATGCAAAGCTCTGAGTTTGTCAGTTGCTTAATTGAGGTACTCCTGACTTTTCAGCGGACTCGTACCGTCGATTTTTCTAAAACGTTTTACCGCAAGCTGATGCGCATGGATGAATAACTTTCACCGCAGCCGCCCTGCCGAAAGTTCGCAATTGACAATCAAGCAATTCAATCCGGGGCCCCCGGATTGATTCGTGTATCGATAAAAAAGATCCGAATCCCGATCGCCAGCCCCTGGATTTATCAGTGGGGTCGCTTTCTTCAATCTAAAATCTAAAATCTAAAATCTAAAATCGATTGACGGGCGCCATAACTGGCGCACCAATAGTCTAACGCCACCGGGACGGCGACATTACATGATTGGTGCGCCAGTCCTTTTTGAGAAGCGGGATAGTAACTGAGTTCTTGACATTATTCTCAAGAATCCCTTTGGGCGCGAGCACTTATCCCCACCGCTTGCAGCAAATCTACAGCAGTTTTCCGTTGAGCGCGATACAGATTTCGCCTAGGGATTCAGACAAAGCCTGAGTCCCTACCTGTATTTCATGCCATCGAAAACTGCTGTATTTGTTGTGGAACCAGCGCACAAGCCTATTTCCGACATTATTTGTGCAAGCGAGTGCGATCGCGCAATCCGATTTCGTTCAACTTGTGCGGCTCGGTAGCTGAGAAGAAAGCACTGTATATCCGCCCAAGGAAACTCAATCTACAGCCCTTGAACTGCGATCGGGCTGGCATCGCAATCAGCCTTTGGCCTGCTGCCGAAATGCCAGCCCACCCCACCCCACAATTTATGTGTTTAGAAGCTAGAAGCCCGCTCCTAAGCAGCTTACCGCTTGCAGGCAAGATATCAGTTTGGACGAGGGCGATCGCACTAATAATTAATAACTAATAATACATATCCGTTTTCAATTGTATGCAAAACTGACTAGACACAGACCATGCTCTCTCCCTACCGAATACTTATATTTTATAGATATAAAACAGCCCTCAATTCCCCGGTCAAGGCTTTTGTAGGGATAAAAAATCCCATTTATACCGTGCTGCTTTTATTTAATACGGCTCGTACTCAATGTTTAAAAAACGCAATCAAATTTGCTAAATACAGTCATAAAAGAAAGACTTAACAAGGCGATTATTATCTCTAATAGAGTTTTTAAACAATGCGAAAACAATCTGAGAAAAGCAATTTTTACAAAAAAAATAGGTAAAAAATCCCAAGAGAAGGGGTATCAACAGGTGAATAAAAGTTTCACTCAAAAAAACATTCTACGCAAAAGCGACAAAATCGAGTATAATAGCATTGCCAAATTGAGTCGCAGTGCAGAAATACTGTTGAATAAACTAAAATTCTTGAAATAGACAGGTGCAAATTGAGGAGTGAAGGCGTACCCAAATTGACTAAATATTTGCTGATCGGTTCCACAAAAGCTTACAGCGGCAAGTCCGCGATCGCCCTGGGGATGGCACTCGGACTCCGGGCAAAAGGACTGGGCGTCGCCTACGGCAAACCTCTGGGAACCTGTTTCAGCTCCGAGGGAGCTGGGATCGAGGACGAAGACGTGCGGTTCGCGGTAGAGACGCTGAAGCTCTCAGAAAGTCAGATGCCGTCAACACTGCTGTATTTGGACGAAGAGACGGTTCACAAACGTTTGCGGGGAGAAGACGAGACAGATTATCGCCAGTCTTTATCGCAATATTTGCAAGATCCCAGCGGAGACTTGGTGCTGTTAGAAGGCCCAGCTAATTTGGAGGAAGGCAGTCTGTTTGACTTGTCTTTAGCTCAAGTCGCTGAGGCAGTTGATGCCTCTGTGCTCTTGGTAGCCCGCCCGATGGATCTGTATATAGACGATTTGCTGTCGGCTAAGGGGCGTTTGGGTTCGCGCTTGGCTGGGGTGGTACTCAACGACGTTCCCTCGGACAAACTCGAAGCGGTAACGGCGACTGTGCGGCCTTTTCTGGAGGCACAGGGCATTCCAGTTTTGGGAATGCTGCCGAGAAGCGCTTTGCTGCGAAGTGTCAGTGTCAAAGAACTGGTGCACCAATTGAAAGCTGACGTGCTCTGCCGTCGAGACCGTTTGGACTTGATGGTGGAAACCTTGACAATTGGCGCGATGAATGTGAGTTCTGCTCTGAAATATTTCCGCAAAGCGAGAAATATGGCCGTGGTGACGGGGGGCGATCGCACGGACATTCAGCTAGCGGCTCTGGAAAGCTCGACTCAGTGCTTAATTTTGACAGGCCACTTGCCTCCTTCTCCCCTAGTGATCGGCAGGGCAGAAGAAATGGAAATTCCAGTTTTGTCTGTTGATTTGGATACTTTAACCACGGTAGAAATTATCGACAGCACCTTTGGCAGCGTGCGGCTGCACGAACCGATCAAGGTGGAATGCGTTACTCAGCTAATGGCAGAACATTTTGACCTGGAGCGTCTGATGGCATCTTTGAGCCTGGGCGATCGAGTCCATTAATAAGGCTGCCGGATCTCAGGTAAGAAGGTATTCGGCAGTAGGCATTCGGCAGAGAGAATTTTTTGTTTAAATAAATAAAAAGCCAAAATTCTTAAATTCTCAATTTTTCTTGAATTCTACTTTGAGCTCCGGCTGCCGAATGCCTTCAGACATTCTGCCTTCTGGCTTCCTCAAATCTCCCCATCTTCTCGTCAAATCTCGTCAATCAGCAATTCTTAACTTCTTTTTGGCGGCAATGGCTAGTGAGTCTGCTAAAATCCACAACGTAGTTTTATTTAATTTAATAAATTCTTTGAGTCAATCAATTGAGCTACCCAGAGTAGATGATTTTTTACAAGAACTTGCGGCGATCCAGCAAACCAGCTCCAAGCGGATTGCTCTTTTGGGTTCTCGCCACGTTCCTATTACCCACCAGCAGCTAATTGAGATGCTGAGCTACGCCATAGTTCTGGGAGGCAATCAGCTCATCACTTCTGGCGCTACAGGCACCAATTCAGCCGCAATTCGGGGGGCAATGCGAGCAGATCCTAATCTGCTGACGGTGATTTTGCCGCAAAGCATGAGCCGCCAGCCCCGGGAGTCTCGCGACCAACTCGAACAAGTGATACATTTGGTAGAAAATCCCAAAAATGACAGTTTGTCTCTCCCGGAAGCAAGCGCCATGTGCAATCAGGAGATTATTTCTCGCTGTCAGCAACTGATCTGTTTTGCTTTTCACGAAAGCCACACTTTGCTGAAAACTTGCCAGGATGCGGAGGAACAGCGCAAGGTGGTTACTCTGTTCTATTTTGATTGAACTGCGAGGCGGATGATGCTGTTGGGATTGCCTGTGCCTGTTATTCTGCTTGATTGTATTGCTGCTGCTGCTGCGCTGGTTTACGCACCGTTTTTGGTGGTTGCGTTCGCCCGCTTGCAGCTAGGCTACGACCAAGCAGCCCCTCGCGCTATGTTTGAGAAGTTGCCTGCTTACGCTCAGCGGGCAACTTGGGCTCACCAAAATTCGTTTGAGACGTTTATGCTGTTTTCAGCGGCGGCTTTGATGGCTTTTGTGACGGGGGTAGATGCGGCAGCGGCGGGCTGGGCTGCGATCGCTTTTACGATCGCCCGGTTGTTGTTTTCGGTTTTCTATATTCTGAATGTGCCGCTGGGGCGATCGCTCATGTTTGCGATTAGTTCTTCTTGCACAGCTACTTTATTCTATTTCAGTTTAATGGCTGTTAATGGCTAATTGTTATTAGTCACTGGTAATTAGTCATTAGTCATTAGTTAAGAGACACTTAATTAATGACTAATTACCAACTACCAATTACCCATTACCAACTACCAATTACCCATTACCAATTACTAATTTATGGCTGCTAGTTATTCATTTGATATTGTCAGCGATTTCGATCGGCAAGAGTTAGTTAATGCTGTTGACCAAACAGTCCGGGAAATTCAAAGCCGATACGACTTGAAAGATACCAAAACAACCGTGGAATTGGGCGCAGAATCCATTACTGTCAATACGGACAGCGAATTTACTCTCGATGCGATTCACACTGTTTTGCAAACTAAAGCCGCCAAGCGCAATTTATCTTTGAAAATTTTTGATTACGGCAAAGCTGAACCTGCTAGCGGCAGTCGGGTGCGCCAAGAAATCAAACTCAAAAAAGGGATTGACCAGGAAATTGCCAAAAAAATCACTAAATTAATTCGAGATGAGTTTAAAAAGATTCAAGGATCGATTCAAGGAGATGCAGTACGGGTGTCTGCTAAGGATAAAGATGATTTGCAGTTGGTGATTCAACGCTTGAAGCAAGAAGATTATCCGGTGGCTTTGCAGTTTACAAATTACAGGTAAATTTTTGAAAGCTAAGTATGGGATTCCCAGTTGTGCGATCGCCTCTTTGAGTGCGATAGAAATTGTGCTGCGCTGGCTGGACTTCGGAAATTTTGCTTTGTTGCAAGCTGATGCTGATGCTGACTAGATATTTGCACCGAATCAACTTGTATATCGCTTTGGCAATAGACTTCTGTACAATCAGTTTTCTCAACGGTCTGAACAAATCGATTCAGCCAAGCCTGAAGCTACTATGAGAATTTTGATGACAGGAGATTCGGCGATCAATGGGAATAATACCACGGATCGGATACAAACATTACAGAATTGTTGGCACCGCGTTTGTTGGGCATCAAAAAGCAGGTTCAGGTGCTGAATGCTTCTGCGGGCTTTTGGGGAATTGGCAATCAATTGGGATATATTTGCAAGTTTGGCACTTTTGAAAGCGATGGTGTGATATTGCAAATTGGTACTCACGATTTGCTACAACCTCCAAGTAGCAGCGCGGGGTTTAAAAATAACCCCCTGATGCCGAATCGCCGACCGTTATTGGCAATGCAAGAAGAGTTTGACAGATACGTTATGCTCCGATTTTCCAGTGTTTTTGTGCCGAATTACCCTGTGGCTGATGTGCCGGTGGCCGAAGCGCAACGGTTTAGGGAAAATATGCAGCGATAGCAAATAGTGGCTTTGGTGCGAGATCGAAATATTCCGTTGTTTGTGTTGTATACTTGCGATCGCTCCGATTTACTGCCGATACCGAATCAGCCAAGGTTTAAATCTGAGCTTGTCGATCGGCTAAAAGCTTTGAAAATTCCAGTCACAGACACTCACGCAGCCTGGTCAAAATTGCCGAAAACCACGGTAGAAAGTTATTTTCGGGATGGCATACACCCCACAGCCCCAGCCTATCAATCAATCGCAGATTTAGTATTTCAGCAGTTGCGTACTGAGAAAAAATTAGCTGCTTGCTCATTAACTAATACCAACTCTGAAAAGTAGTGCCACACATATATTTTACGCGATCGTCTGTAAGGAAACGGTATTGCCCTTTCCCGATCCGGCTCGGCGAATTTCAATAATTGGTGGAAAATTTAATTGTGTAGCAATATCCGATCGAAATTGATATTAAATATCTAAACTCATGACAAGAATTTCTTGATGGTACAAGCCCCCGGATTTATCCGTGGAATCAATCCAAAATCTAAAATCTAAAATCCTCAAGCCCCCGAATTTGTCCGTGGGGTAAATCCAAAATCCAAAATCTAAAATCTAAAATCGAATGACTCTTTTAGTCTCAATTTTATCGGCACTTGCTGCAAGTTTGTCACACTTAACCGGCGTAAATCCTGTGGCGCTGACTGCCGATGGAAAACCGGGTTTCTGCATCCACGACTATATTTTACGTTGTTTTAACTGGATCTATTTAGCTGCCGAAAGATGGGATGGACATCAGGATGTCTGTGATGGATGGCGGCGCAGCCACAAAATACGTCAAATATATCACCAAAGCCAATGCTACAGCTTTAATTTGTTTTAACGGCGAGTGTTGTGGAAGAAGAAAGAGCGATTCCTCTTTCACCAGGTTGTAAAGAACATATAATTTTTGCAACATTAACTAAACATTTAGGGGGAAAATATATTTATGAGGCAATGCAATCCCATAATGGTGATAATCTAACGAAAGCAGAAGCAACATCAGAAACATTTAAAGTAAGGAATGAAAATTTAATAACTTTAGCGTCTGCTAAATAGTCGGAACTGCACGATAATTCCATTTGGGTAGATAGTCATCAAAAATAATTTT
>NZ_SRRZ01000157.1 GCF_013179805.1 Microcoleus asticus IPMA8 | reverse complement strand
ATGGCTTTTTTCCTAAAAAGTCAGAATTCATACCAACTTAGTCAGGATTGGTAAAGTTCAATGTATTTACAACTGATTTAGGATTGCTATAGATAAATTTGACGATCTCTGGGGTATTGCTATAATCCTGATAGGAAGCAACAGTGCAAGGAACATCAATCTGGCTTAAAAAGGAGATCATAGGATCGCCTTCATTAAGAATGATATAGTCAATTGCGAATTTACTCTTATCGATACATTTGGCGACCAATTCAAAGGGAACCCAACGAATATGATGCGTGAAGATATAGGTAATTTTAATTCTATGCTCGGCTCTGGTCATAACTGTGGAACTGGTAGTCTTTGTATAGGGGATTAGGTATATTGGGATTCTCTAGCGAACTCTGGCGGAAATAGGATCGATATTTAGCAAAAGTCTTCCTCTTGCAATCTAAGGAAGCCCTTCAGTCACGGGACAATGTAGTTATACTGAATTTTACCAGAAGATGCACAATGTGAAGTTAAATTTCCTTTGAAATCGACATTGTTGTTTAAAAGAAATATCTTTTCGGCATTTTGGAAAATAGTAAAAGAATATCTGCCGGGTTTTCAGGTAGCATAATTGAAGGGTTCAATGAGGATTTGGGATCAACTCCCTCTCTTGAGGTAAAGATGAGATCGATACAATCTTTGTGCTGCTCCGAATCAAGAGCTTAGAGATGTGTAGATTCCCTACTGTACTTTCCCCTAAACAACCAATTCAGGCTTAAATGGACCACACTTGGCGCATGATTATTGCTACGCAGCGCATCCAACAAGTCCATTGTGCTGTCTGCTCGTTTTTTGAACTGGCTGTGCCACTCACCTCGGAACTTTTGGAATTCAGTCTCTGTTAGAATTATTAGCATAATTAATTTTGGGATGATGACCTGTATCGTTATTGAAACCGTCATTATCCCTTCTTACTTCGCGTTCATCCTTTTTTATTTTCATTCTTGTCCAAAGTCCAATAACTATCAGTGTACGTTTTTGAGAGACAGATTTTGAGATAAGTTTTGCAACAGTTTTTGGTGGCGTTAAGCCTTTTTCTGGTTGGAGGTGGTGTTGCAAAAACAGTCGTTTTTGCGGCAGTTTGTTTGCGAAAAATTATATCGAGCCGGTACGATGTTTGATTTGTGAAGGGTGGATGAGGCAATTATTAAGTAAACTCAGCGAGATTTTAATTGATTAATGCGATCGTGCTGTATGGACTGGTTTTACCAACAATATTTAAGGCTCACAAACAATCTCTAAAAACCGCCTCCACCCAACCAAAAACCCAGATTAACATGAGGTTCTATCCCCTTTAAAAAATATCTATTCGGATTTGTCGTTGGGGTGGGGCGGGTTTATTATATTGTTCATTTCTGACATAGATGATTGGTTAAACCCGACCCAACAGATTTTGCCAATAATTAATAACTATTGCAGCGGCAAAAATACCGTCATCACCTCACCCTTTTCAGGCCGCTGGCGAATTACCAACTTCCCGCCAGCAGCCCGAAATAAATTCTTAGTCACGCTCAAATTTAAACTCAAACTTCCCGTCTCCGGCTGCACCATCAACAAAGGCCCGATCGATCGCAAAGGAGCATTCGCCTTAGCCGCAAAAGTCGATGCGCCATTACCTTCAGGTAGGTGTTCCGATTCCAACTGCAACTTTAACTGATCGCCCGCCAATGTCACCTCCACCTGAATGCGACTCCCCGATGGCAAAGTTCGAGTAAAATTCTCAATTAAATTAGTTAAAACCTGATCCAACATCGTCGGATCACTGACTACCGCAGGCAACTTTTTCGGAACAATAACTTCCAAACTGTGGTTGCGCACAGCCGCCTGTTTTTGCCAGCGGGGAATGCTATTTTGCAGCACTTCACCGAGGGACATTGCTGTTAGCTGCACGCCAGAATTTTGGGCTTGCGACATTTCCAATTCCACGGCGCGGAAAATTAAACCGAAGCGATCGATCTGAGCGGTACACTCAGCATCAATCATTTCCAAACGCTTGACCACCACCGGCTCAAGTTTGGGACGTTTCAGCAATAATCGAGTCAGCGTGCGAATAGTAGCCAAAGGAGTGCGGACTTCGTGGGCGATCGCCTGTAGCAATTCCACCTCTTTACTAGCCAGAGGAATTGGAGATTTGCAGTTGATATCTGTAGCCGATAACTTTTGACGCCTCGGACTCAAACCATCATCAATTCTTTCATCCTTTACCCGGCCTGCTTCCTCTTTCCCAACAGGCAAATTATGCAACAGCAAGCGGCTGAACTGCATCACTGTTTGATAATTTGGAGCCATCGGCAAAAACTGCTCGAACAGCGCGTCTAATTTAGTAGAATTATTAGTTACTTGGCTAACTGGTAAATTGAAGCTGCCGTCAGAATTGGCAAGCAAACTGTCGCTTTCAGTCACCCTGCGCCGCAAAACTTCCCAAGCTTTGGCGACTACTTGCGGGTCGAAAGAAAATAGAAAAGCCGGAATTCCCGCAGAATTTTCACCCAAAACCATCACCAGGCTAAAACTAGCAGTTAAAACCAAACAAAACTGCTCGTGCGCCAAAGGATCGCCGATCGCCAAAGCCAAAGCTGGGGCCGCCGCAGGCACAGATATTTGCTCATCAGCCGCCGGCAGTAGAGCTAAAGTTTGTCTAGCACGAAAAGACCACAAAGCAGCATCGTTGTCGGGAATACTGGTAAAAATCCAATTGGCAAAGCCGTTGGCCCTCTCAGGGTCAGTCAAAACCGAAGACGGGCCCGACAACACCAATCCCTGACAGGAATTGGGGATTGTCGACCGACAATTTGCTCGATCGGCATCTGTTTTTTGTCCGGGTTTTTGCCGGTCGAGCATTTGATTCAAAGCTGCGATCGCCCCGTACCATTCCTGTTCAGCTTTCAGCCGAGAAGCCCCACGGCTGGCAGGACACCGATGGCGGTTGTTTTCTCCCGCCAACTTAGCATCAAAGAGACTGAGGTCATTTTCTTGGCCTTCGGAGGCTAAAATTTCGCTTATTGTCGGTAAAAAGTAAGTATTCACAGTTATAAACCCACCTTCGGAGGCATGAAGGGTGAAGTATTTATGTATAGGAAAGTTCAGGAGTTAAGACTCAAGCACCAGCGCGATCGAAAAATCCCGCATAGTTTCTTGCGCCTTCCTCCTAACCCACAGGATATCCACATTTGTCAACTAACGACATTGGCAGAACCGTACCAATAAGTCGCAATCTCCGCGCTTGGGGCGATATTTTGCACGATCGCCCTGACAAAAGTGCAAAATGAAGTCAGTTAAACACCGTGCTTTCCTTATGCCCACCTCGATCGCCGACTCGAAAAATCTGCTGTCAGACTTAATGGCACGCTACCGCAACCAAGTGGATTATCTGGCAATTCGACTCGAAGAAGCCGAAGGCACCGACATCCTGCTGCGAGGCGAAAAAATTGAAACCCTCAGCGAAGGAGTCTCAATTGGCGGCCAAGTCCGAGCTTGTCACAAAGGCGGCTGGGGCTTTGCCAGTTTTAACCGACTTTCCACCCTCGCCGAAAGAATCGAAGAAGCCATCGCCGCGGCTAAACTGATTGGCGAAGAAGAAACGATTCTGGCATCAGTTACCCCAGTACAAGATATTTGCTTGCTGCCGCTGACAGGAACAGACCCCCGTCTGGTTCCCCTAATTGACAAAAAGCAATTGTGCGATCGCTACGCGGCGATTCTGCGCAGCATTGACCCCCGTATCGCAACCATCTCGGTGCGCTACGGCGACAGCACCCAGCGCATCATCCTCGCCACCTCCGAAGGCACCATGCTCGAACAAGGTTGGGCAGACATGGAAATGCGGTTTGCTGCCACGGCCCGCAGCGGGGAAACCGTACAAACAGGCCGCGAAACCACCGGTTCGCGCAAAGCTTACGAAGACTTAACCGATCTCGATGTTCAAGTTCGCAGCGCCGCTCAGCGCGCCGTAGATTCCCTAGCCTTACCCCCCGTCCAAGGCAACACCTACACCGTCGTCATCGACCCAATTTTGACCGGATTATTCGTCCACGAAGCCTTTGGGCACCTTTCCGAAGCCGACATGGCCTACGAAAATCCCGACATTTTGGAAATTATGACCCTCGGCCGCCAGTTCGGCCCAGAAAACTTGCAAATTTTCGACGGTGCAGCGCCAGAGGGACACCGGGGCAGCTATTTCTACGACGACGAAGGCACTCCCGCGACTACTACTCAGTTAATTAAAGACGGCGCTTTAGTCGGGCGGCTGCACTCGCGGGAAACTGCGGGGAAATTGGGAGAAACGCCTACTGGCAATGCTCGCTGTTTGAATTATCATTATCCGCCGATCGTCCGCATGACGAATACTTGGATCGAGCGGGGTGATACACCGGTTGCTGACTTATTTTCTGGTATCAAAGAAGGAGTTTATGCGCGCAATTGGCAAGGCGGCATGACTAACGGCGAAATGTTTACTTTCAGTGCCGGCGAAGCTTGGATGATCCGCGACGGAAAACTCGACAATCCGGTGCGGGATGTTACTCTTTCGGGTAATGTTTTCAGCACTTTAGCCGATATTGAGGCGATCGGCGACGATTTCTACTGGGATGAATCCGGCGGCTGCGGCAAGGCAGGACAAAGCGGTTTGCCGGTAGGCTGCGGCGGCCCGAGTTTGCGGATTCGCGATGTCGTTGTTGGTGGCGAAGCTGCGGAAGAAGATTAAAGTTTCAAAAGTTTAAAAAAATAAAGGTAAAGCGCAAGATTCCTACTCGCGCTTTACCTTTATTTTTTGAGTGCAACATTTCGCGCCTGTTTGTGGCATCTGATATCTTGAGTACGCTTGGCCAAAAAACCGGAACAGCCAAAAATTATGTTTTGAGTCGTCAAATACCGCTAAAAAATAGGTTTTTTGGTACGCAGTACCTAAGTTTTGAATTAATGGATGGAAATCTTCAATTTTTCTCTTCTTATCCCAATTTTCGATTCTCCCCGTAATTACCTAATTCCCAACAGACAATTATCGCTTTTTTCGCCTTTATCTCCCGCTTCCTCGTTCGGGCGGCGTATCTTTATCGTTATCTGCGTAAAAAGTCTGAGTGTCGGCTAGAGCGGTTAAAATGTCTGGAGCAGAGTTGTCTTGAGTAAAAAAGGTCGATCCAGTTTCTAAGCTTTGAGCGCTAACTGCGGTGCTGCTGAGTAACAGGCTTGACATCAGGATGGAAGAGTAAACGCCGATCATAATAAATTTTGGTATTTGTATTTTCCCCTTCTTGATACGCAGTCTGTACTCTGCTATCAGGATAAAAAAAATTAATGGCAGCGAAACCATCAATTAGTAATTGACGGCGCCTGCACTTTTTTTATTTTTCGTTGAAAGCAGGTGAAAGCCCTTATCTAGCTCGCTTGTTCGCTCGCAAGTTCGAGCTGTCTGCTACTTGCGGCCAACCAGCAAAATTTAATACCATCTAAAAAAAAAGAATGCCACTCTCGGCAGGTGATCCAAAACCTGGTAGTTATAAATCATTCCCTATTTTAAAATCTAAAATCTCAAATGGTATAAACCCTGGAAGCCTCTTGAAACACTCTGCAAATAAGGAAACGAAAACCGCAAACTATAAATTTTTAATAGTCTTCAGCTTAATTTCATAATTTATTGATATGCAGATTACAGAGGTGCGTCATCAGCACCCTACATATAAATATTTTGGTGCACGATATTCCTGAAAGAAAGCAAAATCTAATCCTTCAGATTAACTTCATAAATGGTTGTTATGGTATTTTCAAATGAATTGTGAACCTTTTTTCTTTTTCTGTCTCTCTTGCTTTGTCTCAAGATGGCTGGCGCGCCGCTTTGAAGGACGAGTCGAAAGCGGTTCTGAAAAAAAAAGCCCGTTCACAAAATTGTGGAGTCAATCTTACATCTCAAATCTCAAATCTCACATCGACTGACTTGCGCATCTACCTGTAAGAACACCGAGTCGAGGGTTGACGAGTTGTCCAAAATAACATCAGCTTGTTGACACTTTTGAGCTAGCGGTAACTGGGCGTTAATGCGGGCATTAGCTCGATCGTAACTCAAGCCGTCTCGCTGCATTAGTCGTTCTAACTGCACTCCCGGCGAACAGTACACCACCCAAATTTCGGTACACAAGTCAGTCATGTTAGCTTCAAACAGCAGCGGCACTACCAAAACCAAAGTCAACGTGTCAGTCGGGGCGCAGAAACCGGAGTTTTTTTCAACAATACTTCGTTCTAGCTTTTGATCGCGGTGAACAAACCCGGTTTCTTGAGTTTTTGTACTTAAGTGATGTGTGCCTTGCGATACTGGAGTCAATGCAGCAAAGCAGCTTTGGGTTTCCTCAACAAATCGGCGGCGGACATAAGGGTGAATCTGTTGTTCCAACCACTCCCGCTCGGCTGCGTTACAAAAAATAATATTTCCCAACTCGGGCCGATTTAAATTGCCGTCGGGGAGCAAAATAAGGGCGCCGTATCGCTCTACAATAGAGTCCAGTATTGGCGAACCTGGGTTCACAGCTTCGCGGGCGTAAATATCGGCATCTAAAATCGGAAATCCCCAGGCATCTCTCAGATAATTAGATATAGCGGTTTTACCGGTGGCGATGCCCCCAGTTAAACCGATCAGACGCACAATTCCATCGCTCATAATTTTCGCTGTTTAAATTTCCTGGGCTTCGACACTTACTGTTTGTCTTTGCTATGTTGGTGACACAATCAAATTTAGACTGAAAATTTAAGATTTGCGATCGAGAACTAGCGTTAGGAAGTGTCAGCATTGGGGTGCGATCGACTCTTTTTTACCTAAAATCTCAATTTTAAACTCGAATCAAGGTCTAGACCGAGGCAAACTTATGAATGCTCAACGTGCTGTGCGGTCGATTCTGGCAGCAATTCCCATTGCCGGATTTTGGATATTAGATTTTTCCCCCAACCTGCTGTTCTTAAAAGAAAACAGCAGCGGATGTGTATTCGTGGCAATTTATCCCCAATCTCAAATTGCTGCTGCACAATCTATTACTCCAGCCCCAGACGGCACCGGAACCGCTGTCACCGCCCCAGGTACAGGGTCGCCCCCTCGCTACGACATTCAAGGCGGCACTCCCTCCAGAGACGGAGCAAATCTATTCCACAGTTTTACTCGGTTCGGTCTGAATTCAGGCGAAACTGCCAATTTCATCTCCAACCCAACCATAAAAAATATTCTCGGCCGCGTTGTCGGCGGGGACGCTTCCTTAATTAACGGTCTAATTCAAGTTAGCGGCGGCAATTCTAACTTGTTGCTGATGAATCCCGCAGGCATCATCTTCGGAGCAAATGCCCGACTTGATGTGTCCGGGTCTTTTTTTGCTACCACCGCTAGCGGTATCGGTTTTGACGACCGTTGGTTCAACAGTACAGGGGCGAATGACTACGCAGCGCTAGTCGGAACGCCGAATGCTTTTGTTTTTGGCTCACAGCCGGGGAGTATTGTCAATGCCGGTAACTTGGCTGTCGGAACCGGGCAAAATTTGACTTTGCTGGGCGGTACGGTCATCAGTACGGGCAAACTTTCAGCCCCGGGCGGTCAAATTACTGTGGCGGCTGTCCCGGGCGAAAATCTGGTGCGGTTCAGTCAAAACGGACTGTTGCTGAGTTTAGAAGTTTCTCCGGCTGCGGGAGTGTCGGGTTCGGAAGCTCTTCCCTTCTCTCCCCAGAGTTTACCTCGGCTGCTCTCTGGCCCCGGCGTGGCTAACGCTACGGGTATAACTACCAACGCTCAAGGTGAAGTCGTGCTCACAGGCGGCCCAACAGTGCCTGCAGGTGCTGGAACTGCGCTGGTAGCGGGTGATGCGGACGTGTCTGCCAGGGGGGGCGCGGGAGGAAGTGTCAACGTGTTGGGCGACAAGGTAGGGCTGTTGGGAGCGAAGATTGAGGCTTCGGGACCCGACGGCGGCGGAACTGTGCGGATTGGGGGAGATTACCGAGGCGAGGGAACTGTGCCGAATGCAACAATGACTTACGTGGATGGCAAAAGTTCGATCGCCGCCAACGCAACTCAATCAGGCAACGGCGGCAGAGTTTTTGTCTGGGCTGACAACACGACAGCATTTTTAGGCAGCATCAGCGCGAATGGCGTTTCTGCAACGGGAACCGCAGGTGTTGGCGGGTTTGTGGAAGTTTCGGGCAAGCAAAGATTGATTTTTAACGGTACTGTCGATACTTCCGGGACAAACGGTTTGGGGACTTTGCTGTTAGATCCAGAGAATATTTTAATTACAGATTCCCCAGAAGGTACCGGCGATGCGGCAATAATTGCCAACAATAATATTTTGTCAACAGGAACTCCATCACCACAGCCAAACAATTCTGAGCCTTCGCTAAGAATTTCGGCTAGAGCTTTGGAAAGTATGTCGGCGACGACAAATGTGGTTCTCGAAGCGCTCAACGATATTACAATTGCTGATTTGGCGGACAATCAGTTGAGCTTTCAAGCAACTACTGGTTCGGTGACATTGAGAGCAGATGCCGATCGCAGTGGGGCGGGTGTTTTTTCGATGAATGCGGTCGATACAATTAGCACTCAAGGCGGTGCGATCGCCATTTCGGGAAATAAAATTACTGCGGGCAATTTGTCAAGCAACGGCGGAAATATTAGTTTGATTAGTCAGGGATCGACCGTTGCCAACAATATTTCTTCATCGAATCCTAGCACCGGCAGTAGCGGGAATATTTTGCTCGAAGGTCTGAACGTAACGGTCCAAAAAATTGATGCCAGCGGCCCGGAAGCGACGGGAAATGTAACATTGACAGCTCAGAATATTCTGGGAGTGAGCTTCGTCGCAGGGGGTTCGGGAAACATTACTTTGACTGGTAATGAAATTAATTTTAAAGGCGACAAAAATTCAGTCAGCGGCACTGGCTTTTTGGTAATGCAACCTTGGAACCCAGGTCAAAATATTGCGATCGGCGGTTCAGGAGATGTCGGCACTAATATGTATTTGAATCTGACGGCAAGCGACCTCGGAAGTTTGCAAAATGGGTTTGCTGGAATTACGATCGGCCGCAGCAACGGTATCGGTTCGATTCTGATTGCCAACGATTTCACATTTTATGACTCGCTAATTATTCAATCGCCGGCGGGTTTGGGAACAATCACTACCACAAATTCCTTGACAGGGACCGACAATGCCTCAATTACTCTCAAAGCTGACGGCAATATCAGAACCGGAAATATCACTACCAACAATCAGGAAATTCGCATCGCCAGCACAGCGGGCAATGTCACAACCGGTCAGCTACGTACTGGAACTGCCCCCACCATCAACACTTCTGTCAATTCTGCCAAAGTGCCACGCTCGGAGGCGGGAGATGTTAGCGTTACCGCAGAGGGAACGGTGACTGCAGGGGCGATCGACACGAGGGGCGATCGCGCGGGGAATGTTACGCTGACGGGACGCAATGGAGTCACTGCAGGTGCGATCCAAGCTGGCGGCTCGAAAACACCGGGAAATATTACTTTAACCGGCAACGATATTGACTTGACGGGTGGCAACAATTCGATCGCCAGCAACGGCAATTTGGTGCTGCAACCGGCCGATCCCAGTCAAAATATTATAATTGAAGGTTCTGGCGATACCGAAGCTCTGAACTTGACTGCTGGGGAATTGAACTCGCTGCGGAATGGGTTTGCTTCGATCGCGATCGGGCGCGCTGACGGTAGCGGTGCGATCTCGATTGCTTCTGGAACGCCAGATTCAACACCAGTGACGGTGACATTTCAAGACCCGACGACGATTCAATCGCCCAACGGCACTGGCGCGATCGTGGGAACGGGTGCGATCGTCGGAACTGATAACGCCACGATCTCTCTGATGGGCGGTACTGTAGCCGTCGGAGACGTTACCTCGACTGCGGGGATTAACATCACTAGCACTCAAGGCAACTTGACTGCTGGTACGCTTTCATCTCGATCGGCTTCCGCGGCGGGCGATATCAACATCGACAGCGCCGCTGCGGTAGAAACCGGCAACATCGATGCTTTCGGTTCCAGAAGCGGGGGAGATATTTCGATTGCGGCGCCGGGGCGGATCGTTACAGGCGTGATCAATTCCAGTTCGCAGTCGGGAAGTGCCGGTTCGAGCAAGATTACCGGGCAGAAAGATGTTGAAGTTGTTTCGATCAAAGCTCGCGGCAATACGGGCGGCGATGTGGAAATCGATGCGGGGGGAGCGTTTCGGGCTGCGGGAACGGGAACGGCTGCCGAGCGCGCCGAGGTCAGCATTTCTACAGACGGGCTGGCTCGGTCGGGTTCGCTGACGCTCTCTCAAAGCGCTTGCCCGTCGAGAACTTGCACGGTGGCGACTGTTGGGACGGGAAACTCGAAGTCGAACACTGCCACCTCCTCAACTACTATCGGGCCGCTGGCGATCGTGTCGAGTCCGGCACCAACTACCAGCGTGGCACTAAAAACTACAGACAATTCTCAACAAATTGTGAGTGAGGTGAGTCTCCCCTCCGCAGCGTCTGCGCCAAAGAGCAGTAACACAAATGTCTCGCCAGAACCTGCTGCTGCCTCTGTTGAGGCGGGGTCGAACGAGACTGCGGCAGGCTCGGTATTGCTGTCGCAGTCGGTGTTAACAGACAATCAGGGTGCGCCGGCGGCGACAGAAAACGGCAGCGGGGGGGCAACTGCACAGAAGCCGGCAAGTGGGGCGAGTGCAGGAAGTATCGGGAATGTCAGGGTTCCTGAGATTTCTAGATCGAGTTCGATCGGGCAAATAAATCCGATCGACGCAGTGCAGCAAAGGGATAGAACTCAGGGTCGGGAATTTGAACGTTACTTTGGGGGCAATCTCGGTCAAAAGTCGGTCACGCAGCAAAGTATTCGAGATACTCTCAGCAGCGTCAATCGCTTGACGGGAGTTAAACCCGCCATCCTTTACGTGTGGGCGAAAGAGAAACATTTAGAACTTGTGTTGTTATTGCCAGACGGCAAAAGTGTTTTTAAAAGCGTGCCTGCAAGCCGCGAGACAGTGCTGCAAGTTGCTAAAGAATTCACTAATGCTATCAGAACTCCCAGGAGATTGAATGCTGCTGATTACAAGGAACCTGCCGAGGAACTTTACCAGTGGTTAATTGCACCGCTGCAACCGGAATTAGATGCTAACAAGATTGACACTTTGGTGTTTTCGATGGATGCCGGTTTGCGGACTTTGCCTTTAGCTGCTCTTTACGACGGCAAGCAGTTTTTGGTAGAAAAGTACAGTTTGGGGCTGATTCCAAGTTTGAGTTTAACTGATACTCGCTATGCAGATGTTAAGAGTTCTGAAGTTTTGGCGATGGGTGCGTCGAATTTTCCTGCCAAATACGATCAAAATCCTTTGCCGGCAGTGCCGCTGGAAATATCGACAATTGTGGGCAAGATTTGGCCCGGTTCGTCTTTTCTCAATGAAGCTTTTACTTTGGCAAATTTGAAGGATAAGCGCAATCAATCGCAATACAAAATTATTCATTTAGCTACTCACGGCGATTTTCAGCCAGGGGGGGCAGAAAATTCTTACATTCAGTTTTGGGATACTAAGTTGCGGTTGAATCAGTTGGATCAGTTGAAGTTATCTAACCCGCAGGTTGAGTTGTTGGTTTTGAGTGCGTGTACTACGGCAGTGGGAGACGAACAAGCTGAGTTGGGGTTTGCGGGGTTGGCGGTGCACGCGGGGGTAAAATCGGCTTTGGCGAGTTTGTGGTATGTCAGCGATGTCGGTACTTTGGGCCTGATGACTGAGTTTTACCAGCAGTTGCGCACGGCGCCGATTAAGGCTGAGGCTTTGCGGCAAGCGCAGTTGGCGATGCTGCGGGGTGAAGTGCGGTTGCAAGATGGTTATTTGAGGCGATCGGGCAACAATCAAGCTCTGCCTTTACCGTCGGAGTTGACCGCCAGGGGCGATCGAAATTTGTCGCATCCTTATTATTGGGCTGCTTTTACTATGATCGGTTCGCCGTGGTAATTGTGAAGGAAGAGGGCATGGGGTGCGATCGTCCAAACTCACTAATGACTAATTTCTATAGCCTTTCTCAGATAAATGAGGTATGATTTAACCGACAAGAACTAACTGAACAATAGAGAACCCAAAAAAGTCATGCAGCTCTAATTAGGGCTTGCTGAATAAGTAAAGGAAGCTCAAAAATAACTCTAGCGCTAATTCCAACAAGTCGCTAAATTAAGTTTTTGTTGTCGTTCAGATACCCGAATATAAATTTTGGTAATCTCCGCAGGGGAGAAAGTTGTTATTGATGAAATTTGACACAAAAAAACCACAATAACATTTTCAATCCCGCCACAAGGTTCATGACTAAAAAAGCGATTGAAATAGCTGTTTGGGAAATATTATCAAGTTTTGCCATCACCAGATCGAGATTAAATCTGCGTTTCGCTTGTCCGAACTTTCCCTCAATGGCATTCCGAACTCTCTCATCAGATGCGGGTTGCTTCTTTTTTTCTTTACTCACATACGCTGGCGGTCTTCCCAAAGGAGAACCGCTCATCCTAATTCATCTTTCTTTACACCATGATCGGTTATCTCGGCTGCGGTAAATCTGGTCAACATGAACCGATTCTGGATAATGCCCTGTGAATTATTTAAAAGCTTCTACTTGAGCTTTTAAGTCTCCTGATTCATTGAAGTTATCCCAACTAATTCGATATAAAAATACATAACCTTCAAAGCTGCTGGCTGATAATTTTGCTCCCAACTCTGTCGTTTTTCCTGCTTTCCCCCTGACTATGGGACGGATATGAGGTTGGGACAAACTTTCGATTTCTGAGTGGTCTTCTTCGGAGTGAGGGGCAGTGGCTTCTCGGATTTTTTTTAGCATTTTTTGATTCACTTTATTGACCAGATTGACACTTATTCTTTGTCAATAATGAACTAAGAGGGATGCATTTAATACCAATTTCATAAAGTAGTGCTACAATTAGTAAAGGTCATTTTTGTAAGTTAGTACCCAAACAGAAGGAGGAAAAATGTCAGGAGTGGTCAAAATTGAAATTCGGGAAACAGAAGAAGAACTAAAAGTTCTTTTGAGGAGAGAAAAAGACGCTCACCGCCACGAAAAACTGCAAGTTCTGTATTGGCTCAAAACCCAAACGGTAGACAGCGTATTGTCTGCTGCTGTGCGGTTAGGAAAACATCGTACCACAATACAAAGATGGTTGTCTAGTTATCGCTCGGGGGGAATAGAAGAATTGTTATTGCAGAAACCTCGTTCGGGAAGACCAAGAATAATGAATCCTGAAACTGTAGAGAGATTATCAAAGGAATTACAAGAACCCGAAGGATTCAGTAGCTACAAAGAAGTACACCAATGGCTGACAAGTTGCTGTGAAGTAAAAGCGGCATATCGCACAGTACACCAGTGGGCAAGATATCGGCTCAAAGGAAAATTAAAAGTCCCGCGTCCGGTGAGTGAGAAACAGAAAACCGGGGTAGTAGAAGAATTTAAAAAAAACTCTCATCTCTAATTAATGGCAGTCTGAGTCAGAGTGAGAGTTTTTTAAAGCAGTGGGAAAAAGTGCGATATTGGAGTGAAGATGAAAGTCGGATGGGGCTGCATACAATACAGAGAAGGAAGCTCACAGGTCGCGGCATAAAACCGCACGTCCAAGTGCTATGGGATTTTATTTATTTGTGGCTATACGGTGCAGTAGAACCACTAACAGGAGAGAGCTTTTTTTACGAGTTTACGCATCTAGATACCGTGTGCTTTGAGAAATTCTTAGAGCTGTTTGCCAGTAAGTATCCTCTTGATTTACATATAATTCAAGTAGATAATGGAGGGTTTCATAACTCTTTAAATTTAAGCATACCAGAAAATGTAATTTTACTGTTTCAGCCCGCCTACAGTCCGGAAGTAAATCCAATAGAAAGACTGTGGGGGTATGTAAAAGAACAATTAAAATGGTTAAGATTTGAACACATAGAGGAGTTGAGAGCAGCGGTGCAAAAAGAGTTAAACAAGTTGACGAATGAACTCATTGCTTCTTTGACGGGATGGCAATTCATTTTAGAGGCTCTATCTGTAGCAGAAATTTAGGAAATTGGTATAATGGGATTTCATTGCTGTAGGATGATAGACCGATAAAGTATTGCAGCTATGGGTTATCTCTGATTTGTTCTACGGTTTCGCGATCGCTCGTACCTAATTTCTCTTTAATGATTAATGCCCCCAGTGCCATCCTAAATGACTTGGCAGGCGGCCCCATAGAGCTGGTAAAGTTTTGAGCATATTCCATTACTCACAAGTTAAGCTAAAAACACAGTTGTCAATGAGTAATTTTACTCATTTTTTACCTGTTGACCCAATTAAAATATGACTCCATTTGTTCCTTTATTATTGAAAAAAAATTGTTCGGGACTTCTTTGAGTTCCAGGGAAAGGAGAAATAATTAGCCTGACATAAGGTTTTCATGCCTAGCTTAACAATCCCTAAATCTTGATTTTCGTCGCCGGCAAAATACTTAACTAGGTCAGAAGCTATTCCTTTTTGATAGGCAACCGAAAAATGATACATCCCCCGATAAATCATTTCTAATGAAACCCGTTCAATTGGTACTCCTAGTTCATCTGCCACCGCATCTCCTAAATCTACTAAAACCGCATAAAATAGCCAAGTAGCCCAGATTGGAAGCTTGATTCCGTTTAATGAACCTGTCCATAAATAGCTGAGATTTAATAATCTTTTTACTGTACAAAATGCGTCTTCAATTCGCCAGCGTCTTTGATATAAATCTGCTACTACATAAGGGGGCAATATTTCAGGTTCTCGGACACTTGTCAGATAAGAACGCCAGGAAGTCTTGGAGCGAATCTGTACTAATCTTATAGTCAAAGCTGGTGTCTGTTTTGTGCCTGCACCTATTTTAATTATCTGGTCTTTGACATCATACGTATTGGTTAATACCCGCTCGATTTGATAAGATGCACCTTTCTTGATTCGAGTGATAAATCCAATTTCTTGAGAAATGAGTTTTGACCAAAAAGCGAAATGATAGAAGCCTCGATCCAATAATAGTAAAGTTTTAGGCTTAACTGTTTTTAGTAAATCTTCCTCCCAATTAGTATCTGCTTGTTTCGGATTTTCCCCAAACCAAATTTCTTCGGGAAGATGAGTTACTAGGTCTATAATTACTCCCATTTTTCCGGCTAATTGACCAATTGGCACATCTGATAAACTTTGTAGCTTCTTAAATAATGCTTCTAATGTTGAGCCATCAGCTATCCAGATATTATCAAAGCTTTTTAAGGCAAATTGTACGCTATCTGGTATAGCAATCCTAAATGATTTTCTATATCTAGAGCAATCCTAAATGATTTTCTTTGTGTAAGTATATTGACGTATTTTGGGGAAATCAAAT
>NZ_SRRZ01000156.1 GCF_013179805.1 Microcoleus asticus IPMA8 | reverse complement strand
AACTCGTAATAAGCGTCACTTTTATCAACGTGGTCTCAGAGCTGCAACCTTGCTCCGGCAAGGTTCCTAGCTATATTTGTCACCCCCCCAGCTTTGAGTTATGTCGCAAAGCTGAAATTCAGCCCAACGTTGACGTACTTGCTCATAACAAACGGCAAGAGTAATTGCTAATCGTTGCAGTAAATCGATTTCTATTTAACCGTGACCTATTAGCAGAATAATAATTTATTGGGTGGGATTGTAGGTCGCAATGATTTCAAGCAAAATTGAGATAGCGGATGCCTCTCTTGACGGTCGTTACAGATAATCTGTTAGCGATAATTCAGTTAGGAATTGCAAGTGATGCGGAACCGTATTGACAGCGAAAATATACTGAAACTGAGTTGAGACCATTACAGGGTATTATTTGCAAAAAGTAGCGCCAAACTACAGTGAAATAATTCAGATATTGCACATTTAAATTGTATATTTGGGGCGGCGTCGGGGCAATGGCATACTCATGGTTTAATTATTTGTTGATGTGCAACTTAAATGCTGATTAGCTTAGCAATTGGTGGACGATAGCCTAGTCTTCATAGTCATGAATAAACTATTACTTGACTAAAAATCTATCAGGAATAAGTGAAATCTAATCAATATCTTTCTAAGTGAATAGACCGCTCGCCATAATACATTAATTTTGAGAATGCTGAATTAACGATCATCTATGCCTCTTAGACGAAAAAGAACAGGTTTGGGATATCGGCGGGCATTCTGACTAAGAGACTGTATAATCTCATCACATTTGCGGGACAGCGCCGGATCTACGCCGGACTTTCGCCGTTTCTTCCAACGGTTTTTTTTCGTTGGAACCGATTTTTGCACATTTATGAGGTTATCACAACTCTGGTTTGTTTGCAGAAAAAACTGTGAAGCGTGCCAGCAGCCGAACAAATCGCTGCACCGGAAGGCATTAATATGATTGGTTGGTTGCACGATCGGCGTTCGGTAATCTAAGCCAGTATTGTTGCTTGTATCGTCTGTGGCACACTTTACCGTTGCGGGTTCTACCCCCAACTCGATCGCAGGTTCAAAAGTTGGGCTACTCCCGAAAACTTGTGATTTGCGGGCTATAGGGGCGATCGACAAACAGCCCGCCCTGGAAACCAAAGCTGACAAAACATCCACAACTTTTTGCTTGATTCTGTATCTACTCCTGAAGACGGGAATTTGAGAAATAATCGCACTTGCTGGCGATCGTTTTTGTGCTCGGAGCTCTAACTTGCTACAATCTAATCGCACACGCGACTAAAAGGGATTATGACCGAACTATTAGATGAGACGCTTTCTATTGAAATAGCGGCGCGCATCAAAAGCAACCGTAAAAACTGCTTTGACAACGCTTGTAAAGCAGCATTAGCTACCGAGGGGGCAATTTATGTTCAAGGATTTTTAGCTGTGCCCGGAGCACCGTATAAACCCATTGAGTATAGCTGGATTGAACTCGACGAGCGAATTGTTGACCCAACCTTTCCCCATCTCGGTTTAATCGCTCAAGACATTCATTACTTCCCTGTACAGCGCTTCAGCGTCAAGAAACTCAAAGCAATCCTAGAAGAATCAAAAGAAGATTATCCTGAAGACGACCCGCTGCCAGTTTATGGCAATCAACCTTATGAATATTACGGCGATTTGATGTTAGGCGGTAGCGATTACCAAAATGCTTACTATTTGGCTGCCGCTAAATGCAGGGAATTGAACCAACCCAAAAAACAGGATGCGAACTAATCAGGACTAAGGCAAAAAAATGGTGGGACGCGCTACTTACAGCGGTAAGGTGCGCACTGCGCACCCTACATAGCGAGGTTCAAGTAAGTTCTGAAGATCCAAACCTCGAATAATTAAAAGCAGCCAATAACGGATCGGATTTCTGATTGCAAATTAAATCAGCCAACAATTTAGCCGTCACCGGAGCCAACAAAATGCCATTGCGGTAATGCCCCGCAGCCAGCGTCAAATTCTCCCAAGCACTAGCACCCATAATCGGCAACTCATCAGGAGTAGCCGGCCGAAATCCCCACCAAAACTCCAGAATCGGATAATTTTGTAATTCTGGATATAACTTAATAGCTCCTGCTAGCAAACTTTGCATTCCCGCAGGCGTATTTCCAGGCGTAAAATCTACATTTTCGCTAGTTGCGCCTATAATAATTCTGCCATCTTGACGCGGCACAATATAAATGCCAGTCCCGAATAAAACTGTTTGCAGCGGCTGCATCACTCCACTATTTTCTGGTACGCATACTGACAGCATTTGCCCCTTTATTGGATAAACAGGAATATTCAATAATTTCTCAGACCAAGCACCTGCCGCCAAAATATAACGGTCAGCTTGTAATTTTCCTGCCGTTGTTTCCACTCTACAAACTCGGTTTTCCTGCCGAATAATTTCCTCGGCACTGCCTTGAATAATATCAATTTTTAATTCTTTACTTGCAACTTGAAGCGTCCGAAATAAAGCGCGGTTGTCAACTTGAGCGTCATCAGGATACCACCAACCGCCCATTACTTCTTGACCCAATCCAAACTGGTGCTGGTGAACAGCATCTCTGTCCAACCATTGATAATTAAGGTTTGACAAAAGCGGCTTTTCTTGAGGCTCATTTTGACACACGGGCGCGAGAATCCCCGATCGCCAATATCCCGTTTTCAATCCGGTAATATCTTCTAGCCGTTCCACCCAGGCGGCATACAGTGCGCGGCTTTGCAAGCACAAATCCAGCATCGGACTGGGAGGAATTCGTTCGGCTTGTGGGGCAAGCATTCCAGCGGCAGCCCGGGCGGTCGGTTGTTTAGAATCGGCTGTGAGAACAGCGACAGATGCCCCTCGCAATTTCAGTTCAACTGCTAGCGAAAGACCGATTATTCCGCCGCCAATAATCAGAATATCTTTAGATGAATTCATTGACTTTTATATGGACTTTCTGGCTTTTTTGACCTCTCGGCTTTCTTTATGGTAAGGTGCCGAGTGTGCACCTTAGAGTTAGAATTCTTGCGCAAGTCTTACATATTATCTTGCAAGGCGATCGTCCTATCTGCCTTCCTTAACAAAAAATCTATGCTTGGGGTTTCCAGACAGTTTCAGAACCCTGGCCCCAGAAACCGTCATATTTTGTCACCTTAATATCGCCTAAAACCTTGGTTTGGCAGGACAAGCGGCGGTTGGAGGCGGAAGAATGGGGAGGAACCGAAAGTCGGGCTTTTTCGCGCCACTGAGACTCGGAAACTTCGCCTTCGACGGTGACAGCGCAGGTGCCGCAAGTGCCGAGGCCGTGGCAGTTGATAACTTTGGCGTTGCCGTTGTAGAGATCGATGTCGTTTTTGAGCAAAACTTCACGGAGATTGGCTCCGCGATCGCACTCAAATGTTTTTCCTTGCGCTTGTACCTTGACCACAGTAATTTACCCCTGTTAGATTTATGTTAATTTTCATATATATTATCGCATTAATTTCAAATAAATCCATCTAATATAGTAAGTGATATATTACCAATTTATCGATCGCAATTTCCCATGACAAATCGGCTCTGGATCTACGATACCACGCTGCGAGACGGTGCTCAGTGCGAGGGACTCTGCTTATCTCTCGAAGATAAACTGCGAATTGCTCGGCAATTAGACACTTTAGGAATTCCCTTTATTGAAGGCGGCTGGCCGGGGGCGAATCCTAAAGACGTACAATTTTTTTGGCGGCTCAAAGAACAGCCCCTAACTCAAGCAGAAGTTGTAGCTTTTTGTTCGACAAGGCGGCCGGGAACAACAGCAGCCAATGATGAAATGTTGCAGGCTATTTTGTCCGCCGGTACTCGCTGGGTGACACTGTTTGGTAAGTCGTGGGATTTGCACGTTATTGAAAGTTTGAAGACGACGCTAGAAGAAAATCTGGCAATGATTCGAGATACAATTGAATATTTGCGGAGTCAGGGAAGGCGCGTTATTTACGATGCCGAACACTGGTTTGACGGCTACAAGCACAATCGAGATTATGCTATTAAAACTTTAGAAGTGGCGGCGGATGCCGGTGCAGAATGGCTGGTGCTTTGCGATACTAACGGCGGTACTTTGCCTCACGAAATTAGTCAGGTTGTTCGCGAGGTTCTAGAAGCTTTAGGAACCAATCGCGAAAAATCTTTACAGTTAGGAGTTCACACTCACAACGACTCGGGAGTTGCGGTTGCTAATGCTTTGGCTGCTGTGCGGGAAGGAGTGACGATGGTACAGGGAACTATTAACGGTTACGGCGAACGCTGCGGCAATGCTAATTTATGTTCGTTGATTCCTAATTTTCAGCTCAAGTTGGGTTATGATTGCATTCAAGACGAGCAATTAGTTAGATTAACTCAAGTAAGTCGATCGGTTAGCGAAATTGTCAATCTTGCTCCCGATGACCGTGCTCCTTTTGTCGGCCTTTCCGCTTTTGCTCACAAGGGCGGAATTCACGTATCGGCGGTTGAGAAAAATCCGCTGACTTACGAACACTTGGAACCAGAAAAAATCGGCAACTGTCGCCGCATTGTGATTTCCGATCAAGCTGGTTTGAGCAATGTTTTGGCGAAGGCTCGGACTTTTGGCATTGAACTCGATCGCAAAAATCCTGCTTGCCGCCAAATTCTGGAAAAATTGAAAGATTTGGAAAGCCAGGGATATCAATTTGAGGGTGCTGAGGCGTCTTTTGAATTGTTAATGCGGGAAGCCTTGGAACAACGGCCGCCGTGGTTTGAAATTAAGGGATTTCAAGTCCACTGCGATAAGGTTGGCGAAGACTGTATGGCTTTGGCAACAGTGAAATTGTCAGTAAACGGGACAAATATTTTGGAAGCTGCGGAAGGAAACGGCCCGGTTTCGGCTTTGGATGCGGCTTTGCGGAAAGCTTTAGTGAACTTTTATCCCGCCATCGCCCATTTTTACTTGACAGATTACAAGGTACGGATTCTTGACGGCGGTGCGGGAACTTCTGCTAAAACTCGCGTCTTGGCTGAGTTTAGTAACGGTCAAGACCGCTGGACAACTGTCGGGGTTTCTGGTAATATTTTGGATGCTTCTTGTCAGGCAGTTGTTGAAGGTTTGGAGTACGGTTTGGTGCTAGAAAATCAAGAGGCGATCGCCCTAGTTTGCCGGGTACATTAACCAAGCCTTTGTAGGGACACGGCAATGCCGTGTCCCTAGGGAGTTAGGATTATTTAATCTATAAATTGAGAGATTATATGCTGACGCACCCTACAAGTTTTCAAGGTTCCAAAAACTCTAAATGATCTCCGGGAATCGATCGCAATTTTGCAGCCGATCCTTGCAGTTTCAACCTGCCGCGCTCTAACATGATAATCCAATCGGCGCGATCGATCACTCGCGGTCTGTGGCTGATAAAAATCGTCGTTTTCCCGTGCCGGTACATCAATAAATTTTCTAAGACTTCCGCTTCGCTTGCGGGGTCAAGCCCTGCGGTAGATTCGTCTAAAATCAATACGGGCGGGTTGTTGAGAATGGCGCGGGCGATCGCCAATCTCTGTCTTTGTCCGCCAGAAATATTCGCTCCAAACTCCCCTAAAACTGTTTGATATTTATCAGGTAATTGGCTGATAAATTCATCCGCACCCGCAATCTTACACGCTTTCACAATCTGTTCAAAGCTAATTTCTGGACTTCCCAAACGAAAATTTTCGAGAATCGAACGGCTCCAAAAATGCGCTTCTTGAGGAACCAATACTACCTGCTGTCTCAGACTGTCAAGAGACAAATCCTGCAAGTTGTAACCGCCAATTCTAATATTACCCGATTGCAGCGGATACAGACCAGCAATTACTTTAGCTAGCGTACTTTTTCCGCAGCCGGAATAGCCGATCAAAGCAATTGCTTGACCGCCGGGAAACGTGACGGAAAAATTTTCCAGCAAGTCAAGTCTGCCGGGGTAGTGAAAACTAACACCCTTGCAAACAATACCGTCGCGGTCCTGAATGGTTACAAAAGGTTTATTACTATCGTTTTTAGTTTCCGGTTCAGCGTCGATGACTTCCGAAAGCCGTTGAGTTGCTGTCTGGACGCGAGTCATTTCATCCGAAAATCCGACTAAGGAATTAACCCAAGTAGTAACGTTTTGATTCATGCTAATAAACGCTAGCAACTGACCGATACTCAATACCTTGTCAATCACCAAACCGCTGCCCAACCACAGCAGAGTAATGCTGCCAGCCGAGGCAATAAAACCGGAAAATATATTGTTGAGAATGCCGATTTGCGTAGTGCGGAAAGTGAGATTAGCTAAGCGGCCGAAGCGGCTTTGAAATTCTTCCCAAAGTTCCTGGGTACTGCTAGTAGTTTTGACAGTCAGCGCGCCTTTAAAAGTTTCTACTAAAACGCCTTGAGTTTCTGCTTCCAGCACAAATAAACTGCGCGTTTTGTGCTGCAAAACGGGCAGAAACACTACTGTAGAGGCAGTCATTAACACAGCAATCACTGTAGCTGCCAGCGTCAATTCCTTGCTGTAAAACAGCATAAAAATAAAAGAAACTATAGCTATAAAAAATTGACTGGGCAAGCTGATAGCGACTTGAGAAACTAATTTATTTATTTCTTGGATATCTTGTAATCTACTGACGATTTCGCCGCTGCGTCTGGTTTCGTAAAAACTCAAAGGCAATCGCAGGAATTTGCGCGCGAATTCCATCACTAATCCCAACTCTAAACGCTGGGAAAACTGAGCAATTAAGTTGGACTGTACCAATCCTAAACTGCTGCTAAACAGGTTCATAACTATAACTGCGATCGCCACACTCCCCAGGAGCTGTCTGTCGCCCCGCACCAGGATGTCGTCGGTGAGCAGTTGAACTAGAAAAGGCGAAGAAATCGACAGCAAACCCAACACTGCATTCAGCAAAAATGCTTCCATTAAAATCTGGCGGTAAATCCCAATCCGGCGCATCCATTTTTGTAAGGAATTGGCGGGGGGTTGACCGTCTGCTGCGGCAAAAAACCGTTGCGGATCGGGTTCTACTAGCAAGCACAGCCAATCTGTCCAAGCTGCTGCTAATTCTGCTTTAGAAACATAGCGCATACCGACAGCCGGATCGCCGATCGCATATTTGTTGCCCTGTTTGCCGTACAAAACAACCCAGTGATAGCCGTTCCAGTGAATAATCATCGGTAGAGGGGCATCATCGAGCTTGTCTAAAATTGCAGCGGCCGCTCGCACAGATCGAGCATTAAAGCCGATCGCCTCAGCACCTTGTTTCAAGCCCAGTAAAGTCGTCCCTTGTTGCCCAGTGCCGACAAATTCTCGCAAACGGCTAATTGTAAAATTTAGTCCGTAAAATTTGGCGATCGAAGCCAGACAAGCCGCGCCGCAATCTTCTTCGCTCTGCTGGAGCACAACCTGATATTTCATCAACCTATTTACTCGTCCGGAGAAAGGCATTTCTCGGATAAAAGGAATATTCTTTAACATTTGGCAAAATGAATAATGAGTAGAGCCTAATGAACATTACCCCTCACCGAGTACCCAATCAGAACAAAGCACCCATAAACTTATGGGTGCTTTATTAATTCACATCAATAGATCGAGCTGAATTGACAGAACTGAACTTTACCAGTAGCGAGCTACTGCTCTGAAAGTACCATCACAATTCCGGCGGTACACAATGTGACGTGTTGCACGGTAACAGTTGGAGTTGTATCTCGTCGAATAATAGTAGCCACCGTTGACGCTCGCAGATTCTTCAGGGGTGACTTCAGTAAACAGTGAGGTGTCTGTAGTTTTTTGCATGATAGACTCCGTTTGGTTGATGAAATTGGGTGAATACAAACTAGAAACTATTGAATTTTTCTAGTATCGTTTAACTACTAATCTATATTTCTCAAATGCCGATCGTTCTCCGGAATATTACGGATAAACTTTCAAAGTTTAGCCGATCGCACAACCTGACTCAGCTATCTAAACCACAAGGGTTTTGTAAGGGCGATCGCGGCGAGGATCGTACAGATAAAGCTGGCTAGGCGGCGGCAGGAAAAACAGCATATTGAGGCTATTGCTGCTGCTGTTATCGGTCTGGCTGCTGCTGTTAGCCCCGCTGACACCGCTGGTAATGCTGCCACCGCTGACAGTAGCAGATTCTAGATCGGTTAGTTCGGTCAAGAGTGAATGTTGTTGATTTTCTGACATAAAGAACTCCTATTAATACCTATGTACTTACTTACTACCTACAGATATATGAAAAACCCGGTAACAGCGTCAAAACTTATTGCTGAAAAGCCATAATTTCATAAGTCTTGCCCGCTGGCTTCACTCCTGTTGATGTTTGGCGAAGTTTGTGGGTAGAGACGCCAAAGCTGTGCGGATTTTTACATTGACCCTGTGAATTTTGATTTAGACTTCTAAACCTATTCTTGGTTTCCGGAAAGCCGATCGTAAAGGTGACAAAAGAAATAAGCGATCGATCTCTGCCTCTCCCCCAACTCAAAACTCCAAACTCCAAAGTATTCCCCTCTCCCCCTTGCCGCCATGTCTCTCACTCCCGAAGCCACACCCGCTGAAACCTTTGATAACGACCAGTTTTTGCCCCCTGTCAGCCGCTGGACGACTTTGGGAGGCATTTTGATGGTGGCGACCTTTGGCGGGGCGATCGCCCTCGCTAGCGTCACCAAATACAGCGCTACAGTCAAAGCAGACGCGATCGTCCGTCCAGCCGGAGAAGTGCGCGTCGTGCAAGCAGCCACCGAAGGAAGCGTCGAAAGCATTGCTGTCAGCGAGAATCAGATAGTAAAAGAAGGAGATGCGATCGCAGTTGTAGACGCTTCGCGTTTGGACGCTCAAAAAAAGCAGTTACAAGAAATAATTAATCAGTCTCAAACAGCAGCACAGCAAATCAACCAGCAACTGCGCGACTTAGAAAATCAAATTTTGGCCAGCGCCCAATTTAAAAGCATCCAAAATGAAAGTTCCGCCCAACAGGAATTAATCGAATCAGCTTTAGTAAAATTCGCCACCTCGCTACCGGATGTCGCCGAAAGACTGGGCAGAAGTCGGCGGGTTTTGCTAGTCAAGCGATCGTCCATTCAACAACAATTAATTCAAGCTAAAAAAGAACTCAATCAAATTGAGTTAAAACTCGAAAATAGCGTGATCCGCACGCCCACGGATGGTACAATTCTCAGATTGGAAGTACGAAATACGGGTCAAACCGTACAAGCCGGCAGCGCGATCGCCCAAATCGTCCCCAGCGACGTACCCCTGGTAGTCAAAGCCAAGGTGACATCCCAAGACATCGCCCGCATCCAAATCGGCCAACCCGTACAGATCAGGATTTCGGCTTTGCCTTTCCCCGATTACGGTACATTAAAAGGAACTGTCAGCGAAATCGCCCCAGATGCGATCGCCACTCAAAATCCCACTAATAATTTAGGTACAGCTTATTACGAAGTAGCAATTAAGCCCGAACAAACTTATTTAACAAAACTCAAATCTACTAGCGGCCAATTCTTCGGAACCCCCCAAGCCAACGTCCCCCGCCAGTATTCGATTCAATCGGGAATGGAGGGCAGAGCCGATATTATTACCGGCGAAGAAACTGTTCTGACATTTGTTTTGCGCAAAGCAAGGTTGCTGACAGATTGGTAATTAGTCAGTTGTCAGTTGTCAGTTGTCAGCAGTCAACAGTCAGCAGTCAACAGTCAACAGTCAACAGTCAACCGCCAGAAAATTAGAGGCTCTGAAATTGAAATAACGTGTCAATATAGAAATGTGAGTTCAATTCTATTCTTTCCTCATGGGCAAACAGCGCGTTCTTTCGGGAGTTCAGCCAACCGGCAATCTTCACCTCGGCAATTATCTCGGTGCCATTCGCAACTGGGTAGAAGGTCAAAGTCAGTACGAAAATTACTTCTGCGTAGTCGATTTGCACGCAATTACCGCACCGCACAATCCAGCAACTCTAGCCTCCGACACTTACACGATCGCCGCACTCTATTTAGCTTGCGGCATCGATTTAGAATATTCTACTATTTTCGTGCAATCCCACGTCTCGGCGCACACAGAACTAGCATGGTTGCTCAACTGTATTACGCCGATTAACTGGCTCGAAGATATGATTCAGTTTAAAGAAAAAGCAGTTAAACAAGGCGAAAATGTCAACGCCGGTTTGCTAAATTATCCCGTGTTAATGGCAGCAGACATTTTGCTTTACGATGCCGACCAAGTGCCAGTGGGAGAAGACCAAAAACAGCATTTGGAACTCACCCGCGATATAGTCATCAGATTAAATCACCAATTCGGCACACCCGAAAAGCCAGTATTGAAACTTCCCGAACCGTTAATTCGGACTGACGGTGCGAGGGTGATGAGTTTGACTGACGGCACGCGCAAAATGTCGAAATCTGACCCTTCCGAACAAAGTCGAATTAATTTATTGGATTCGCCAGATACGATCGCCAAAAAAATCAAGCGCTGCAAAACAGATGCCGTGCGGGGTTTGACTTTTGACGACCCCGATCGCCCCGAAGCTAGAAATTTGCTGACACTTTATCTCCTGCTTTCCGGCAAATCTAAGGAAGAAGTAGCAACAGAGTGTGAAAACATGGGTTGGGGAGATTTTAAACCCTTGCTGACAGAGACTACAATTAGTGCTCTCAAACCAATTCAGGATAAATACAAGGAAATCATGGACGATCCGGGATATTTAGAGTCTGTACTGCGTCGCGGAAGAGAACAAGCAGAAGCTATTGCTAATCAAACACTAACTAAGGTTAAGACAGCTTTCGGTTATTCTTTACCTGTTTAGTTGTTAGTTGTGAGTTGTTATTGGTTACTGGTTAAGAATGACAACTGCCAACTGCCCACTAACAACTGCCAACTGTCAACTGTCAACTCTCAAATAACAAATAACCAATAACAGACAAATAATCATGAACCGTTTGCGCACAGCCTGCACCACCCCCGGAGAATTTATAATTACTGCCGAAGTTGCCCCGCCAAAAGGCGGCGACATAACTCACACAATTCAAATGGCTGAACGCCTCAAAAACAGAGTTCATGCAATTAATGTCACAGACGGGAGTCGCGCAGTCTTGCGAATGTGCCCCCTAGCAGTTTCGGCGATTTTAGTGCAGCACGGAATTGAGCCAATTTGTCAAGTTGCTTGTCGCGATCGCAATCTAATTGGCTTGCAAGCGGATCTCATGGGAGCCCACGCTTTAGGCATTCGCAATGTATTAGCACTTACAGGCGATCCCGTCAAAGCGGGCGACCATCCTAAAGCAAAAAGTGTATTCGATTTGGAATCAGTTCGGCTGTTGCAAGTTATTCAAAAAATGAACGGCGGCCAAGACTGGAATGACAAACCTTTAACAGACGGAGTTACCGATTTATTTGTCGGTGCTGCCGTCGATCCGCAATGCCCCAGTTTGTCTGGTTTGCAAAGTCGATTTGAGAAAAAATTAGAAGCAGGAGCACAGTTTTTTCAAAGTCAATTAATTACAGACTTTGAACTTTTAGATAAGTTTATGCACAATATTGCTGCTGGCTGCAACAAACCCATTTTAGCAGGAATTTTTCTATTTAAATCAGCTAAAAATGCTGAATTTATTAAAAAATACGTGCCGGGAGTTCATATTCCGCAAGAGACGATCGACCGTTTGGCTAAAGCTCCAGAACCATTACAGGAAGGCATAAAAATTGCGGCCGAACAAGTCAAGCTAGCGCGGCAGATTTGTCAAGGAGTTCACATGATGGCCGTCAAACGAGAAGATTTAATTCCTCAAATTTTGGATTTGGCAGGAATCGAGCCAGTGAGCTAAAATTAACCGTCGGGGCGGGTTTTACCAATTATCAATTCCTAAAAATAAGGATTTCGTAAACTCGTAAACCCGCCCACTCCCGCGCTACCATTTTGAACATCAATAAAACAATCATGCTTCAAACTGCAGACAATCCAACCACTTCTCCCGCAGTCGAACAACGTTTCACTTGGCGCGGTTTTACATGGCATCGATTCAAGACCATTCAAGCTGGTTTTGAAGACGTGCCGAATGTACGCTTATTTTATTGCGATGGAGTTTTAGAAATTGTGGTACTGGAAGGTTGCATGAAGCAATTATGTGTTTGATGGGCTTGCTAATGGGACAGTATTTTCTGCAAAGAAGAATTGTATTTTTTCCCAGCGGTACTTATAGTCGGATTGTCGAAGATCGAGTCGAGTATCAGACAGATTTGTCTTATTGTTCCGGAACTATTAAAGATGTTCCAGATTTATGTATTGAGATTGTTATCACTAGCGGTAGTCCGATTAAGCTTCAGAAATACCGACTGATGGGAGTCCCGGAAGTCTGGTTTTGGGAAGATGGCACTCTAGAGCTTTACCATCTGCAAGATGAAGGTTACGATCGCATTGCTAGCAGTGAAATACTGCCGGAGTTAGACTTGTCTTTGCTTCAACGCTGCATATTGTTTGCTTCGCCTTTGGATGCGCTTGAGGAGTTTTCTAGAGGAATGGGCGATCGGGAAAATTGATCGATAAACTACTTTGAACAATGCTCGATCGACTAAACGGTTATTAAATAGGAGCAACTGGCAATGACTGACTCAGAAATCCTTAATTCTGATACCATCAAAACACTAGATAGTAGCATATCAGAAGTTACAGTTTACACCGATCGCGCGCTGGTGACGCGCCGCGGCACCGTGGCTTTGACGGGAAACGAGCGAGAATTGGCGATCGCCTCTCTCCCCGCAACCCTCGACACAGAGTCAGTCAGGGCTACGGGTGCGGGTACAGTTGCTGTGCGACTTTTGGGAGTGCGCAGCGAAACAGTGTTTAACAGTGAACCTGTGGACGATCGCACCGCCGAATTAACCCAACAAATCCAAGAATTAGAAACCCAAAAACGGGCAATTAACGACAAAATAACCGCCAGAAAAATTCAGCTCAAATTTGTTGAAGGTTTGAGCGAAAAAAGCGTCGGTTTCTTTTCCAGCAGCGTCGCCAAACAGCAGGTAGGTTTAAACGAAACAGGCGAATTGCTCAACTTTTTAGGAACCCATTACCTAAAATACGTAAGTGCGATCGCTCATCACGAAAGACAACAGCACGAATTAGACAAGCAAATAGAAGCTTTGCAGCAGCAGTTGTGGCAAGTACACACTCCCCATTCCCAGCAAAGTTTTAACATCATTGTCGCCATAGAAGCCAGCGGCAGCGGCAATTTTGAACTAGAAGTTTCCTATGTAGTAATGCGAGCTCGTTGGACTCCCCTTTACGACTTGCGAGTTAACACTACTAACAACCAAATTAATCTCAATTACCTAGCCGAAGTCAATCAAAATACAGGCGAAGATTGGACGGGAGTAGCGCTGACTTTATCTACAGCAAAACCCGGAATGGGAACTTTGCCACCAAAACTCCAACCCTGGTTTATCGATATTGTTCACCCAAAATCTGCTCAAAACCGAGAAGTTTTGATGAAACGCAGCCGACAGACTGAGAAAGCAGAAATGGCAATAGACTTTATGGAATTAGAGATGGAAGACGAGGTACCATTGCCAATGATGGCTATGGGCGGTGCTGCTGGCGCACCCGAACCGATAGACGCGACAACAGCGATCGCACAAGTATCTAAAGAAGGTGGCACCGTCTCATTTCAAGTAGGGGGAAATACTAATATTCCCAGCGACGGTACACCGCACAAAGTGACGATTTTCAGCGAAAATTATCCGTTTAAACCTGAATATATAGCCGTCCCGCGATTAGTCAGTTTTGCCTATTTGCAAGCAGTTGTTGTGAATCCGCTGACAGGCGCAACTCTGCTTCCCGGTAAAGCAAATATCTTTCGCGACAACACTTTTGTCGGTACTGTGCAGTTAGAAAATGTTTCCCCCGGGCAAGAATATAAAGTTAATTTAGGAATAGATGAACGGTTAAAAATAGAGCGGGAATTAGTGGAAAGACAAGTAGATAAAAAACTGATCGGCCAGCAGCGGCGTATGAGTTACGCTTATCGTTTAAATGTGACAAACTTGCATCAGGTGCAGGTACACCTAACACTAAAAGAGCAATTGCCAGTCAGCCGCAATGAACAAATTAAAGTGCGATCGACTCTCACTAATCCGAAGATAGTAGCAGGTGAAATGGGATTGCTAGAATGGATAATGTCTCTGCCCCCGCAAGCAAAGCAAGAGTTATATTATCAGTTTGTTGTCGAACATCCTCCAGATTTAGCAGTCACGGGTTTAGATATTTAATTCGGATTTACACTCTTAATCTGTAACGCCAGCTACAGCTTATACTAATCATGAAAAATATTGATACATATCAATTAGAGACGAGCATCTGTAGGGAAACGGTATTGCCGTGTCCGGCGAAGTTATCGGCGCATGAAAAATAATTTTTATAAGATTGAGAATTGTAGCAATTTTTTTTAAAACTGGTATTATTCCTCTTTCAGCAAACCCTATTTCCATCCTGCGATCAAACGCAGGATCTCAACCATCTGCGGAAGCTTCAGCGGAAGGAAGATGTCAAACTTTCATTAAGTAGCTCAACCTATTTAAAGGTAAAACTTTTAAGGTGTTTAGAAACCCGGAAGGGCCCGCACGCACCATCCAACGCCCCTACAGCAACCAAGTTTTTCAGTCTTATATTTTTTTAGGTGGAGTTATACTACTTCTGAAAAATATTGCTACATAGAAATTATAGGCAATCGTATGTAGGGAAACGGCACTGCCTTGTCCGGCGGGGGGTTGTGCAAATCAAAGATAATTTGTATAAGATTGGTAATTGTAGCAAGACTATTTCCAATTGGTATTACTTATCAAAAATTTGACTATCTAACTATCAACAAAAAACCAGGATGAATTACAACTGGCGAAAAATCTTGTCTAACGGTATAATTCCCCCTTCCTCAAAAAAACGCCCCGATTTTTCAACAACTTGTACTCCAGCGATCGCGCCCCTGTTGTTTAGCATGGTACAAAGCTTTGTCTGCATCGGCTACCAGTGTATCTGGTTGAACTTCCAAGGTGGGTATGAGTGAGGCAATACCCAAACTGACTGTGACGATCTCCTTCACGTCAGACTCTGCATGGGGAATCGCCAGATCGTGAATTCCTTGCTGAATGTTTTGTGCCACCTTAATCCCTCCTTTTAAATCCGTATTCGCCAGAAGTACCACAAATTCTTCTCCACCGTAACGCGCTGCTAAATCGGTGGGACGACGGACTACTTTTTGTAATGTTTGCCCTATTCTAATTAAGCAATCATCCCCAGCCAGATGACCGTAGTAGTCGTTGTAGGATTTGAATATATCAACGTCAAATAAAATTAGAGACAGTGGCTGCTTTTCTGGCGCTAGGCGTTGCCATTCACTTTGAAGGCGATTGTTGAAACAGCGACGGTTAGCCACCTGAGTCAAACCATCTAGATTTGCCAGTTCGTTTAATTTTTGATTGGCATCTTGGAGAGCCAATTCTATTTGTTTGCGGGCGGTAATATCACGGATAGTAACGGAAAAACCATCTCCTAGCTTGACTGCTGCGAAGTGCAACCAGCAAGATTTTTCTGATTCATAGTAAAAATCCTGTTCTAAAGATTCCCCCGTCTCGACAATATTAACGAAGCAATTAAATAGTTTTGGCTCAATATTAGTCAACAACTTT
>NZ_SRRZ01000155.1 GCF_013179805.1 Microcoleus asticus IPMA8 | reverse complement strand
AACTCGTAATAAGCGTCACTTTTATCAACGTGGTCTCAGAGCTGCAACCTTGCTCCGGCAAGGTTCCTAGCTATATTTGTCACCCCCCCAGGTACCAAAGGGTTTAAATTGTTTCGGAAGTTTAAAGAATGACTCGGCATTATGATCCAAAAATTGAATTAGTAGCAGGTGGCGTAATGGATGCTGAGAACCTTTTGGCGATCGCACTAAGCGCAACAACCAGCTATGTTCGCTTTCTGTATCAATTTCACACTGAAGTCTTTGTAGTAGTTCATCTGGATAGAAGCGTTTAAACTCTTCTAGCAGCTTACTCACTCTTACCCTACCGCTATAAGTTGCTAAGTCGCGCTCTGCCAGCAACTCTCGGTAACGTTTGAGTAGAATCGTTAATCCTGGCGGCGAAATATGTTCTTCTAAAAGCCAAGTAGCATTTTGAGCAATCTTTAATAGGATATTGTGATGCGAATATTTTAGAGTATATGACTGAGATTTTGGTAACTTTATTCCTTGCTCTGCTGTAATAAATTCATGACGAGTAGTAGGATTCTGTACCCGAACTTGGCTATCAACTAATCGAACTTGGTGCTGAGGACAAATTTCTACTCCTGGTATTTGATGAAGACGATGCCAGTAGGACTCACTAAATTGCTGTTTATCTTCTTGAACGCATTCAGGACAAAACCTCAACCATTCTGGAGGCTGAACTACACTAGCCATTAATCCAGAACGCATATGAATAGCTGGGCCACGCGAACCTTCCATATCTGCCCAAAGTTGTCGAAATTGTTTGGGATGGAGAAAAGGGGCAAAGAAGGGTAGTAGGGTATGTTGATTAATTAATCTTTCAACTGTGTAGGGACTTCCAGCAGGTAATGCTGAGGCAAGATTTCTCAGATTGCTAGGAAGATCGACAACTGCGATCGCAGCTTCATCACCAAACAATTCCCGAAGGGTATTCTTCTTATTAGGATACTGAACTCGTTCATGGAAACGAGCGCAAACACTATAAAGTAATTCATCAGGATAAGGATCGGGAAAGCAGCCAATCATTAACCAACCTCCTCTAGTAAATACTCAGTTGCCGGACGAATCAAACCTGCCTGTTTGAGAGCCTCATAGGCAGTGAGCTTTTGTTTCTCTCCTATCGCCGCAATTGCAGGTAAGCTATCTGGGGCTAAATTTTTCTTATTTCGCGTTCTAGAAGTCTTGGGTGGAGTCTCAACAGTCTTTGTTACTGTTTCAGGTTGAGAAATTGCTTTAGTCGGTGATGATTCTTTAGCACTCGATACCTTTCTTGTTTTAGTCAATGCTTCGAGTTGTTCAGCCTTATTCAGCTTGCTTTGGGCTTCTTGCAAAAAGGAATCTAAATTAATGGGGTACACATCTTCGACAGTATGCAGTATCCGAGTATCACCTGTTCTCAGGGCTTGCAGGATAGGATTAGCCATCCGCAAACTTTCCTGAGCAGCCAAGCGAATTCCCTGTGCAGTTACAGCTTCTTCTCCAGTGGCGATCGCCCGAACTTGCGCTAGCATATATACTTTAACCGCGAAATCTGTAATCCCTTGAGTAACATCATAAAGAGCATCACTTAATTCTGGTATTAAAGGAGCTCGTTGCTGCACGTACTGATATCCCCATAAGCATTCCAGAAACCACTCCCAAGTTTCGTCCTTTTTCATTCTGTCCCAAACAAGATCGCCCTGTCCTGTACCCCTACGAGTTTGTCGAAATTCTCCGCTTAAAACAGATATAGCTTTGTAAGTGCCAACCAGTACGACAGGTAATCCAATCGTATTGATTAATTGGACAAAAAAGTTCAGCATCTTGCTAGAACCGCCACTTTTAGCTTGACTGAGGTGTTGAATTTCATCAATAACCAGCACGCCAATCGAGTGCAAAGAAGCGACAAGCGCCATGCGAGGTAATAGTTCGTCTACAGTTTTGCGCCCACCCGCATAATTGTCGTAGTAACGAGTTCCTAACAAGTCATCTACAGCTTGGAAAAAGTTTAAGCATAGCCCTTTAATAGAGCCATCAAAGGGGCAATCTAACTTGAGCCAAACGATTTGGGTAAAACTGAAATTATTCTCACAGTAACAATTGTGGAGAATAACCTGTGGATACAGCGACAAAATTGCCTCAATAGAAGTGGTTTTACCCACTCCACTAATTCCAACAATCGTGAACCCTGTAGCTGTTGAACGCGAAGATTGACGGGTTGTTTTTAAAGATTGAATCCTGGCTTGAACATCTCCCCAAAATCCTGCTACTGCTGGATTTCGTGCCTGATATCCCACTCGGATCATGCGCGAGAATCGCTGCTCTAAATCAAAGTGAATAGGCAGTGGTGCAAAGAACTGGAGTGCGTTCTGAATTAAATGCAGACGAAGGTGAGCAGGCATACTGCGTTGTTCTTTGTCATATTCAGGGTAATACGCCAATAGTTCTGCCGTTTCATCCTGTATTAGGATAGGTGGAAGGGCTTCAATCAGGGGATTACCCTGGTAGTTAGGAATACCAGGAGCGCAGTAAGTTGCTTGTTCAACCCTGCCTTTCCCTACTAAGAGAGAAGGAATATGCTGATTACTATTCATCGTCACTCCACATCTTTGGACGCAGTTTACGCAATTTATCAATTAACTGAGATTTAGGTACATGGGAGGAATCTATTTCAATTGTTGTATTAGTTAGTTCATCTGTTTCAATATCTTGATTGTACTGGTTGGCAGCCTTTTTGGGTTCATTTATTTCGGTTTTTTCGCTTGGTATTATCAAGGGAATAACTTGTCCCGGATTGTTTATAGATTCGTCTCTTCCTAGTTGCCAACCTTGAGTCTCTCGTTCCATCTCTCGCTCTTCTTTGCGATTTTGTCTAATTCCCTTGATACGCGAGCGTTTACTTTGTTTTTCTACAGCATTTAAACTTTCTGAAGTTTGCTCTGTTGCCTGAGTAATAATTGCTTCTATCTGAGCATTTAAAGTAGCTTTAGATTGTTGTTTACGGCTTATAGCTGTTTCTTTAGAGTGTTTTCGCAACTCAAAGTAATCCACAGCTTCATACCAGTCCCGACCGCGAAATGTTTTTTCTGCATCTACAAGGTAGCAAGGTTCAATCCGTCGCCCATCTTCGAGTCGAAGGTAAATTGTATCTAGCTTGCGAGGATCGCAGGCTATAGTAATTCTCCAACTTCCTCTTTCCCTAGCTCTGATGAACCACTGTTCTTTCAGTGCTAAATCACATGAGTAAAATAGCCCTTCAAAGCGAATACCTCGATATGTGACAGAAGCCTCAGTTGTTCGCAGAAGATTGAGTTTAAGAATATCAGGTGAAACTTTTCTTAGATGTCCGGCTCGGTTACGAATTCCCCAATTCCACAGATCAATGGGATAGGGTTCAACATAATCTTGAATCATGAACTCATCCATTCGATACCAGTCCATGCGGTGATCTTTATTATGATCTAGGACGGTGAGACTCATTAGCTTACGGAACTGATGTAAATCTAAAACAGCATCAAGTCGATAGTCTGCATCACCACGTTCATGAGGTTTATAAACTGCGCCAGGAACCCAATGAATTGCTTTATCGTTGCTAAGGCGAAAGTTACGCTCGATGATTCCTTTCCAGTCTGCTCTGTATGGTGGTGTATTTGAAACTCTTACATTTAAAGAATTCACCAAGTTGTCAGCGTTGTAGCCTTCCAATTCTCCTCTGTCTGCCAAAATCATCTCAGGCAGATGATGACTAGGCCAATCCTTGTCAGAAATCTCAATTCCATATTCTCGGCAGAAACTAACTTTATCACTAGCTGTGTTCTCTAATGCCTGCATAGCACCTACCCAACTAGGGCCCTCTAGGGTAACGCTAATACCAACAATGAGACGACTAAATACATCAATAACAACATAAATAACTGGTCGCCCAATGATGCGGCTACGGTCTAGGGAACTAACTAAGTAAATGTCGCCAATTGTGGCATCAATCTGATAAATTGACCCTGGGCCAAACGCCATCTGAGTTGAATCTCCTAAAACTTCACGATGACGCAGATTGTATCGACGCTTACCCTCCCGTGTAGATAGAGCTTGAGTTAAGTTTTGCTCTTTTTCATACCAGTAACGAAACTGCCCAAATGTTGGAAGTTCCTGAGATGGAGGAAGAAATGGCACTAGAGTCCCATCAGGGAGAAGATCGTAACCTTTATGAAAAAACTTTTCCAGCGTTTTCTGATAGGCATCCTGCAAAGTTCTGCCGTCTGAATTTTCATAGAAAAGCTTAATTCCGCGAATCAACTTCTCTTGTACATTAGTATTGATATTAATGCCAGTTGATAAATTCGTGACTTTTGTAATTCTGCTAGGGCGACCACGCTTTCGTTCACTACTTTTTCGCTCTTTACCCTTTGCGCCACACTTATCGAAAAGGGGAAGAAGTGCATTTTTAGTTTGTCCTCCCTGCCAGTATCGCCTCAAGAACTTGTAGATAGTTTTCTTCGTCCACCCTGTTTGTTTCTCTAACGCATTCAAGAGCTTTCCTCTTCCATGCGAGTAGAAAATCTGTCCAGTTTTATCTTCAATTAGGGGCATAATTACTTCCCAAGCTGCATCTCTATGCTGGAGATGTTTCTTGGGGATACTGTCTTCTGATCGTAGTAATGTTGCGTAAGGATCTACCTCTATGACATGGGCTTCTCCAGAGGTAATCGCTGCTTCTAGATCCTTGCACTTATGAAAAATGGGCAAGCTTTGAGGATTAAGAATTTCAATAAGGGCAGCATCAGTGCCAGATGAATCGATCCATAGTAAACGCTCAATCCACGAACCAGTTGCACTCTGCCACTCTATTAGCATATTGACGAATAAGTTCATCCAACCCCTCCGATTTCTTCAAGAGGTTCTAAAGAGGATAAGAGTACAAGCCTTTCACTAGGTAGAATAGGCTGAACCATATTTACCTGCCAAACTCGATTAGCCAGCAAGTGCCGAACAACTAATAAGCTGAAACCGGGCGTAAGACCAAGTTGGTCATCACAAATTGCTGCAATATTTGCTAAAGAATCTTTTGCCTGAAGCACCAATGGAGTCATTACCATTGTTATTCGGGTAATATCACTCTGTGGTAAGTCATTTAGGTCTAGATAAGGATGCAACCACTTGATATTCTCTGCAAGAGTTTTAGACACTTCACGTTCAGTAACAATTCCCCAATCAATGTTTCGCCTTTGCCAATAGCATCTTTCAATCTCCAACTTCTCCAGATTACGCTTTGACTGCAAATCCTGTGCATACTTAACTGTTCGTGCTTGTTCGATTGAGCCAACACTCTGTCGAACTGTCACAACAAAGTCAGTAGTCATTACTACTGGTTCTTTAGTACGCGGATCTGTGGGGTAGGCTACCCCACATTGTTCTGCGATCGCCAAAGTTTCCTCTAAGGGCAGTAGCGGAAATTGCTCCCGGATATCCAGCACAGGTAGTGACCAGTCGAGCACATAGAAGTAGCTGGTTTCCAATTCGCTTAACAGATGATGAACCCTACGTGTCTTCCATCCCTTGATTCTGCTAGCAAGTCCTTGAGAGGGAACATCCTGAATGTGCAGCCAAGGATTGTAATTGGCTCCTTGTCCCATACCACGCCCTTGCTTCAGACGATTCTCAATAGTCGTTTCACTGGTGTTTCGGCTACGTTTAGCCATCTGATTACCTCACCCAGATGGTTCATCAAAGTCAGCTTCCAGAAATATTCCGAAAACCTAGCAAATAAAGCCATACCCAATAGTGTACAACTTTATTTGCTAGTGTACAACTTTATTTGTTAGTGTACAACTTTATTTTCAGAATACACCTTCTTCCCTCTTCCTTCTTCCTTCCTTTACTCCACCGTCACCGACTTCGCCAAATTGCGCGGCTGATCGACATCCAAACCGCGACGGGCTGCAATGTGATAAGCCAACAATTGCAGGGGAATAACTGTTACAATCGGCGACAACAATTCATCTACCAAAGGCACCGGCAAAATGTGGTCAAAAATATCGGCTTCCGCCACACCTTGCTTCGGCGTAACGCCAATTAAACGGGCGTCACGCGCCTTCGCTTCCTGAGCGTTGGAAAGCACCTTTTCGTAGACGCTTCCTGGCATAGCGATCGCCACTACAGGCACTTTCGCGTCCAAAAGGGCGATCGGGCCGTGTTTCATCTCTCCCGCCGGATATCCTTCGGCGTGAATGTAGCTAATTTCCTTCAGTTTCAGCGCCCCTTCCAAAGCAATCGGAAAGTTAATTCCCCGCCCCAAAAATATAAAATCTTGGGTTTCTGTAAACTGGTGGGACAATTCTTCTACATACTGTTCTTGAATCTCCAAATACTTTTCAATTTCCGCTGGCAACTGGCGCAAACCAGCAATAATCTCTGCCAATCTCTCGCTGCTGATTGTTTGCCGCTGGTGCGCCAAATCCAAAGCTAAAAAATAAAATGCCATCAACTGAGTGACAAAAGTTTTAGTGGCAGCAACGCCGACTTCTATACCGGCGTGGGTATTGAGCACGTGCGGCATCATGTGGGCGATCGAACTTTCAGTCCTGTTAGTAATCCCTAACATTCTCGCCTGGAATTTATCCGTAAGACCCGCGCGCCGCTGCTGTTCCATCCCCAAAGCCGCCAGCGTGTCCGCCGTTTCTCCCGACTGAGTTACCCCAATAGTTAAAGTATTTGCTGTCAGCGGTGCCGGTGCGTAGCGGTACTCAGAAGCGTACTGCACCGCAGTGGGAATATTAGCTAATTGTTCCAACAAATATTTGCCAATTAGCGAGGCGTGCCAGCTCGTTCCGCAGGCGAGAATTGAAATTTGTTCGACATCGGCGCAAAGTTCCTTGGGCAAGTTGAGATTGATTGGAGAGCGCGAATTTCCCGGCTGCCAATCGCTGTCTAAATAAGCCTCCAAACAAGCTCGGACTACGGCTGGCTGTTCGTAAATCTCCTTGTGCATGAAGTGTTTGAAGCCTTGTTTTTCGACTAAAACCGGACTCCAACCAAGGATGCGCGGGCTTTTTTTCAGCCTTTCCCCTGCAAAGCTGTAAACTTCGACTCCCATCGGAGTTAGCCTTGCCAATTCGCCATTTTCTAGAGATAAAACAGTGCGGGTGTGAGATACTAAGGCCGGCGTGTCGGAAGCGCAGAAAAATTCGCCGGCACCAAAGCCAATCACCAAAGGAGCTTGCTGTCTGGCGACAATTATTTCGTCGGGAAAATCTGCACAGATAATGGCGAGCGCAAAGGCTCCTTCTAATCTATTTACCGCCTTTAAAACCACTTCCAAAAACGACAAATCAGCAATTTGCTCGGCTTTTTTCTCTTTTCTTTCTGCCTTCTCCCTTTCTCCTTCTTTCAAAAACTCAGCTATTAAATGAGGAATAACTTCTGTATCGGTATCAGAGACAAATTTATGTCCCTTTGCTTTCAATTCTTCCCGCAACTCGCGATAATTTTCGACAATTCCATTTTGAACTACCGCAATTCGCCCGCTATTATCCAGGTGAGGGTGAGCGTTATATTCCTCTGGCTTGCCGTGAGTTGCCCAGCGGGTGTGTCCGATGCCGATGGGAGCCGGAGAGTCTATCTCTGCTAGCTTTTCCCGGAGGTTGTGCAATTTGCCCTTGGCTCGGATGCAGGTAATTTGTCCTTCCGAGATGGTAGCGAGGCCCGCTGAATCGTAGCCCCGGTATTCTAGTTTCTCCAATCCTGCTAGCAAAATCTCGCTTGCTGCTTGCGTGCCGATATAGCCAACGATTCCGCACATTTAACGTACTACTCCTGCTTAGCGATCGCAATAAAACTCACGTTTTATCATTTTTACCTTCTTCCGGCCCCAGAATGCAGATTCCGCGACAAAAAAGAGGGGGCAATGTAATCGCCCCCTCTCTTGTGCCCGTAATTCGATCGGCGTGTCGATCGATATTTAGTAGGCTAGACCCATACTGCGAGTGGTTTCGGCTCCGAGGTAAACCCGGATGCTCAGAAAATCGGTGGGGCAAGCAGTTTCGCACCGCTTGCAGCCTACACAGTCTTCGGTGCGGGGAGAGGATGCAATCTGAGCTGCTTTGCAGCCATCCCAGGGCACCATCTCCAAAACGTCAGTCGGACAAGCGCGGACGCATTGAGTGCAGCCGATGCAAGTATCGTAAATTTTGACTGAATGAGACATTGAATAAAGGCTCCCAACGAGTCACTAAAAATTTCCTTGCTCTGCGAATTAACAGATTTGACGGTGAGGTGCCACCGCTATAGCCTGCACAGAGAATTAAAGGTTAGTCTACCGCAGTGCTTGGAAGCACTTCGCGAAAAAGCGACAAAACTTCACAGTTATTCACGCTGGGAGTCTTATAGAACCATTTTGGGATATATTAATTCGCCAACCGTTTGAGCATCAGCCTGATGAAATACAAATTGAGTTTTGCAGTAGTATTGATGAGGGTCTGCTCAAAGTTCTTGACCAAACTCTTACAGCCTTACATCGAAGCGTTTGACCGTTCAATCACGATCGCCAGTTGCCACCACGACAAATCCAGTTTTCCCCTCTAGTGCCACTTTTTCGGCTTTCGTTAGTTTCTGTGCCAGTTTAAAACGGATAAGGGTCATAATCTGGGCATATAGTTTTTACTTTCTCTGCGATGAGCCGATCCGGGCGATACCCCTTGCCCTTGCAGAACGATCGTCTTCGGAATATTGACGAGCCCGAGTGTGAAAGTAATCGCAGTTGTGACTCAACATTTCAATCCAGCCACATTCATCGGACACACTGGCTTTTGTGCAATAGATCAAAAAGGGCAAGCTGACTGGTATCAACACCCAGATGTTGTTTGATGCCATTGGTGAATTTGTAATCACAAAATCCTTGAGACTCGACCCTCGCAAATTGCACGTATTTTTAACCGCTACACGGAGCGATTAGAGGAATTGTAGCCTTGGGTTAATCCACTTTATGCTGTGAGCTAATGAAAGGAGATCGGGGAGCCAAGAAGAAACCCACGAGACTAGCGAAGAGAATCGGTGTAAAAGTGCTGAATCCTGTCAACTTGGCGAGTAGCAGGGTTGTACTAATGGGAGTTCGAGTAACTGTTGAATTCAGAGCAGCCATTACACAAATCATTGCCAAAGTCTCGTTGGATGCGGGATTAACGATCGCGATTGCCTTTCCTAAACAGGCTCCTATAAAAAACAGCGGGATGATAATCCCCCCCCGCCAGGCTCCATTTACGGTCGTACTAATGGCAAACACTTTAGCAATAACTAAAGTCAAAAGAAATTCCAAAGGAAAGTTTCCCTCAACAATTTTTTCAATTTGATGTTCACCAAAGAAACGAGTAAGCGGAAATAAAGCTGATAAAACACCAAGTCCTAGCCCAGCTAAAGTAGTGCGCACATAGATTGGACTGGGTATCGAATCGAATAAGCGACCAATACTGCGAAATACAGCGATAAAAAACCACCCCATGAGCGCACCTACAATTCCATAAGCAATCGCTGCGCCAAAGTCATAAAGGCTGTCCACATTGTATTGAGGAAAATGCCAGGTAGGGCCAATTCCTAGCTGGGTAATTGCTACAAAAATGGTGTAACTTGCACAACTTGCCACGACCGCAGGCAATATTGCTTCAAAATACTCCACAACATTCTGATGATGCAGGATTTCTAAAGCAAAAAAAGTACCACCCAAAGGAGCGCCGAACAAAACTGTAAAACCAGATGCCATGCCAGCAATACTCAAAGTTCGCAGTGCCTCTCCGCGCAATTGAAAGCGATCGGCCAACCACGTACCAATTGAACCTGTGACTTGCACCATTGGTGCTTCTGGACCAGCACTGCCTCCACTTGCAATACTGATTAGCGACGACAGAATCATAGAAGGATTCTCGTTCATGGGTAATCGCCCACCATTGAGATGAATATTGTCAATAATCAACCCTATTTCGCCAGGATTTCCCAGCCAATGAATTATCAAACCGACGAGCAAACCAGCAAGTGGCATGATGATTAGTAGAGAAGGTCCACTAAAATATTCAAATCCCAGCATTATGTAAGACAAAAATATCCAATAACTTGCAGCAAACAAACCGCAAATGATTCCTAGCATTGCCCATAGCAATACCGGACGTGTGAGATTTACTGGATTTCGTTTCATTGCTTATTCCTTGTCAATAGCTAGCCAGTTAGAAAGTGTTAAAAAAGTATTTTGTCTAATAATATACAACTTTTGTTGTCTGCATATTAACCTACCACCCACCACACTTGCTTTTGAGTGTAGATTCGGGCTATCGAATGCGCTTTAACAATCGCAGTCTCACAACGGCAGTCCAGGAATGAACTCAAAAATGTATGAGCGCGATCGAGCGTCCCGCTAGCACTCGGGTATAATTCCGATCGTACGGGATTTGATATTAGAAAGGACTAAAGTCCTTACTACAAAACTGGGTGTGATATTAGAAAAGACTTTAGTCCTTACTACAAAGCCGCGCAAATCGATCGACTAAAAGCCTAATTTTTCTAACACGGGCTTAGTTGAAACAATATGTCGATCGAGTCCTAGTTTTTTCGGCTCCACACCCAAAGCCAAAGCCACCAACTGGGACAAATGCAGCACCGGCAAACCCAATTTGCGCCCGATTACTTTTTCCACCTCCGGCTGTCGCGAATCCAAATTCAAGTGACACAGAGGACAAGGACTTACCATACAATCAGCGCCATTGTCAAGAGCATCTTGAATATGTTTGCCGGCCATCTGAAAAGATTGGTTAGTGGCATAACTTGCCAACGGCCAGCCGCAGCACTGCGTCCGCCCTCGATAGTAAACCGGAGTTGCCCCGATCGCCCGAAATACATTTTCCATCGATTCCGGTTGGTGCGGGTCATCGTAAAGCAGCTTATCCTGAGCTCGCAGCAGGTAGCATCCATAAAAAGACGCGCACTTCAAACCCGAAAGCTTGCGGGTGACTCGCTTCTGCACCTCATCGAGCCCGTAATCTGCAACGATCGCCCACAACAGATGTTTCACCTCGGTACTGCCTTGATAAGGCGAACAGCCTTGTTTTTTTAGTAAACCGTTGACTTTTTCTATGTAGTTGGGATCGGTTTTTTGGCAATCCTTGAGGCGATCGTCCACATGACCGATTACCCCTTGACAAGTGCTGCAATGGGTCAGCAAAGGCAGATTCAGTTCCTCAGCCAAAGCAATATTGCGGGCGTTGACGGTATCTTCCAGCAACTGCGAATCTTCCTTGAAAGTGCCAGAACCGCAGCAGGAAGCTTTTTTGAGTTCCACCAGTTCGATGCCCAAGGCTTGAGTCAGGGCTTGGGTAGACAGGTAAAGTTCGCGGGCGGCCCCTTGGGCAACGCAACCGGGAAAGTAAGCATATTTGAGATTTGAGGATGGCATAATCGTTTCTGCAGGGGACAGAAGGCAAGGGACAAAAAAGGAGGGCGATCGAAGTTGGGATGCTTCCTCTCCATATCCTTACGCAGTTTTAGACAATATTGCCCAACGCCACCAGCCTAACAACCAGATTGGACCAGGCAAACAGCTCTGATTCTAGTCGAGCTAAAGATATCTACTGCGGCTCAATTTAACCGTTAACTCCCAGATTAACTCCAGAGGTAGTCATGATCGAACCAGACAACCAGGCATCTGCCCAACGCAAGGCGACAATTGAGCGCTGTTTCGCTGCCTATAATGCCAAGGATCGAGCAACCGTCGAAAGACTGCTAAGCAGCACGTTCACCTTTACCAGCCCGTATGACGATGGCATCGATCGCGCTACTTACTTTGAACGATGCTGGCCTAACAGCGATCGTATTCGCCAGCACGCGATCGAACGAATCTTTGTTGAAGGAGACGAGGCGTTCGTTACGTATCGAGCAACAACATTTGAAGGCATGGAGTTCAGAAATACCGAGTTTTTCACTTTCGAGGGCGAACAGATATCGAGCGTCACTGTCTACTTCGGCGCTGCGTACAGAGGCGGTATTTTCATCAAGAAGCAAGAATGACTCAAAATCATTTGAGCGTGGCTCCGGCAAAACGTTCCAATTCAAGCAAATGAGCAGATTTATTGAGTAAATGCTGAGTAACCGAGGCATTGATCTGATGAAGGTGAATCCAGCTTACACCAGGGTCATCGGACTTGTAAAATATGCACGCCAATATGCTCTAGCCAGTGATGAAGCCACAGCAATGGCGATCGCCCGACGTGGTATGCGATTAGCTGAAAATATTCCCGGCTCCATCACCTCCTATCTCTCCGTGAAGGATGGAAGCACCTAGGTCGCCATTGGTTTCAACTAAATAACTTGATTAAGAAATCTAGGATTAAGCGTCACAAATTCTATGCTATCTCTAACTGGGAATCTTTGGTCAAGCGATAGTCGGAGCAATCTATCCAGAGCAAGCCTCGGCGTTAAAGATGATTTCTTGGAACATATACCGCTAAGTTCCCTCTACAGAGATTTGAGGATTATTGCCCAGATATGCGTAGGTTTTTACAAGCGGTGGAGACAGCAGCCGTGGAAACTTAGCGAATCAGATCGCTGAGGAATTCCAGCTAACAATAGTTAAGCGATCGGGGCATCACAAATCATTGGAGCCGACAGAATTGTGATATTTTTGGATTGAGTTAGAAGCGATCGGTTGCCACTCTATTCAGCCGTTGGGCATCACCTAAGATCGCCCGTATTCGGAGTTGTGTTACAGCCTCTACGTTTTTCGGACGACGACAACCTCTTGGGAGATTATGACGCTCAAAACCTTTATTGGAAGCTGCCATTGCGGCGCAGTTCGATTTGAAGCCGACATCGACTTGAGCTTGGGCACAAACAAATGTAACTGCTCGATCTGCACGAAAACGCGGAATTGGAACGCTATCATCAAGCCCAACGCATTCCGATTGCTATCCGGTGAGAGCGATTTGAGCGATTACCAGTTCAATCCCAAGATTGGACATCATCTTTTTTGCAAGCACTGTGGCGTGCGCTCCTTTGCACGCGGATACCACGAACAGATTGGCGGTGACTACGTTTCAGTCCAATTGGCCGCCCTCAATAACGCCACTCCAACGGAACTCATTGAAGGGCCAATTCGATTTTCGGATGGCCGTAACAACAACTGGGGTGCGCCTCCAGCCGAGACAAAGCACCTATAGAACCCATTTGAGATATAAAAGGCTGCAAGCCTTTTAACCATCAGCCCAATCAAACAAAGATTTACCGGCTCTCCAGGCTATCCGGCGATTGATACAGCTTATATGTCTCAGGACAAGGGTTTCAGCGATTTCCTCAAGAATATTCTGTGCCGATCGATACAGTTTCCCACATAAATCCAAGAGAGCCATAGCGATCGCCACCCCATAACAGTCCTAGAGTTGCTGCGATCGTCCGTGCCCCAATTGTCGCTAGCCCGTGTCACTTAGAAAAGCGGCCAGCCTTTCTGTTGCAGATCCCCCTTTCGGATAAGATTAGATACGCAGCAACCAATGAGGACATAATGTTATGAGCCAAGACGACATTTTTACTAGAGTCCAGAAAATTGTGGCAGAGCAACTGGAAGTAGAGAAGAGCGAAGTCAAGCCCGAAGCCAACTTTGCTAACGATTTAGGAGCAGATTCCTTAGATACTGTAGAGCTGGTCATGGCCTTGGAAGAAGAGTTTGATATTGAAATTCCCGACGAAGCAGCCGAAAAAATTACTACGGTTCAAGCTTCTGTAGATTTCATCAACAGCCAACTTGCAGCTCCAAAAGCATAAAATACCTGTCTTTTCCCCTAAGAGGAGAGAAGTTAGAAAACTGGAAACTCCTCTTTTGTTCTGCGTTCTGGGTGTTTAATTTTTTGAAACTGAAATCATGACAAATTTAGAGCGTAAGCGCGTTGTTATCACGGGTCTCGGCGCGATTACACCGATCGGCAATACCTTGTCCGAGTATTGGGACGGGTTGCTTGCCGGGAAGAATGGTATAGGCCCGATCACCTTATTCGACCCGTCGCGGCACGACTGCCGCTTTGCCGGAGAGGTGAAGGGTTACGACCCACACGACTATTTAGAGCGCAAGGAAGCAAAGCGGATGGATCGCTTTGCTCAGTTTGGGGTGTCAGCGAGCAAACAAGCTGTTGCTGATGCGAAGTTTGAGATTAACGACCTGAACGCAGAACAGGTGGGTGTCATACTTGGCACTGGCATTGGCGGCCTGAAGGTTTTGGAAGAGCAGCAAGAGATCTATCTGACTCGCGGCCCCGATCGATGCAGCCCGTTTATGATTCCCATGATGATTGCGAATATGGCCGCGGGCCTGACGGCGATTCAAACTGGCGCTAAGGGGCCGAACTCTTGCACGGTGACGGCCTGCGCTGCCGGGTCGAATGCGGTAGGCGATGCGTTTCGCCTAGTTCAGGGGGGTTACGCGCAAGCCATGATTTGCGGCGGTACGGAAGCTGCGGTGACACCTTTGTGCGTGGCGGGTTTTGCTGCGGCGAGGGCGCTTTCGACTCGCAACGATGACCCGACTCATGCTTCTCGTCCATTCGATCGCGATCGTGATGGTTTTGTCGTCGGCGAAGGTGCTGGCATTCTGATTCTAGAAGAAATGGAATACGCTCTGGCGCGTGGCGCGAAGATTTACGCAGAAATCGTCGGCTACGGTTTAACTTGCGATGCGTATCACATGACTTCTCCGGTACCGGGGGGGAACGGTGCGTCGCGGGCGATGGCTTTAGCGCTCAAGGATGCGGGTTTGACGCCGGATCAAGTGAGCTATATCAACGCTCACGGCACGAGCACGCTTCCCAACGATTCTACGGAAACGAAAGCGATTAAAAACACTTTGGGAGACCACGCTTACAAAGTAGCAATTAGTTCTACCAAGTCAATGACCGGTCATCTTTTGGGCGGTTCAGGGGGAATTGAGGCGGTGGCGACGGTAATGTCGATCGCCAATGACAAAATCCCGCCGACAATTAATCTGGAAAATCCCGATCCTGAGTGCGATTTGGACTATGTTCCCCATACAAGCCGCGATCTAAAAGTTGACGTGGCGCTGTCGAATTCTTTTGGATTTGGCGGCCACAACGTGACTCTGGCATTCAAGAAGTTTGTTCAGTAACGGGTAATCCATAAGTCTCAAATTAAAAGGTGAAAAATTAATTTTTCACCTTTTAATTTGAGATTGGGCGATCGGCTATTAACTAAATCAACTTAACTCAGCCTAAAATGCGATCGCGGGTTAGATCCCCGCAACACTTTAACTGCTGCGAGATTCTGGATATTCTGTTTTTTGATTAGCCGTTGCTCATATCATGTCCGGGCGAGGGATTGACTCAAAATGCTTACTTGTTATGAGTCAAGCGCAACGAAGTAAGCGCGCTGCCGAAAAGGCGAGATTATTCAGTTCCTTCAGGACTCAGAATTACAACTACTCAAGCGGACTTGATATCACTTAGTTTGTTAACAGAAGGAGAACTATAAAATTATTTTTTTCAAACAAAAAGCGCCCCTATTTCTAGGAGCGCTTTTTGTTAATCAAAGACTAAAACTTAGCCATTGATAGAAGGAGCAACCATTGCTACGGGAGTTGTCTCACCAGCAGCCAAGTCAAGCGGGAAGTTGTGAGCGTTGCGCTCGTGCATCACTTCCATACCCAAGTTAGCGCGGTTGATCACATCAGCCCAAGTGTTGATGACACGACCTTGCGAGTCGATAATCGATTGGTTGAAGTTGAAACCGTTCAAGTTGAACGCCATCGTGGAGATACCCAAAGCGGTAA
>NZ_SRRZ01000154.1 GCF_013179805.1 Microcoleus asticus IPMA8 | reverse complement strand
TGAGAATTCTTTAAGATGCACCGTACTTGCTCTCCCTTTTTGGACACAATACGTAATTTACCATCATTTAAGCCTTAACTGAACCGTATTGCGCTTTAATCGAGTTAATCCGCAATTCAGGTGATGAATATACCCGGAGGGAAGCGACAAGAAGTTTGGGGGAAATCGGCAAAAATTGCCCAGACGCGATCGCCACTTTAGTCGAATTAATCAATACTTCTCAGGATGAAGTTACTCGGTGGCAAGCGGCAGATATATTGGGTAAAATTGATAAAGATAGCCCAGTAGCGATCTCCGCTTTAGCAGAGTTAATTCACACTTCAGTTGAGAAAAACACCTGGAAGCGAGCGGTATATAGCTTGGGGACAATAGGCAAAGATAGCCCAGAAGCGATCGCCGCTTTAGTAGGACTAATCCCCAATTCAGTTGAGAACGGTATATACCGGTTTTTCCAGTGGTATAACGTACCTACCTATATAATAGTGGCATATAGCTTAGGAAAAATAGGCAAAAATAACCCAGTTGCGATCGCCGCTTTAGTCGAGTTAATCCGCAATTCCGGTGCTGAAAGTACCCGGTGTCAAGCGATAAAAAGCTTAGGGGCAATAGGCAAAACTAACCCAGAAGCAATCTCCGCTTTAGTCGAGTTGCTCGGTACTTCTCAAGGTGAATATACCCGGCTTCAAGCGGTATCTAGCTTAGGGGAAATAGATAACAATAACCCAGTTGCGATATCCACTTTAGTCGAGTTGCTTGGCACTTCTCAGAATGCATATCATCTGTGGGAATTGGGAAATAAATTAAAAAAAATAGGCAAAAATAACCCAGTTGCGATCGCCGCTTTCATCGAGTTAATCCGCACTTCAGGTGATGAACTGACCAGGCTTCAAGCAGCAGAATATTTGGGAGAAATAGGCAAAAATTCCCCAGAAGCGATCGCCACCTTAGTCGAGTTAATCCGCAATTCAGGTAATGCAGATACCCGGTGTCGATCGGCATCTAGCTTAGGGAAAATAGAGAAATATCACCCAGTTGCGATCGCGACTTTAATAGAGTTGATTCCTAGTTATCACCCTGAATATTCTATTTTTGACCCGGCAGATAGCTTACTGAAAATTATGAAAGGTAAACACTTCGCCACCGCAGTCTCAGGTTTGAAAAATCGCCTAACTTCGGAAATCTACAAAAATGATTTGGGTCGGAATGAAAGATGTCACGGAGTCATCTGGGAGTGTGCCGAAAATATGACTTACCCAGACTTTTATCAAGCATGGCACGCTTAACCCACCGCTGGAATTGCCGTTAACAGGTTTTCCGCCAAATCAAGAGGACTTGCTGAATGCGGTACAGAATTGGATTGGGGCGAGGGGATAAGTCGCACATCCAGGGGCCGGACTTAGGCTGGGCCGTTTCCCTACAGGTATTACAAAAACGTGCGATCGACCAAAAGCAGATGCGAACAAATCCTTTAACCTACAATACTATTTCTAGAGATGCCATCACCGAGCCTCCGAAAGACTCCCCCAAACCATGCCCAAGCCAAAAAAGACCCCCGCCAAAACCTACACTGAAATCAACCTCAGCGACCCTCAATATTACTTCAACCGAGAACAAAGCTGGCTAGAATTCAACAACCGCGTGCTCCACGAAGCCCTCGACCCCCGCACGCCCCTCCTAGAAAGACTTAAATTTCTCGCTATTTTTAGCTCCAACCTAGACGAATATTTTATGGTGCGCGTAGGCGCCCTCAAACAGCAAGTACACGCAAAAGTCAGCAAATTGACCTCCGACGGCAGCACGCCTCAACAACAGCTAGATGCCCTGAACAAGCGGCTTTTGCCGATGGTTTCTCAGCAACACGCCTATTTTGAGCAAACCCTGCGGCCGAAACTAGCAGCAAGCGAAATCTACATTCTCGACTACATTGACCTCAATCAAGAACAGCGCAATTACTTGCACCGCTACTTCAAAGAACAAGTATTTCCCGTACTCACTCCCCTAGCAGTTGACCCCAGCCACCCATTCCCCTACCTTTCCAATCTCAGCCTCAATTTAGCAGTAGTAGTCAGAGACCCGGACACGCGCGAAGAATTGTTTGCCCGCGTCAAAGTACCGCAGGTTTTGCCGAGGTTTTTGCCGCTGCCGGGGGATTTGCAGTGGCAGCAGAGGGGCAAATCTCCAGTTTGGACTGGCGTGCCCCTAGAACAGGTGATTGCCCACAATTTAGAAGCTTTGTTTCCGGGGATGGACGTAGAGGAATATCACCCGTTCCGCATTACTCGCAATTCCGATTTGACGGTGGAGGAAGATGAGGCGGAGGATTTGCTGCTGGCAATAGAACAGGAGCTCCGCAAGCGCCGGTTTGGAGGTTCTGCGGTGCGGATGGAAATTCAAGCGATTATGCCGCCTGCGCTGCGAGATATGCTGATGGAGGAGCTGGATCTCGGCGAGCAAGATGTTTACGTCGTAGAGGGGCTGCTAGGCCTCAAGGATTTGATGTCTTTTGTGGGGCTGCCAGTGCCGGAACTGAAAGACCCACCTTGGACTCCGGTTGTGCCGCCGCGCTTGCGGAACTTGGAATCGGCAAGGATTTTAGAGAAATCAATGTTGGATGCTGAGGATGGTCAGGATATTTTCACCGCCATCCGCCAGGGGGATTTGATGCTGCACCATCCCTATCACTCGTTTGCGGCGACGGTGCAGCGGTTTATTACTGAGGCGGCGCACGATCGCTCCGTGTTAGCGATTAAGATGACTTTATACCGCACTTCTGGAGATTCGCCGATCGTCAGCGCCTTAATTCAAGCAGCGGAAAACGGCAAGCAGGTAGCCGTTTTAGTAGAGCTCAAAGCTAGGTTTGACGAAGAAAATAATATTAATTGGGCTCGCAAGTTAGAACAAGCTGGAGTCCACGTAGTTTACGGTTTGGTGGGACTCAAAACCCACACCAAAATTGTGATGGTAGTGCGTCGCGAGGACGGGTACATCCGCCGCTACGTCCACATCGGCACCGGCAATTACAATCCCAAAACAGCCGGACTGTATACCGATGTGGGTTTGTTGAGTTGTCGCGAGGATTTGGGATCGGATTTGACGGATTTGTTTAATTATTTGACTGGTTATTCGCGGCAGGTATCTTATCGCAAATTGTTGGTGGCACCGGTCAATATGCGCGATCGATTTTTAGCTTTAATTCGGCGTGAGGTCGAATTCTGCCGCTTGCAGGCCGAAGGCGGCAACGGTAGCTGCGGCCGCATTGTCGCTAAAATGAACGCTTTAGTTGACCCTCAAATTATTGTTGCTTTGTACGAAGCTTCGCAAGCGGGAGTTAAAATTGATTTGATTATCCGAGGGATTTGCTGTTTGCGTCCCGGCGTTGAAGGTGTTAGCGAAAATATCCGAGTTATCAGTATTATCGGCCGCTTTTTAGAGCATTCTCGGATGTTTTATTTTTTCAACGGTGGCGACGAAGAGGTGTATATTGGTTCTGCTGACTGGATGCAGCGCAATCTCACAAGAAGGGTTGAGGCGATAGTTCAGGTGGAAGACCCGACAATTGCCAAGGAATTGCAAGAAATTTTGGGGGTAATGCTGGCTGACAACCGCCAAGCTTGGGATTTGCAGCCGGGAGGACACTACTCTCAGCGGCGGCCGCCTGCTAATTGCCCGGAAGTGAGTTCTCAGCAAATTTTGATGGATATGGTGATGAATTAGTCAGTAGTCATTAGTCATTAGTCAAATTTGCAGTGAGCAGTTGTCGGTTCTTGTTAGCTATTAAGCTGTACTGCATTTAATTTTCACTGTGAGGGCGGGCTCTCCGGTCCACCCCACAAGATTTTTAGTAACATAACTATCCAAATTAAATTAGCGACAGCTTAGCTGACAACTAATGACTGACAACTAATAACTGATGACTAATGACTGATGACAACTGACTACTGACTACTGACTACTGACTAATGACTACTTAACTGTTAAAAGTCCGCTTGAATTCTTCTAAGAGATCGTCAATTTCTTCGATCGCCTGACTCACATCTATTCTCAGGGCTCCCAAGTCCGATCGATCTAACAGCCGCACGAGGGATTCCCGCTTGCTCTCGATCTCTGCTACGCGCTCTTTGATTGTTTGTGCATCCATGGTTTTTTGCCTTTGCTACTATTAACAAAAATATTTGACATTCCCCCCTGCGAACAGACGGAGATTCTTAATTCACCGACCTACCTTTTTGGGCAAATCCTTCACTGTTTTTATATGGGAAGTGATGAACCTGCTCTGGGTTTTTGAGTCTGTGTTATAGTTTGATTGTACATCAAAACTTCAGCCAAACTTAAACCAAATTTTAGCGCAAAAAAGGCGGACGTTTGGTATCTGCAGGTTTATTTTTCATCATTCCAGCTAAAAATCGTTTCAGGGCCTTCTCCCGGTTTTTCATAAAAGCAGCCCAAAATCCCGGTTGATATTCATCCATTGTCTTGGCTAGGGCCCAGACATCGATCGCTAAGATATTATAAAGCCTTTCATCTTCGCGTTTGAGCGAGTTAATCTGCTCTAGAACCGACTTGTTTGCTCCAGCAGTTTGTTTGTCTTCGTCTTTAATCATGTCCGAAAAATGGTTGAAAGGGCAAGAGTGTCGATCGCGATCGCCACTCTGTATACTTTGATGATACTGCCGATCTCGATTGCCTTCTAAAACCAACGCCGCGCAATTAACACGGATATTTACCGATGGCGCGCCCGGGCGAGTCCGGCTGGATAAGCTTCTGAAGCTAGAGACAAGACTGTGGATGCACACCGTTCCCGCGCTCATAGATGCTAGCAGTTTTTGCAGGTCTTTTGGCAAAAAAACTAAATTTATTCAAGACTTTTTGACAGATAATAATTAAAGTATATTGTTGATTCCAGCTAACTACCTCACTAATATGTTACGTAAAATTTCTTTAGCAAACCTAGCCTTAGTTGTGGGCGGTATTATAGCAGCAGTCGGGTTCACAGCCTACTTCACAGACCAACCTACCCTGAACCTAGCCGGTTTTTTTTATGGAATTCCGCTGTTGCTGGGAGGTTTGGCGCTGAAAGCAGCCGAACTCGAACCGGTGGAGTTCACCGAACCGACTTCTCCCGAAGTTCTTCTCCTGCGAGAAAGTCAGGCCACAGATACTCAAAACCAAGTCCGCAAAGATATCACCCGATTTCGCTACGGCCAACCCGCGCACTTAGATGATGCTTTGGAGCGTCTGGGCTTGGCCCCAACAGACGAGGAACGGCCTCTCCTGCAAGGGTTGCGGGAAGTTGATGTTGATGGTGCTTATGGGTTAATTTTAGAGTTTTATTCGCCGTTAATGCCGATCGACCTCTGGGAAGAAAAGCAAGACAAAATAGCTACTTTTTTTGGGCCAGGTTTGCGCGCACAAGTGAGTCAAAAGGCGGATGACAAAATTGAATTGGCTTTAATTAAAAATACTCAAGCTTAAAGTAGTTTTAAGTTTGGAGTTCGTGAATTTTGAAGTCGCCAATTAATAATTAATCCTGCATCACATCAGATACTGATTTTAGCGGCAGCTTGAAACCTGTCGCTATCAACAAAAGCTCAATCCGCAATAGGGCGATCGCGCAAATTAGATTTTCCTTAATTACAATAGTGGTTGAGAACCGATCGGCAATTTTAAATCTGGAGAAGCACAAATGGTTTCGTCCCAAAGCAGGATAGGTATTATCGGCGCAGGAACATCAGGAGCTTATCTGGCAATTCTGCTGATTCAACAAGGGTTTCAAGTGGACTTGTTTGAAAAAGCACCCTATGCCCGCACCGATGGCTGCGGTATCCTGATCGTACAAGCAGGTATGGAAGCGCTCGATCGCGGAAACCATCAAGTCACCCAAAAAATTATCAACTCAGGCGATCCGGTTAAATTATTCGAGTTTCGCAACCTCCGTGGCGGTGTCATCAATTCTGAACCCGTTACCTATGAAGAAAATGAACTCCCAGGAATGCTGGTACACCGCAAAGCTATTCTAGAAGCACTCCTCGACGAGTTACCCCCTGAGTGTATTCATTTTAATGCGGAAGTAGCATCGATCGCCCAAACCGAGCACAGCGCGATCGCGCACTTTAAAGATGGCAGTAAATGGGAAGGCGATCTTTTAATTGGCGCAGATGGAATTGTCTCCAAAGTTCGTCAATATATAGTTCCAGGTGTTGAACTATTCTATTTAGGCGATATCGTCTGGCGAGGAATTGTCGAAGATAATAGCTTCTGTCCCGAAGGAAACTTTTTTGTTTACGTGCGCGGTAGGGGAATTTATGCCAACTTCTTTCACATTGGTGGAGGTCGCACTCATTGGGGTTTCTTTATTGAAAAAGAGCGGGCAGAATCCGAAATAGGGAAACTACAACCTAATAATATTACCATTCCTCCCCAAGAACTAGCAAAACTCCCAGAGGATGCGCGAAAAGTTATTGAATCAACCCCTGTGGAAAATATTGTCTGTCGTTTTTCCTATGACATTGACCCCTTACCAAAAATCTATGATGGTCGTGTTATCTTAATTGGAGATGCGGCCCACGCGAAAAGTTCCACACGCGCTAGAGGTATGACTTCCGGTTGGGAAGATGGTCTGTCTTTAGCCCAACATCTCACCGACAGTGCTAACATTGCCGAAGCGCTGGAAAATTTTCAAGCTGAAAGATTACCTATTGTCCACGAATATCAACGCACTAGCCGCGAAATGAGTTTGAAAATAGGTCGCCGTTAGAAATAGAGAATAGAGCAATCCCCATGTCGGCAAATATATTTTCCTCTCCTGATTTAGACAAAGTTCCTGAAATTTTCACCCGTCATCTTGGTACGTGGAAAGGCGAGTATATTAAGACTGATACTCGCGGACATTTTACTCGCAGCTTTTTCGGTAGTTTTAGCATCTCGATTGAGGGAAGTCACTACCGACAAGTTAATAATTATGAATACTCAGACGGTTCTCGCCTCCAGCTAAATTTTCAAGGGGAATTTGAAAATCGGATTCTGAAATTGTTTTCTAGCAGTTATTCTGATTTTTCGGCGATTGCGTGGGATGCGGGCCAGGAAGTTATTTGCTTTCGAGCAACTAAAACTCAGGATGACGCACTCATTACTTTTGTGGAAACAATGACTTTACTCGCCGAAAATCACCGAGTTCGCAGCACTCAAGCTTTTAAAGATGGCGTTTTTGATGGCATCTCATTTATTGAGGAAATGCGTGTATAACTAAGCCCGCATAAAAAAATACCCAGATTCCCCACTTCTTTAAAAAGTCGGGAATCTAACATATCTCGCGTTTTCAAGAAGTAATTAATCAGCATTAACAAATAAGCGAGAACGAGTAATAAAACGCTCTCCATCCGGCCCTTCCAGGGAAAAATCGCTGCCTCCGGGTCCCGATGCCACATCTATAATTAACTGCGTGTGCTGCCAATTTTTGTATTGCTGCGCTGCAATATAAAACGGACAACCGCCTATTTCGCCGAGTAATACGTCACCATCACCGATTATCAATTCGCCATCGGGAAAGCACATGGGGGAACTACCGTCGCAGCAGCCGCCGGATTGGTGAAACATCAATTCTCCGTGTTGAGTTTTGAGATGGCTAATTAATTTTAAAGCAGCTTCTGTCGCGGTGACTTTTGCAGTTTCCATTGCAGTCTGTTTAGAAGAACAATCTCTAGTTATTATTATGAGTTTGTAGTAAGCTGTCGGGCATCTAAATTGTATTTTTGGGCGGGCGGGACACCCCACAAGCAGAAAATTCACTCTTTGTGGAACAGGCATCGTGCCTGTTCCTGAGAGAATTTAATAGTTGAAGGACTTTAGTCATCACTACAAACCAAAGAGTGAAAACTTTAGAAAAAACCTAAAGCTTTCGGGCTGTAACTTACCAACAAATTCTTCGTTTGTTGGTAGTGATCCAACATCATTTTGTGATTTTCGCGGCCGATACCAGATGATTTGTAGCCGCCGAATGCTGCGTGGGCGGGATATAGGTGATAGCAGTTTGTCCACACGCGGCCGGCTTGAACGGCGCGACCCATGCGGTAGGCGGTGTTGATGTCGCGAGTCCAAACTCCTGCACCTAAACCGTAGAGAGTATCGTTGGCAATTTCTAATGCTTCGGCTTCGTCTTTGAAGGTGGTGACTGCTAATACTGGGCCGAAGATTTCTTCTTGGAAAATTCGCATTTTGTTGTTTCCTTTGAAGACTGTCGGCTGGAAATAATAGCCGTCTTGCAAGTCGCCGGCTAAGATGTTTCTTTCGCCACCAATCAGGCATTCTGCGCCTTCGGCGTGACCGATTTTGACGTATTCGGCAATTTTTTCCATCTGGTTGATGGAGACTTGCGCGCCGAGGGCGGTTGTCGGATCTAAGGGGTTGTCTTGTTTGATTTGGCGGATGCGATCGATCGCCCTTTCCATGAATCGATCGTAGATTGACTCCTGAATTAAGGCCCGGGAGGGACAGGTGCACACTTCGCCTTGATTGAACGCAAACATGACTAATCCTTCGACTGCTTTGTCGAGGAATTCGTCGTCTTGGGCGCAGACATCTTCAAAGAAAATGTTGGGGGATTTGCCGCCTAGTTCTAGGGTGACGGGGATGACGTTTTGGGAGGCGTATTGCATGATTAGCCTGCCGGTGGTGGTTTCGCCGGTGAAGGCGACTTTGGCAATCCGGGGACTGGTGGCGAGGGTTTTGCCGATTTCGGCACCGGGCCCGTTAATGACGTTGATAACCCCGTCTGGTACTAAGTCGGCGATGATTTCCATTAGTACCAAGATTGACGCGGGGGTGGGGCCTGCTGGTTTGAGGACGACGCAGTTGCCTGCGGCGAGGGCTGGGGCGAGTTTCCAGGCGGCCATTAATATCGGGAAGTTCCAGGGGATGATTTGTCCGATGACGCCTAGGGGTTCGTGGAAGTGGTAGGCGACGGTGGTTCCGTCGAGTTCGCCGATCGAGCCTTCTTGAGCTCGGATGCAGCTTGCGAAGTAGCGGAAATGGTCGATCGCCAGCGGTATGTCTGCGAGGCGGGTTTCGCGAATTGGTTTACCGTTTTCCCAGGTTTCGGCGATGGCGAGGCGATCGAGGTTTTCTTCGATGCGATCGGCAATTTTGTGTAAAACCCGCGCCCTATCGGCTGGGGAAGTCTTGCCCCACTTGTCTTTCGCAGCGTGGGCGGCATCCAGTGCCAATTCTACATCTTCGGCGCTCGATCGGGGGATTTGACAAATTGATTTTCCTGTAATTGGAGAAAGGTTTTCCGAGTATTTCCCTTTCACCGGTGGCACCCACTTGCCGCCGATAAAGTTGTCGTAGCGAGTTTGAAAAATCGACTGACTGCCGGATTGAACAGGTGCTGCTACTACCATTTTATTACCTGATTTAAATTGGTTTTCGCGGACGCTTGAAATCTCTTGAATATCAATTCTCGTCTATTCTCTGGCAATTTTGTTCTTTAATATACAAAATTTTACATTTTTCAAATATTTGAAATCAACGTTGTTTCTACGTTTCGGGGTCGGATGGGTGGTTAATAAGATTTTTTTTGTTAACCGCAGAGTACGCAGAGGAAGAGAAGAACGAGAGCATAAAAAGAGCTTTTTACTAATTATTTAAATATGCTAATATATAGATATAAATTTGGCAACTTCTCAAAATCACCAATCAAATGCCTGCCTTAAATACCGTTGTTTTTTCTTCCGATATTGAACCGGGGTCAAAGCATTTAGATGCTGCTAAAATCCGCTGGTTTCAACGCCGGCTGAAGGCTTGGGGAAAGCGCAATTGTCGCGATTTTCCTTGGCGGCGTACCTGCGACCCCTACGCGATTTTAGTGGCTGAGTTCCTCCTGCAAAAAACTACTGCCGCTACAGTGGCTCCGATTTATCAAGAATTTGTCGATCGATATCCGACTCTCTCCGATCTAGCGGCCGCGCCTGCGGAGGAAGTTGCTAGCTTGTTGCAGCCTTTGGGTCTTTTTTTTCGGGCGCAAAAGCTGCGGGAATCGGTGCTGGTTATCCTAGAAAATTATCAGGGAAATGTTCCCCGCACGGAAGCTCAGTTGCTGGAACTTCCCGGAGTTGGCAAGTACATTGCGAGATCGGTTTGCGCTAATGCTTTCGGACAGCCAAAAGCGGTGCTCGATACGAATGTTGCTAGGATTTTGCAGCGTTTTTTTGGCATTGACGGCGGTAAAGTAAAATCCCGATCGCCCGAACTTTGGGAAGCTGCAGAACGAGTCGCTCCCAAACAGCAAGTCGGGCCGTGGAATCTAGGAATGCTGGACTTTGGGGCGGCAGTTTGCACTGCAAGAAACCCCCACTGCGGCGAGTGTCCGCTGCAACAGCAGTGCGAGTACAAAATGAGCAGCGAAATCAATTCTCTGCTCGTTGCCGAACTCAGTTGACAAATTTTGTGCAGTCATTTTAGGGGCGGGTTCACAACAATTTAGGACTCAAACCAACAATTTCAAAAACCCGCCCCCACCCAACAGTAAATACTATTAATTAACTGTGACGCAGCGGAAGTTCGATCCGAAATCTAGTACCTTTACCAGGTTCCGAAAAACACTTCAACTCTCCTTTGTGCTGCTCTACAATTATCCGATAGCTGACAGCAAGTCCCGATTCGACGGTTGGTTCCGCAGGTTGTGCTGCCAAAAAGAAATCAGAAATTTGCGCTGTGATATCTTTGCTGATTGCCATGTCGTTATCCGCAATCTCAATACAAATCCGCTGAGCATCGACCACCTCAGTGCTAATCAAAATCACAGGCTTAAATTTGATTGATTCCAACTCTTCCAAGTCTTGAGCCGACTCTTCTAAAGCATCGATCGCGTGATTGATAATATTTAGAAAAGCTTGATTGAGCAGACCTGCATAACACTCAATCTGTGGCAAATTGCCGAATTGTTTCATCACCTTGATGTCTCGCCTTCCCTCGCGAGCAGGCAAGCGGTGCTGCAACAACAACAGAGTATTTTCTAAACCATCGGAAACATCGAATAACTGCCAGCCCGATCGATCGCTGCGGGAAAAATCCTGTAGCGACAAGATTATTTGGCGGATGCGATCGCTCCCGGTCCGCATGGAACTCACAATTTTTAATAAATCGTCGAGAACGAAGTCCACATCCATATCTTGCTGTTTTTGCAGAATTTCCGCTCCGGGAGTAACTAGCTCTTTTTGATACAATCGCAGCAGTTCAATTAAATCGGTAGCGTAGCTTTGGACATGAGTGAGATTGCTGTAAATAAAAGTAATGGGGTTGTTAATTTCGTGGGCGATACCAGATACCAATTCGCCTAAAGTAGACATTTTTTCACTTTGCAGCATTGGATCGCGCGACAGTTGCAATTCTTGCTGGGTGAGTTCCAACTGCGCCCTCAACTCGCGCGATCGCTTAGACGCGCGTACCCGCCCCAAAAATTCCTGCTTAACTATCGGTTTAAACAGAAAATCGTCAAAGGGCGCGTCCAATTCTGGGAGTTCTTCAAAGCGATCGGCTGTTGTCAGCAGAATAAAATACGCTGTAGCCAATTGACGATCGGCTTTCACCAGCCGGCACACCTCCAAAAAGTTGATTTGAGGCGAAGTCCCGTCGCAAATTATCACATCCGGCGAAAATTCCCTCGCCAAGTCTAAACCCTCATTACCGTCGGGAGCGACTCTCACCTCATGTTCCTCCCTCCCCAGCAACTCTTGCACCACTTCAACAGTCACAGCATCCGCGACGATCGCCAGAATCTTTGGCATACTTCTACCAGCTCCATAAATTACTTTTTAGGATACAACCGCCAGAATTGCGCCGACATATTTAAAATTCCCAAATAGTTCAATTCCACAAAAAACAGCCCGCGCCAGTTCCCTCAAACGCCAAAATAGCTCGCTAGAAGGTATAATTTTAGACGTGCAGCGCAAAAAAGCAAAATCTCGCCTTCGTAAAGGGGCTTTTCGATAACAGCTTTCTGCCTTCTGACTGCTGACAACTCTCCTAAATCTTTCTCAAGTTGCGCCCGGAAACAATAAAAAAACTTTAAAATTAATCAATCAATACTTCGGACAGTTTCACGGCCCGCGTCCACAGGCGAGAAACCCGGTTTCTACGAGTTTGGCGACAAGTCACGAGAAATTTACCAAAAAACCGGGTTGAGCAAGGTCCGGAGTCCGCACAGTTGAACTTAGGTTTTGAGTTTGTAGTCAGCGTTGTCCCGTGCAGGCCTATTGCGCTGCAACCCACATTCTACTGTTGGTCATCAAAAATTATCCGAAGAATTGATTAATAGTATCGTCTAACTAACCTTCTAGGTCAGCGCCTGGGAATGCCAATTACCAACACCACCTCAACTTTGATTCAATCCGAAACACTAGAACTATTAGAATGGCCGCGCCTGTGTCAGCACTTGGCTACCTTCGCGGCCACCAAACTCGGCGTCGCCGCCGCCCTCGACCTCCCAATCCCGGCAACTCAAGCTCAAACAGCAGAACTCCTAGGCCAAACTCAGGAAACTTATCAGTTAGAGAGCCGCGCTGGCGGTGCTTTGAGTTTTGAAGGAATCCAAGACATCGGCACTTCCCTGCAGCGAGCCGAACTCCAAGGTTTGCTCAGCGGCGAAGAATTGCTGGCAATTGCTACTACCCTCGCCGGAGCAAGGCAATTGCGCCGGATAATTGACTCTCAGGCAGATGTGCCGACGCTCAAAGAACTGGCAGCCCAATTGCGGACTTATCCCGAACTAGAGCAAGAAATCCACCGCTGTATAGACGATCGCGCTCAAGTAGCAGACAGAGCAACTCCTAAATTAGCAGGAATTAGAGTTCAAATGCGACAGTTGCGCGATCGCATTTATCAAATATTGCAGGGGATTTTGCAGCGCCAATCCAACGCCGTACAAGAACAGCTAATTACCCAAAGAAGCGGACGCTTTGTCATTCCCGTCAAAGCTCCTCAAAAAGATGCCATACCGGGCATCGTTCACGACTCCTCGGCCAGCGGCGCGACACTGTACGTAGAACCCCACAGCACAGTCAATCTTAACAACCAAATGCGGCAGTTGCTCAGGCAAGAACAAGCCGAAGAAGAAGCAGTCCGCCGCGCCCTCACAGAGCAAGTCGCAGCAGTCAAACCCGATTTAGACAGATTGGTGGTGGTAGTTACAACTTTAGATTTAGCGGCCGCTAAAGCGCGTTACAGTTATTGGCTGCAAGCAAATCCGCCGAAATTTATCGAATTGGGAGAGCCAGAATTAGCACCAAAAAATCCCGATAAAGAAGATGAGGAACAAGAAGATGAGGAAAACTCAGAAAACAGTCAATTATTAATTCGCAACCTGCGATCGCAAATTACCCTGCGCCAGTTGCGCCATCCTTTATTAGTTTGGCAGCAACAGCACGAGCAAGGCTTTCCAGTCGTGCCGGTCGATTTAACGATCGGGCCGCACATCCGCGTCGTCGCCATCACCGGCCCCAACACGGGCGGCAAAACTGTCACCCTCAAAACTTTGGGATTGGCAGCTTTAATGGCGAAAGCAGGAATGTTTGTTGCCGCCCGCGAACCCGTAGAATTGCCTTGGTTCGACAATATTTTGGCTGATATTGGTGACGAACAATCTTTGCAGCAAAGTTTGTCTACTTTCTCCGGCCACATCCGCCGCATCAGCCGCATTTTAGAAGTTTTAGACGACAATAAATCGCAGGCTGAGGGGGAAGAAAATTCAAACCTTCCAATTACTAATTCCCAACAGCAAGACGAAGAAGTCATAGATACACAGAACACTGTTTCGGCTCTCCCAATTCTCAAACCTAAATTACAAATTTCCCAACCCCAAATCCCAAATATTAATTCCCAATTACCAATTCCCAAATCTTTAGTTTTGTTAGACGAAGTAGGAGCGGGTACAGACCCATCTGAAGGCAGTGCATTGGCGATCGCCCTGTTGAAATACCTCGCCCAACATTCCCTATTAACAGTTGCAACTACCCACTTTGGCGAACTCAAAGCCCTCAAATATCAAGACTCCCGCTTTGAAAATGCCTCAGTAGAATTTGACGACAATTCCATGCAGCCAACCTATCGCTTGCTGTGGGGAATTCCCGGACGTTCCAACGCCCTCACCATTGCCAAAAGACTCGGTTTGCTAGCATCCATAGTCGAAGAAGCTCAAACCTATGTCGGGGGAGCGTCTCAAGATGTCAATCAAGTGATTGCCGGACTCGAAGCACAGCGCCGGAAACAGGAAACCAAAGCCAGAGAAGCAACTCAACTGCTACACCAAACCGAAAAACTGCACAGAGAAGTTTCTCAAAAAGCAGCCGCTTTGCAAGAGCGGGAGCGAGAACTGAAAATAGCTCAGGAATTGGCAGTAAATGAGGCGATAGGGTCGGCAAAATCAGAAATTGCTCAAATCATTCGCCGCTTGCAGTCGGGCAACCAGACGGCTCAAAATGCCCAACAAGCGACAGATACTTTAAATCAAATTTCTGAAAAACACCTGCCCTCTCGCCAACAACCGGCTAAACCCAAACCTGGTTTTATGCCGAAAGTGGGCGATCGCATCCGCATTCCCAGCTTGGGCCAAACCGCCGAAGTCCTCAGCGGCCCCGACGCTAACGAAGAGTTGAGCGTTCGGTTTGGGATTATGAAAATGACTGTCAAACTAGGAGAAATTGAATCCCTAGACGGTCAAAAACCGGAAACTAAAGCTCAACTAGCCAAGGTAGCAGCCCAAGCACAAGCACTCGCTACGGCTAAAGCCAAGCAAGCAGCGTCGGAACCGGCAAAACCCAATCCCGAAATTGCCATTCGCACTGCTAATAATACGATCGACCTACGGGGTGCGAGAGTCTCAGATGCAGAAATCGAAATAGACAGAGCTCTTTCCAAGGCCGTGGAATACGGAGTGCTGTGGATAATTCACGGCAAAGGTACCGGACAGTTGCGGCGCGGGGTTCACGAGTTCCTCGCGAATCACCCGCAGGTTTCCCGCTTTGAGCTCGCCAGTCAAAAAGAAGGAGGTGCAGGTGTGACGATCGCTTATTTACATTGATTTGTGGCATCCCGTGGCGTAGCATGGTTAGGGGTGAAAATCTATGGGTTTTGCTGATTGCGATCGATCGAACTTGAAACGGCAACTTTTAACCCGCAGCTCCGTCCAACAGTTAGGATTGCCGGAATCAAAGCAACGAGCTATGGAGAAAAATTAACAGATGTGCTGTTGCCCACAGGCCGCAAAGCTTTCATCACTGCATACTGTTTGATATCCTGCCTCAACCTGTCTTAATTTCCCGTGCTGAAGCCATGCGCTCGACCGTAAAGTCCTCCGCTCCCACAAACGAAACGGGCCCATCTCCCAACTGGGAAGAATTGACCCAAAAAGCACCAGAACCTACCCAGTTGGACAACATTAAAGCCCAACTGGATTTAGTGCTGTTAGCCCTAGAAGCACTGGCAGAAATTGGCTCAGAGGCGATGCTCAAGGTAGCAGCCGAACTGAATTTAGAGCCAATGGTAGCCGATCGGGTAGCTCTGTGGCGGCTGCGCCAATCTAACCCGCTGCGGAAAGGCCAGGGAGGGCGAAAAAAACTAGATGTGGAGGAAGCTCGATCGCTGGTTTTGATAAGCTGTCATTTGGCAAAACAGCACCAAGCTTTAATCCGCCGCGCTGTTGCTTTGCTCGAACAAATGGCTGAGCAAAACCGCGAACCTCACACCATCGCTTTGCTGGGAGATTATATTGACAGGTTCAGCAACACTTATGGCTCGCGAATGGAAGATGCAGAAAATTTATCGGCCCGAGAGTTGACTGATTTGGCTCTCAAACTCCTGATCGATTTGCTGTTTTACAGCAGTCCCGGCGGCCACCGCCGCCTCTGGCTGGCTCTTCTAGACCGTGCTAAAAATTAAACAACGGTCAGCAGTCAACAGTCAACAGTCAACAGTCAACAGTCAACAGTCAACCGTCAACAGTCAACCGTCAACAGTCAACAGACTTTCTGCTATGGTTCTCAAACGGTACACGCCCCCCACTTGCACGCTGGAAATTACAGCCAAAAGTTCGCCTCTATCTCGCTGGGCGGGCCAACCGGTGTTTAAATCTTTAAGTTTCGAGCTGCGGCTCGACGACCCCAGGCTGCCAGATACCCAACACGTTACCCTCAGGGGCGATCGAATTCAACTCGAAACCCTCCACGAAGCTGTGAGCAACTACGTCCAAAACTTGCTCGGCGAATCCCGCGATTGGGAAAGCAACCTCAACTCTCAAACCGGTCTTACCGCAGCAGGCCCAGACTCGCCAGAAGCCGCGCATAACGCCGTCATATTCGATCGAGCCGTCAACACTTCCGAACTAGCAACTTCCAACCCCTACTCTCTCCCAACTTCCTACCTTCCGGTTCCCCCCCGCTTAGAACCCCGCGGCTTGCTCGCCCACAACTTGTTTTTAGGCTCTTTGAGCGCCGCAGAATCCGGGCCGGTAGTTCCGTTGAGCACCCTGCAACTGTTTGACTTGGCCACAGCACTAGATGACAGCGCCGCCGAAGTGATGGCGCTTCCCAACCTCAACCGCGAGTCCCGACGGCCGCTGTCCTCACCCTGGCTCAAGGTGGCAGCAATGATGGTCGCCAGCGCGGGCCTGACGACAGGAATTATCAAAATGCTCGATCGGGCCGCCATTTCCCCCCAAACCGCCTCAGCCCCCGGGCGGCGGCGGGGGGGCGGCGGCGCCGGGCGGCGGGGGCGGGGGGGG
>NZ_SRRZ01000153.1 GCF_013179805.1 Microcoleus asticus IPMA8 | reverse complement strand
TTTGATTTCCCCAAAATACGTCAATATACTTACACAAAGAAAATCATTTAGGATTGCTCTAGATATAGAAAATCATTTAGGATTGCTATATCTGATAAGCAAATGATTTTGTCTGGAAAAAGTCGCGAATTAGGGGGTGCAAGCGGTAGGTTCCGGGGTTTGTTTGTTGCAGTAAGTGCAGATTGAGCAACTCATTGTCGCGGATTTCTTCAAGAATTTCCGGGTCTTGGTCAGCTAAGAACTGTTTCACCAAGAACCAAGGAATTGGGGCAGCGGCAAACAGACTGAGTAGATAGCCTAGCGATTTGGCGCTTTCTGACAAGGTTTCCCAACTCAACTCAAATGCTGCCGCCACACCCAATTGCGCCGTCATATCATCATCCGTCTGACATAATGCCCGTGCCGCTAATCGCTTCTCTTGCAACCGTTGCAGCATCGCTGCCAAGGATAGATCGGGTTTGCGAGTGAGAAACCGTCCTACCAATTCCAGTCCCAACGGCAAGTAGCCTAACTGAGCGCATAGTTGCTGGGCGGAGTCTCGATCTGACTGAATCCGATCGCTTCCCAACAGTGACAACGCCGCTGATTCATCCAGCACCTCCAGTTCCAATTGATTGACGGACGCACCCAACCGCAGACGGGTGGTAATCAGCACCTTGAAGCTAGGGGCAGTCGAGGGCGGTAAGTAGGGTTTAATCGCGCCATAGTCGGTGACATCATCGAACACCAGCAAAACTTCCCCTGATTGCCAGCGTCGCCAGCAAAAATTCACCTGATCCAGTAATTCCAAGTCTTCGGGTGGATTGAGGTCCAGAAAAGATCGCCCAAACTTCACAATCTGAGTCCCCACATCCACGCCTCTTGCCGAAAACCAGCAAATCCCTGCTGGGTAAATCTGCTGGTATTTCAGCGCATATTGCAACGCCAGTTCCGTCTTGCCAACGCCGCCCATGCCCGCGATCGCAGAGACGGCAACGCGAGGACCCTGTTGCAACATCTGGTGGAGTTCCGACATAACAGTATCCCGACCAACAAATGCCACCACACCACTACGGGGCAGGTTTGCAGGAATTCGAGCATTGTTTTTGCCTATAGGTTGGTCAGTTGATTGTTCAGATTCGGCTTGTACTTCTTGATGACTGAATAGATAGCCATCTCGCACGCGCATAAAGATGACAGGGGTAGCAAAATCCCGATTGCGATATTGTGTTGGGCCCAGAGCGATCGCCCGTCGTCCATATTGAGCGGCAATATCGACCGGATCTCCTTGCACTAACTGTTGATAAAAGCGACGAGAAAATCGACAGGCTGTACTGTTAGTCACTTCATACTGCATTGCTACAACCACGGGAATATTTTGCTGAACCACCCTGGAGGCCACACCTACAAAAGCCTGGGATGCAGACAGCATTCCTCCTTCACAAGCTTGCAGCATCACTACACCAGGTCGGTGTTGATTAAACAGTTCGCTGAAGTAATCGGCATCAACCCACATCGCTTCCTCAAACTCTGGGTCAACAAACGCAATTTGCCCTATTTCCCGATTATTTTCGTTTACCAAACGCCCGTGACCGATAAAGTGGAAAATATGCGGCTTTTTTGCCAAAACTGCATCCACCGTTTCAGGATTGGCTGACTTGAGGATTGGCAATAACTCTACTCGATCTGCTAGTTCGATAGCCAGTTTTTCCAAAGCCTCTTGCACGGGTTCGTAAGCGACTGGAGACAAATCTTGAGGTGCAGAAATCGCCAGCGCCATCCTCAGCTTTTCATCTTTTTGCAACTGAATTGGAGTAGCTGGAATCCATTGCGAGCGACGGCGAGAGAATACCAAATCTGTAACCGTTCCGAGCCAAATCGTGCCTAAATGTGCCCGTGCAGGCACGCACATGAACTCCCAAGGAAGTGCAGCAATCTCAGGCATTCCCTGTTCGTTAATGTCCAATTCTACTCGCAACAGTTGCTTTTCCTGCTGCACAACCCGGTGATAAAAATCCACAAAATCATGGAGCAGCCTATCATCAAATAGGATCTCAAATAAAACTTCTCCGATCGCTCGTGTCTGGCTGGGGTTCTGCAACTCATTATTGCGTGCAGTTGCTAGCATTGGTGTAATTTCTGCTAGCTTATCTTGATATCGGAGTCTTCCCGATGGTTCACCGAATGGTTGATATTTATCATTAAATTTTTGTACCTGAACGTGTTCGTAGTTAGCAACAGAAATACGATAATTCCAGTAAGCTTTTGTCATTAATTATCATCATAAAATAGTGAATTGCTACCTAATTTTCTAGCCTTTAGTAGTTGCCTTTGGTAGAACTAGCGACCATTCTTCATTGGCAATTCTAGCCAACTGAATCGCAGCTTCATCTTTACGCCGCAATAGATTCTTGAACCGATCTGATAATTCGCTAAACACATCACGCACATCGGCAGTCAACCAATTCATATTGGGTTCGGCCCAGGCAATCCCTCGCAAATTAATCGATTCTGTTCCTTTAGGCACTTTGAAAACCACTGCAAACTTTGCTGTTCCGACTTTTTGAATTTCCGGGTCTTGGATGCGCCAATAACAAGTGGAGCTCCCGTCACCTACGGCAGTAATCTCAGCATGACTCAGTTCGTATTTATATTCAGGAAGTGCCAGAAATGCTTTGAGTTCATTCTTATTTGCTGCATTTGTTTTTAGCTCACCCGGAAGCAGGTTTGTAAGTTCACCTAGCCAAGCGCTGTCTACTCCAGCACTCCATTCGAGGTTGCCATTCAACCCAACATCTATACCCACCCCAAAATTCATTATAGTTCGCCACTTCTGATTAGGGAAAATGCTCTGAATAATTGGCTCGTTGCTACCTTTGGGATAAAAATCAAGCTTACAGATTAACCGTCTGAATTGAGCGCCAGGTTTAGGACGCAAATCTACTGTCAGTGTCATGTAATAAAAATCATACTGAGTTTGCATCTGCTGTTTATAGATGCCGATTAATTCAGTCCCACTTTCTTTAAATATTTCCTCTGTCAGCAAGATCAACCTATCTTGCGGATTGCCAAAGCTGACCTGAGTTTTCAATAGACTCTCAACGGCTGCTGCACCTGTGCCAAGTTTTGTCCCTCCAGCCAGGGTGCCTTCCCACTTTTGCACCTCTTGAAGGAGCTCTGACAGCAGGGTATCCGCTTCTTGGATGTTAGGCAGGGATAGGTTATCGGTCATCTTAGGTCTCTCTGGTGGTGATTAGAATATTTTCCCTACAACCAAGGTGATTGCTGGAAATTGTAAAAGTATCTTTATCATTGTAAGTTGCTGGAGAGTGTACGTAGGCTCGATCGCCATAAATCCGCCAATCCTAGTATGCTTAAATAAGTTGAGACACATACTAACCATATTTAAACCAGTGAATTTTCAATCAGTCATTGCCACCTTAAACAAATTCTGGAGCGATCGAGGATGCCTGATCGCCCAATCCTACGACACAGAAAAAGGTGCAGGAACCATGAATCCCCACACCTTTCTCAGAGCAATTGGCCCCGAACCTTGGTCAGTCGCCTACATCGAACCCTGTCGCCGCCCCACCGACGGACGCTACGGCGAAAATCCCAACCGCTTCCAACATTACTATCAATATCAAGTTTTAATTAAACCCTCTCCTCCCAACATCCAAGACATCTATTTAGACTCCCTCAGAGCATTAGGAATTCGCCCTGAAGACCACGACATTCGTTTCGTAGAAGACAACTGGGAATCGCCCACCCTCGGAGCTTGGGGCGTGGGCTGGGAAGTCTGGCTCGACGGCATGGAAATCACCCAATTTACCTACTTTCAACAGTGCGGTAGCATTGACTGTCGTCCGGTCTCTATTGAAATTACCTACGGACTAGAACGCCTAGCAATGTATCTCCAAGAAGTTGATGCCATGACGAAAATTCAGTGGAAAGAGGGCATCACTTATGGCGACGTTCACCTGCAAGGAGAAATAGAACAGTGTACTTATAACTTTGAAGCTTCCAATCCCGAATTGCTGTTTACTCTATTTGGATTGTACGAACAAGAAGCCGAACAACTGACAAAAAAAGGATTGGTTTTACCGAGCCTTGATTATGTGCTAAAATGTTCTCACACTTTCAATTTACTCGATGCAAGAGGTGTGATTTCGGTAACGGAAAGAACTCGGTATATCACCAAAATTCGCAATTTGGCGCGGCGAGTGGCTCAGCTTTATTTGGAACAGCGCGAAAAGCTGGGCTTTCCTTTAGAAAAAGCTGTAAAAGTTTGAGTTTGAGTGTGATTGTGGGGCGGGCATCTTGCCTGCCTTAATAACGGGCAAGATGCCCGTTCCACAAAGAGTAGAGTGAGTTGGATTGTGGAGTGGGCATCTTGCCTGCCTCAAGAACGGGCAAGATGCCCGTTCCACGAAGGTCATATTTTTAATTAATTAAATGCCTAATTATTCGGAAAATAATACAGAAATAAATCCTCAACTGCGAATTGATAATGTTAGTTTAAAAACACCGATCGCCTCAAGTCATTTGTTGGAAAATATATCATTTCAGGTAGACAAGGGATCTCGCGTGGCAATTGTTGGCCCTTCAGGTTCGGGGAAAACAACGCTGTTGCGGTTGCTAAATCGGCTTAGCAGTCCCACCAGCGGCTCGATTTATCTGGAAAATACAGAATATCGCCAAATACCTGCGATCGAACTCCGCAAACAAATCACCCTCATCCTGCAAGAATCCAAGCTTTTGGGAATGTCGGTGCGAGAAGCATTGGCTTATCCTTTGAAGCTGCGGGGCGTGACTGCATCAAACATTGCTGAGAGAATTAGCGGGGCGATCGAACAACTGCACATACCCCAAGAATGGCTCGATCGCAGCGAATTCCAGCTTTCCACAGGCCAAAAACAGCTCGTGGCGATCGCCCGCGGCATCATCCTGCAACCAAAAATCTTGCTTTTAGACGAGCCAACATCCGCCCTAGACGCAGGAAAAGCCGCCCACCTTTTGCAAGTATTGACACAGCTAACAAACGGCCAAACCACAATTTTAATGGTCAACCACCAATTAGAATTAGCCGAGCAATTTAGCACGCGAATTCTGCATTTACAGCGCGGAAAGCTCATCGAAGATTTGCCCTCTCATCAAATAAATTGGGTGCAACTGCGGCAAGATTTAATCCAAGCAGAAGCAGAAGCTCAACAAGAATGGTGAATAAGCTAAAAAACATTTAGTTTGCATTTTGAAAACTCTTAAAATTATTGTGGGATGAGCATCCTGCCCGCCCCAAAGATTCACCGCACTCCGCGCCCTACATCATCAATGAGCTCCCCCAGCACCCGCACCCGCTTTCACCTTTTTAAAACCCAAAATAGCAATCCCGCTTAACAGCAAAGCAATTCCCACAAAGTAAAAACAATCATTAAAAGCCATCACATAAGCTTCACGGCGGACAATATTATCAATTGCTTTAATTGCCTGGTCTTTTGCCACGCTTAAATCAGCACCGCGACTCACAAAATACTGAGTCATTTGATTAATTCGCTCCTGCGTGGCCGAATTATACAAAGAAACAGATTCTCCCAATCGATTCGAGTGAAATTGCTCGCGTTGCGTCACCAAAGTTCCTAACGCCGCAATCCCCATCGAACCTCCCATATTTCGCATCATATTAAACAAACCCGAAGCCGAACCAGCCTCGTGTTTCTCCATACCAGCAGTCGCAATAGTTGACAGCGGCACCATAATTAAAGGCTGCCCCATTGCGCGGACTAATTGCGACCAACGCAACTGATCGATACCCGTATCGTGAGTCATGCTGGCATTCATAAAACAACTCACCGCAAACAAACTCACACCGATACCAATCATCAGTCGCATATCGATTCGCTGCATCAATTTCGGCACCATCGGCACGATGAATAACTGCGGCACCCCACCCCACATAATCACCTCGCCAATTTGCATGGCATTGTACTGCTGAATCTGACCTAAATACAGCGGCAAAATGTACACCGAACCGTACAATCCCACCCCCAATGAAATATTCACAATACTTGCTAAGCCGAAATTGCGGCGAGTCAGTAATCGCAAGTTAATAAACGGTTGTTTTCGAGTTAATTCAATCCAGAAAAAAGCGCTAAGAAATATTGCAGCAATTATGCTTAAACGGACAATAAAATCAGAACTCAACCAGTCCTTGCGGCTGCCTTCTTCTAAGACAACTTGGAGGGAACCCAAGCCGATCGCCATCGAGACAATTCCCCACCAGTCGCCCCCTTTTAGAAGTTCGAGTTTCAGCGGTGCGGGGTCAACTGCGTACCACACAGCAGCTAGCAGCAGCAGCCCCGGAACTAAATTGAGATAAAAGACATATTGCCAGCCGTAATTCTCAGTCAGCCATCCTCCCAATGTCGGCCCGATTGAAGGTGCAAAAGTAGCTGTCAGTGCAAACAGTGCCATGCCGACAGGCAGTTTTTTGGGCGGTAAATTTGTCATCAAAAATGTAAAAGACATCGGAATTAAAATGCCGCCCGTCAATCCCTGCAAAGCCCGAAACACAATCATTGAATTCAAATCCCACGCCCAAGCGCAGGACATGGAAAAGAAGACAAAGAAAGCGGCATTTACCAAGATGTAGCGACGGACTGAAAACACCTGCGACAGCCAACCAGTCAGCGGAATTACTACAATTTCTGCGACTAGATAAGCGGTGGAAATCCAAGAACCTTCTTCTAAAGTTGCGCCTAAAGCCGCTTGAATATCTTTGAGAGAAGCATTGGTGATTTGAATGTCCAAAACAGCCATGAAAGCGCCGAGAATTGTTCCCATGACGCCGATCCAGGTTTTTAAGGGAACTCGATCGTCGCTATGCTGTGGAATTGCACTTGTATTTGCCATTGGTTTAACCTCTGGTTGCGTAATTAATTTGGATGTTTTAACCGCAGAGGGCCCAGAGGGCGCAGAGAAAGAGAAGAGAGAAGTTTACAAATTGTTGAGGATTGCTAGAGATAGAGTCAGATATTAGCTTTGGGAATCTTGTTTAATGTTGGCATTTGTGATTTGACGCTAAATCCCTACTGCGAAATTAAACCCATTTTTTGATACAGTGGTCGGATTATGTTTTTTAAAGCTGGCAACTGTTTGGTAAAAACTACCGAGCCTAAAATACAAATTATACCTCCAATGATGACTGTATAGGGAGCGCCGATATAATTTGCCAATCCCCCGGCAACTAAATTCCCAAAGGGTGTCACTCCAAAAAATGCCATCGTGTATATGCTCATCACTCTTCCGCGTTTGTCGTCTTCCACAATTGTTTGCAAAAATGTGTTTCCTCCTGCAAATTGGATAATGAAACCAAAGCCAACGAACAACATCATGATTAATGACAGCCACAAGACGCGGGACAAACCAAAACCTATCAGTCCGAATCCCATAATTGCCGGTGAAATCGCAATCCACTTGCCGAGGCCAATTATACTTTTGCGCGAAATCAAATAAATCGCTCCCGTAAAGGCTCCGACTCCCGAAGCAGCCATCAAAAAGCCCAGAGTTTGGGCGTCGCCGTGCAGGAGTTTGGTGGCAAAAATTGGGACTAAAACTGTGTGCGACATTCCGGCCAAACTGACTAATGATAATAGCAGTAAAATTGCTCGAATCGGGGGAAACCCGAAGGCATAAACGAATCCTTCTTTTAATCTTTGTAAGGGTTTGGTATTAGTTGCTGCAATTTTACGGGCTTTGATCTGCATCGCTAATAAGCCTGCAATTACAGCAATGTAGCTGAGTCCGTCAATGAGAAAGCAATAACTTGCGCCGACTGTCGCTATCAGCAAACCTGCCATTGCTGGGCCGATTAGTCTGGCTGCGTTGAACATCGAAGCATTAATGGCGATCGCATTTGCTAAATCTTCTTTCTTTTCCACGAGTTCGGGTACAAAAGCTTGCCGTGCCGGCGCGTCAAAGGCATTAATTGCACCTTGAAAGAAACTCAGTACCACAATCTGCCAAATGTTCACGACTCCTGTTAGCGCTAAAAATGCTAGCGCTAAGGATTGAACCATTGCTAATATTTGAGTGGCAATTATGACTCGGTGGCGGTTCCAGCGATCGATTAAAACTCCTGCAAAAGGCAGTAAAATTAATGTGGGGATTTGACTTGTAAATCCGACCACGCCGAGCATCCAAGGTGAATCGCTCAAATTGTAGACAAGCCAAACAGTAGCGACTTGCGTCATCCAATTGCCAATCAGGGAGATGCCTTGTCCTGCAAAAAACAGGCGGTAATTTCTCGATCGCAGCGCTGGCGGAAGTTTTATTGTTTTGATTTTTGCTAGTAGATTCATGCAAGAGTACGGCTAGAGCAATCCTATGGGATTTGTCAATATTTTTTAGGGGTAGTTTCCCTGCGCCCTTGGTGTCAAATTAAGACTAAAACCCTCTCTTTCTCTTGTTTGTATCGAACTGCGAGATACCCCTAGCCCCTCTTAATAAGGGGGGAATAAGATTGCGATATTTCGTCCTCCTTCTTAAGGGGGATTTAGGGAGATATAGACTCGACTACAAGCGACATTTATTATGGGTTTCAATCTTAAGTTGACACAAATGGCACGGCGGGATTGTCCCTAAACTCATTTTACCGATCGTTTAGGATTGCTATATGAGCCGGAGGTTCTATTTTTCGGTTCTCCAAAACCAGGAAACGAGCATTTTACGATCGCAACCTGATTGCGCTGCTTCTAATCAATGCTCAACAGCCAAGTACCGAGGTAACGCAGCAAGGGAACGTCCCCAGGGGTGCGGATGCGGACGTTGAAATGGTACATTCCGCCCGGAGATGGGTTTCTGACGTTGGAGAGTACAACCTCAACATTGTTGCCGGCAGCAATTGGTTCTGCGGGATAAATTTCTATGAAACGATTTTCTTTGTCCCAGATTACTTCTTGCAATTGGATTGTTTTGTCTTTGACGCGCACTTTAATGTCTTTTTGGTCGAATTCGCCTTTGTAGTAGTCTGGATAGGATATGTTGAGTTGGGCGATCGCCAGACTTACTTTTTTGGAAGGAATTCGCAGCCGATATCTATCGCCGCTCATCCCCGCTTTGCCGTAATCCAAGCGATAGTTTAATTGGTTGGCGCGCTCGGGGCCGCCGAAAATCGTGAATCCTGGCATGGACTGGGCTAAACTGATGGCGGGCAACCCAGTCAGCAAGCAACCTGTAACCGCTAGTGCTGAAAATAATCGTCGCATAACAACTCCTCTAATTAAACTCTTGGTGAACCTTAAATATCGATCGCCCGAAATTTGCGATCGTGCCTACAATATATCGAATGTCTCAGCAATTTGATGAGGGAGATCGACTGCGGCTGAGGTCAATTTTTTTTGCGTAATACTGATAACTGACATTCAAACTACAAAATTAGGCGACATGAAATTATATCATAATCGGTTGCAAACTTAACAATTTAGCGAATTTGAATGTATAAGATAAGTTAAAGATACGGCTCGAATTTGGGCGATCGGCTTTACTATCAACGAGAGAAGTTTAGGGCAACGGCGGCTCAAATGTAAAGCAAGGCATCTGGCGGTGAAAAATCGCAATTCAAGAAACCTGCGGAGGCAGGTTTTGTCTGTGTAGGAGCGGTTTCAACCGCCCTGGGAAGGCTTAAATAAGGAGAGTTCATGAAATTAGCGATCGCAAAAGAAATAGAAGCAGGCGAACGCCGGGTGGCTTTAGTACCCGACGCTGTGGCCCGATTGGTAAAACAAGGCGTCGAAGTTTGGCTGGAAGCCGGCGCGGGGGCAAAATCCTTTTTCTCGGATCTTGCTTACGAAGAAGCGGGAGCTCAGGTTGTCGCCGATACCGCTAGGCTGTGGGGCGAAGCCGATGTCGTCGTGAAAATCGGGGCGCTGCAAGAATCAGAAGTTCATCAACTCCGGGAAGGAGGCGTTTTCATCGGATTTTTGAATCCTCTGGGAGATCCGGCTTTAGTGCAGCGTTTAGCCGATCGCAAAGTAACAGCATTCAGCATGGAAATGATCCCGCGCACCAGTCGCGCTCAAAGCATGGATGCACTGTCATCTCAGGCTAACGTCGCCGGTTACAAAGCGGTACTGATCGCAGCCGCAGCTTTGCCGAAATATTTCCCAATGCTGACAACGGCGGCGGGTACGATTCGCCCCGCCAAAGTCTTGGTAATGGGCGTGGGCGTTGCTGGCTTGCAGGCGATCGCCACGGCGCGCCGTTTGGGTGCGGTAGTCGAAGCTTTCGACATCCGCCCGGAAACAAAAGAACAAGTGCAAAGTTTGGGCGCTAAATTCCTTGATGTCGAACTCAAGGAAGAAACCGTCGCCGCCGGAGGTTACGCTAAAGAATTATCAGAAGCCGCCAAAGAATACACCCGCCAAGTGCTCACCCAACACGTCAGCGCTTCCGATGCAGTGATTACAACCGCTCAAGTTCCCGGCAGAAAAGCACCTATTTTAGTTACTAGAGAAATGGTTTCTCAAATGAAGCCCGGATCGGTAATTGTTGACCTCGCGGCCGAACAAGGCGGCAATTGCGAATGTTCTGAAGCGGGGAAAGATGTTGAATGGAACGGCGTTAATGTCATCGGCCCGATTAATGTGCCCTCGTCAATGCCGGTACACGCTAGCGAAACTTACTCGAAGAATATCTCGGCTTTACTTCAGTTGATGGTGAAAGATAAAGAACTCAATTTGGATTTTGAAGACGATATCATTTCTGGTGCTTGCGTTGCCCGCGACGGTGAGATTAGCAACCAGCGAGTTCGCGATGCTTTGACGGCTGAGGCTTCAGCAGTCAATAGTTAGGAGTCATTATAGGGAACCTAAATCATAATGTCTATCGTTACAATGCTCTGCATTGTAATGTACTCCAGGAGGCTCTGCCTCCAGTCTATACCGGAGGCAGAGCCTCCCATGAATGCTTTCCCAGCCAGGAGGCTGGGAACCAGTCCATGACAAATTACCAATTTCCAATTACCAATTACCAATTGTTATGGCAGAAGGATTGATTGCAGGTTTAGTGGTGTTTACTCTGGCGTCGTTTGTAGGATTTGAAGTAATCAATAAAGTCCCGCCGACGCTGCACACACCTTTGATGTCGGGATCGAATGCGATTTCTGGAATTGCGGTTTTAGGTGCAATTCTGATTTCGGGTCAAGGGAATGTGACTGTTACTTCGATTTTGGGGACGATCGCGATCGCCCTGGCCACAATTAACGTTGTCGGCGGTTTCTTAGTAACCGATCGAATGCTGCAAATGTTCAAGAAAAAAGAGGTTAAAGCGTGAGCGATTTTCTGCCCAGTGGCATTCAACTAGGTTATTTAGTTGCCGCATCTTTGTTTATTATCGGTTTGAAACAGTTGGGTTCCCCTGCAACCGCCCGTCAAGGAAATGTGTTAGCTGCGATCGGGATGTTAATTGCGATCGTCGGTACGTTGCTGGAAAAGCAAGTAGTCAGCTACGAATTGATTGCTGTCGGAATTATCGTCGGTTCCATTTTGGGAACAATTATGGCGAATACCGTGGCGATGACGGATATGCCGCAGATGGTGGGTTTGCTTAACGGTTTCGGGGGCGCGGCTTCTGCACTCGTTGCTGTGGGCGAATTCTGGCGCTATCTCAGCATCCCGGAATCGCCAACTCCAGACGCGACAATCACGATCCTTTTGGGTGTGCTGATCGGCGGAATTACTTTCACTGGTAGCCTTGTGGCGTTTGCGAAACTGCAAGAATTGCTACCTGGTGCGCCCATGACATTTCCGCTGCAACAGCCGTTTAATGCCATGCTGGCGATCGCACTTTTAGCCGGCAGCGGTTATATGCTGACGAATCCGGAAAATGTGCCGGTATTCCTGGCTTTGGTGGCGATTTCCAATATTTTGGGAATCATGTTTGTGCTACCGATTGGGGGCGGCGATATGCCGGTGGTGGTGTCGCTGCTTAACTCTTATTCGGGGATTGCGGCGAGTGTGGCTGGGTTCATTTTGATGAACAATATGCTGATTATCGCTGGTGCATTGGTGGGCGCGTCGGGGATTATTTTGACGCAAATCATGTGCAAGGCGATGAATCGATCCTTGGGTAGTGTGCTGTTTAGCGCGTTTGGTAGCGGTGGCGGTAGTGCTGGGGCTGCTGCTGGGGCTGCTGGTGCGATCGACAAAACTGTTCGCAGCATCAATCTCGAAGAAAGTGCGATGATGTTGGGTTATGCGCGATCGGTTGTAATTATTCCCGGCTACGGAATGGCTGTAGCGCAAGCACAGCACGCCGTGCGCGAGTTAGCCGACGGTTTGGAAAAAATGGGTGTTGACGTGAAATACGCGATTCACCCGGTGGCTGGGCGGATGCCGGGGCACATGAATGTGCTGTTGGCGGAAGCAAACGTGCCTTATCCGCAGTTGTACGATATGGACGATATCAATCCGCAGTTTGACGAAACTGATGTTGCTTTGGTAATCGGGGCTAACGATGTAGTGAATCCGGCGGCGCGTCACGATACGGCGAGCCCGATTTACGGGATGCCGATTTTGGAGGTTGATAAGGCCAAACATACGATCGTAATCAAGCGCGGGATGAGTGCTGGTTTTTCGGGTGTTGACAATGAGTTGTTTTACAAGGATAAGACGATGATGTTGTTTGGTAGCGCTAAGGATGTGGTTGCCAAGTTGGTTTCTGAGGTTAAGCAGTTGTAGGATTTTTTAACCGCAGATGAACGCGGATTAACGCGGATGATTAAACCCGGTTTCTTGGAGAAACCGGGTTTTTGTTTTGGCTTTGTAGATCTCGATCGTTTGATTATATCTAATCCGGTGGCATCGGAATTGATACTACCCACAATCAGGACACGGCTGTGTCATTTCCCTAAAATTAATCGGGCGATGGTTAAATCTCTCAGGTCGTGCTGATGATTATTTTGGAGTAGGGAAACGGCATTGCCGTGTCCTCCATACTATCATTCCGGTACAACCGGAATTGATATAATTCCTATATAATATAGCTAATAGATTCGGACGATCGCACTTATGACTATACAAGAATTAGAAACTCAAGTCTTAACGTTAAATGCGGTTGATAAAGCTAAACTAATCAGCATCCTAACTCAAACTTTAACCAACGGTTCTCTAGGCATTAAAAAAACTCCTGGTGTGTGCGGAGGCGATGCTTGTATCGGTAATACTCGCATACCAGTTTGGTCACTGGTGTGCGATCGACGTTTAGGTGCTTCCGATGCTATCATCCTAGAATCATTTCCCGATCTAACCGCCGCTGACTTGGTAAATGCGTGGGCTTATGCCGATGCTTACCCAGAGGAAATTGAACAAACAATTAGAGAAAATGATTGAGATAGCAAACAATGACACTGAAAGAATTAGAAAAACAACTCCTTGCCTTAACTCCCCGTGAAAAAACTCAGGCAATACAGTTATTAGTTCAAAGTTTAAGCAATACTTGGCAAGGAATAGAAAAAACTCCGGGCGTGTGTGGTGGGGATGCTAGAATTGCCAAGACTCGCATACCTATTTGGTCGCTGGTAAATTATCGCATTCTGGGTGCAAGTGATGTGCGGATTTTGCAAGACTTTCCTCATTTGAGCGCAGCAGATTTGGCGAATGCTTGGGCTTATGCTGAGGCACACCCAGAGGAAATTGAAGCAGCAATCGCCAGAAATGAGGAAGATTCATAAATGGCACGTCTTTATGCCGATGAAAATTTTCCACTGGTAATCGTGGAATTACTGCGAAATTTTGGTCACGATGTTTTGACGGTGCAGGAAGCTGGAAATGGTGGACTGGGGATTCCTGATGAAGATGTGTTAGCTTTTGCTATTAGCCACAATCGAGCCGTTTTGACGCGCAATTGGGATGATTTTAGACACCTGCACCGTTTGCAACCTGACCACAATGGTATCATTATTTGCAAAGAAGATTTGAATACAGAAAGACAAGCTACACTCATTAATGAAGCTATTTCTACTGTCGAAAATCTTACAGGTAAATTGATTAGAGTAATCCGTCCGCCGCAGTGAAAAAAAGCCGATCGCCCTTCCCGACCTAACAACCTTACAATTAAATCCCCCATTGCTCCCAAGATTAGGTAAAATTATTGGCGTGTCTGAGGATAAACTATATGCGCTGGGTTCGATATATTGCGATCGCGATCGTCAATGGTTTCGGTGTCGTCATCGGTATTATTTGGGTTGCAGTCCCCACAACAGTGGCTCAACCTTCCCTAAACTACCAACTCGCACTCTCTGGGCGACAGCCAGACGGCGAAACTCCGCAATCCTTTTCCGAACTCTACAAATTGCGCGATCGCCTTAAAGTAAAATTAGATAACCTTGCCAAAACTTCCGACAGCGCCCCGTTTCCTGGTGAACTTTGGAAATCAGCAATCCACCGTCAGCAATCCCAAACTCTGACGCAGCAACTCCAAAATGTTCAAAATCAGATTCAAATAGAAGAAAGAGCCAAATATAATTGGGACGATGCTGCTAAATTAGCCGCCCAAGCAGTCTTAATAGGACGCACTTCTAATCCTTCTTCTGCTACTTGGGAACAGTCCCAGCGGCTGTGGGAGTTGGCTATCAATACGCTGCGACTCATTCCTCACGATTCTTTTTTGGCCGATGGGGCGATCGACAAAACCATCGAATACCAAGGAAACCTCAGTGTCGCTACCTATGAAATGCAAGTTGCACGTTCTGTTGAGAAAGTTAGAGCCGAGGAAGAAGAGATAAGAGAGCGAGCCCGCAAAGAGCAAGAGAAAAAAGAATTTGCTCGTCGAGAAATAGAGAGAAAAGAGCAAGAGAAAAAAGACCGGGCTAGAAAAGAACTTGAAAGGCAAGAATTCCAAAGGCAAGAATTAGCCAGAAAAGAGCTAGAAAGGCAAGAATTAGCCAGGAAAGAACTTGAAAGGCAAGAATTCCAAAGGCAAGAATTAGCCAGGAAAGAACTAGAAAAGCAAGAATTCCAAAGGCAAGAGTTAGCCAGACAAGAACTTGAAAAGCAAGAATTAGCCAGAAAAGAACTAGAAAGACAAGAACTTGAAAGGCAAGAGTTAGCCAGACAAGAACTTGAAAGACAAGAGTTAGCCAGACAAGAATTAGCCAGACAAGAACTTGAAAGACAAGAGTTAGAGAGAAATCAGCAAGCAACTTCTCAACCAACTCCTGAATCAACTGCAACACCAACTCCCGCCCCAGTTACGCCGGCTGCATCGCCGCCGAACTTTTTCTTTGCGGGAGATACCAACAGAGATGGCCAAATTAACGAGCAAGACGACGCCGGAAAAGAACAATGGTCTTTGTCCAAGGGCGCGCTAATTTTATTTAACGATCGCAATAACGATCGCGGCAAGATACCGACTTGGAAACAAACCAAAGTTAGCGCTCCCCGCCGTGCAGCAATGCTTTCTCAAGTTAACTTAAACCTGTCTGAAAACTTCAAAACCTCTCAGTTATTTATCACGGCTGACAGCATTGCTAGCCCTCATATCAGCGTTTTCCAAAAGACGGGCGACGGCTGGCAACCTGTAGATATATCCGGTGCTAAACCTCTAGTTTTCAGCACGAATATTGTTTTAGGTGTGGAAGCAAAACAATTTGCCGATCGCAATTGGAACGGCACTGTTAATCTCAAAGCAACTGCCCAAAACAACGGTCAAGAAATCGCCTCCACAACAATCCAAATGGGCGTTAGTCCTTGGATGATACCGCCAAATACAGCACCAGTAACCGAAGTTCAGGTTAGCGACAGAGGCTCGGTCAACAGCGAATTTATATCGCAACTAAAACAAGCAGTAGAACCCACGGGCGCTAAAGTAAAAATTCTCCAGGGCGATCGCACTTGGATGCAAGATACCCAGAAAAACGGCTACGTTCAATTGCCCGAAAAATCGGATCTACGCCTGTTTAATGTCGCCCTAAAAAGCAATAGCGAGCCAGAGAAAAACCCGCCTCTTAAATCAACTCAAAACCGGGATGTGAAAGAATTTAAAATTGGCAATCCTCGTTCTTTAGACCCTGTAAGTCAGTGGTCTGACGGATATGGCAATTTGCAGGTGACACCGCCGATTCCCGGACACCCAATGGGTCGAGTTTATTACGGGAATTCGGGAAATTCTAGTTTTAATCCAGAGGTACTTGATTTTATTCAAGCTCAGAGAATTCAAGGGCCGCCAGTGGATATTGATACTTCTTGGCTTCTGACTCGCCAAGTCGATGAAATTATCAATTTTATTCCCACTCAAACTCCCGGACAATATGTAATGGCGATCGCCAGTCCCGAAGCAGGAGTTAAGCTGTTGGAAGAGTTGCAGGGAAGAGGTTACGGCGATGTGACTGTCAATCGCGGTTTGAGCACTCAAACAACTGTCAGCGCCGCCTTGAAAAACCGTGCTTTAATTCAACACAATCTCTATTTGCAAAATCAGAAACTTAATCCGATTATAGAGAAGTTGAAAAGAGAGTTTTTACTCGGAGACGACCAAATTATTCAAGTTCCGGTGATGTTTGGCTACAGCGGTTATGCTTGGTGGCCAAATATGGTGAATTCGGTGCCAGTTAACGGCAAGTTGTTAGTTTCAAATCCGCGCGGGCCAATGATTGAGGGTGTAGATTACACTCAGGAAAGATTGCGCCAACTGCTGCTTCCTGCTGGCGTCAGCGTTAGTTTTCTGGATGACAGGTATTATCAAGAATTGAAAGGAAACGTGCAGTCGGCGACGAATACTGTGAGGAAGCCAGAAGACCGGCCTTTTTGGCAGTCTTTGCCTAATAATTACTAATAGACATCTCCAAAAACAATTAAAGCCTTTGTGTAACTAGGCTGTATGACGTAAATGCAATCATCCTAAATTAGCGACTCTGTACGCTC
>NZ_SRRZ01000152.1 GCF_013179805.1 Microcoleus asticus IPMA8 | reverse complement strand
GATTTCCCCAAAATACGTCAATATACTTACACAAAGAAAATCATTTAGGATTGCTCTAGATATAGAAAATCATTTAGGATTGCTATAGTAAAACTTGCGCCCTGCTACGTTGCCTTTTGCGTCAAAATATGCTCGTCTTTGATCGGGACGGGGACGATATAAAGATGGCATAAATCCCGTAGCAAAGCCCGTATTTTGGCATTTAGCATCGCTGAATTCAATTAGACCTTGCCAATCTAAGGCACCGAATACTTGACTGGCCGGACAGAGTTCTTGTTGATTTTTACATGGCAAGCGTTCTTGCGGAATTTTATCTCTGTATCTTGATGTAATTACTGCTAAAGTGCTGTTAGTAATGGCTTCGTATGCTGACCGGATGCAGCCTTTGAGAGAACTACCTTGAATTGATAACTTTTGGTCAATATTTTGAACCATTGTTTTGATTAAAGGCACGCGACTGCCTATGTCGCTACCCATGACAACTACGCCTGTAGAGACGTGCAAAGTAGTCTGAACTTTCAAAGTTAGAAACAAAGTTCCGTGCAGGCGATCGCCCAAATATTGGTGATGTCCTGCCGGAGGATTTTTTGGCGGTCGTTCCTTGGGGAAACTAATTAATTCATAAGGTTTAGGTTCTCCCGTTTCAGCGGGATTATTATTAGGAACCGGACTACTTGGCGGCGGTGTAGAACGTCGGGGCTTGGGTGGAAGATTTGTAGTCATGTTAACTCCTGACTGTGAGGGCGACAAAATGAACGGTAGCAGTTCTTTTTTCTTGAAAGTATCGCTGACCTATGCTAATATTGTTAGAGACAATCTTTTCATTATTTTCTCCTTTATAGACAAAAGTTTTAGGGAATTTTGGTTCGCCAAGGGGGTGAAAGTAAGCCGTGCGATCGCAAATTTGCCACTCGCAATCTTTATCGATCGGCTCAAATCCTTCTAAATCGGCTTCAACTCGACTCAGGAGTAAGGCTTGATATGCACTTCCCTGCTTTTTCCAGCGCAATTCGCGATCGGCATTAAACATTTGCCCTTCAAAACCGGGGAAAAACTCATCGGGCAATTTCATGCAAATGCCGCTGACTGCGTGGGGCGATCGCACAAAATAATAACTTTCCTCAGTTGCTAATTTGTCTAGCAAATTCTTAAGTTCTGCTGATGATGAAACTTGTTTAAAACCAACATATCCTGTCATGCTGCGGCACCTGTTAAAAGCTTACTCCAAGCACGAACTGCACATTTAAATAAATTCGGCACACCAGTCTCACCGTCGCCTTGCCATTTTAGCTGCACTCCAAAACCTAAATCCATCGGTTCAGCAGCAATAGGGGTTTGTTCGCGATCGGGTTTAGAAAAGCCATAATTTGCGGCTTCTTCAGTCTCTAAAAATTCTCCTGCACCCAGCAAGAAAGCGTGTTCCCATCGACCGGATTTGACTATTTGTTGAATTTGGCGATTATCTTCATCTAATTTACAACCGGGATATTGAACTACGGCTTCGTTATATTTGACTGTCACCGTCCCCAAACCGCGAGATTTGGCAAAACCGATTCCAAACCAACCATCATTTAAGTCTCGCAAAACTAAGCCAATCAAGCCTAATTGTGCTAAGGAAAAGTTTTTGAGATGTATTTTAGTGCGAAATTCTCCGGCGGTGCAGACTTGGTAGTTAAAGGGCCCGACAGCTACGGAACCGAAAACGCGATCGATCGCGACTCCATTGCGTTCTTGAATTTTGAGCTGTTTCTTATCAATTGGGTGAGCATCTTGGATTCTAACTCTGCTAGCAATTGAAGTGTTGCCGAAAATGCGCTCGGTAAAAGAAGAGAACTTGTAAATATCGCTGGATAATTTATCTTTCAAGTAATCATACTTGTCATTCAATGGATCGTTAGCCCAGAGAACTTTCGGATCGTTAGGATTACTATCTCTTCCTAGGGTTCTGACAATTCTTTCAGCATGAGCGCGAATAGCACCTTTTAAACTGCTTCCCGGGAGATAAATTGACTTTCCTCCTGCATGGTAAGTCTCGACAAACTCCATATTTGGTTTAGTTGGATCGGCTCCTTCTTCACTGGATTTAATTAGAATCGGCCCATCGGGAATGAGAGTTAAGTCAATTGTACAGTGGTTGACAAATCGTTTGTGCATAGTTAAATTAGATTGAAACAAATTGAAAAAATTAAGCAGCTACTAAAGCATTTAGCTGCAATTCACACTCTTGAAATACCTAATTGACAGCAGCAAAAGTCTATACAGAGCGTTTTGTAATTGCTAAAAGCCATATTTACCTCACTGTGCCTGAGTTTTAGTTTCAGATAGTTTAGTTTCTTTACGAGTCAGTCGATCTATCAGCTTTTGTACCCACTCATCTTTATAATCAGCCGCATCTTCATAAGCTGTTTCATCTCCCATGACTAACTTTTTTAAGTATTTTAACAAAAATTCGGGATGGTCTTCGACATCAATCCAGTGCATCTTATCAATTTCTAGTTTAACTACACCTAAGCCGCGCGAGCGCCCTCCTCCGAGAGGTATTTGTTCTGTCTCAAATTGATGCAAACCAATCATTAATAAACCCAATTCCCAATCCTGAGCATTTTCAACTACTGCTTTAAAATCAAAGGGAGTTGGGGCGGGGACAACTTGGTAGTCGTAAAGTTTGCCATCTGCGGCGGTTTCTGTGTCTCTGTCAATGGCTACGCCATCACGTTCTTGATATTGTCCAAACCACGCATCGGGTTGTACGGTTAAGTCGCGGACTTGGAATTTACTAGCTATCCAAGGAGAACCAAATAGATGAGAAACTAAATCTGTATGCTTGATAATTTCATCAGTTAGAGCTTGGTCATCTGGGAAATTTTGTTTAATTTGCTTCATTTCCTGAGCGGTAATTGACCATTCATTCTCAATGGCTGGATTGGCGACTAATTTGCGATCGCTCCCCACAATTCCTCGGAGGAAGCTTTCGAGGCGCGATCGCAAAGCCCCTTTAAAGCTCGAACCGGGAATCAAAGGTCGCCCCAAAGCATCTTTGATTACAGGTAAATCGGACCCGATCGGTTCGGTCGAGCGACCTTTACTAATGCGTAATGCTGTTACGGTTGTCAGCGTTCCAGTGATTTCTAACCGATTTTTGAATGTGTCAAACATAATCTTGTCCTGTCACTCCGTAATTTTGTGATTAGCGTCTTGGATAAGTAGGAGCTTTCATTTCTTTTCGTAAAATTTCAGTCAGGTTACTTAAGTCATTACCAGACACAAGTCTAACTTTGTAATTTATAGCCTGATTTTGATGTTCGTTAGAAACTTGAGTCTCGCTAGTTATCAACAACTTCACACAGTAATTTCCACCTAGCTTTTCAGCTTTAGAACTCAGTCTTGAAAAATCATTAGAATCAATTTTCCCCGTCTTGCACTCGCAAATAATAGCATTAGTATTATTCAGGGCAAATACATCTACTTCACCTCTATAGTTATCTAGCTCGATACCCATTTCGACAGAGTCAAACCCACACTGCTTGGCTGATATGTATACATAAAACTCTAGCCAATCTCCAGCTAAAAAGGCATAATTAGCTTGTGTTTCAACCCGAAAACTGATTATTCGATTTGATTTTTCAAATTTTTGAATAATCTCAGCTTCTCGTAGTTTATTAAAAAATGTTTCTACCTGCATTTCTGAAATTGCGAGCTTTGTCAAATCCTGTTCTTTGATTGTGAAAGTTCTTGGAGCTTTAATACTATCTCCACCTCCAGCATTTCGGCGAATTTGATACAAAGTTTTGGTTGAAGTTTCCAGACACTCTACAAAGTATTGTGTGAGCGACTCGAAAGATTCTTCATATCCAGATTTCTGCTGGTTTATATTAAGTCCACACAGAGCAATATAATTTTTTACGCTTAATTTTTTATTAAAATCGATCGGTTGTTTTCCGAAAACCAGTGGAGTAATTTCAGACTGATCGGTATTGACGCTAAAGACTAATGCATCTGGATATTTCTCTAACACATAGCTATAAACCGAGAAGGCCATTGTTTGAGGAGCAGTTGTCAAGTTAACATACTTCAACTTCAACTCCTCGACATCCTTACAAAGTTCAGCCAGTGTTGTATACACATCATCAAATTTGTTTGGATTAACGATTTTCACATCAGTAGTTTTATCGAAAAGTAAATCTACTCGTTCTTGTTTAAGAACTTTCTCTACATTTTCTTGAAAACTTGGATAATCCTTACCATCACACAGCAGGAACTTTACCCGATCAACTTCATTGAGAAACTGAAGAACGCCAGCAGTTACTGGAATTGCGCTGCGTCCGCCAATTAAAACTAACATTACACAATCTGACATTTTTGAGTATGTCCCTTTAGTTGATTTTGATATTTTATGAACAGTTAAACCTTGTTACCATCTTTTAAATACTTGAGATAACGAGAACCATAGCCTAGATAACGGCGAATTAGTTCTAACCAAATGGGCTTAAAGTTAGTTTGACAATCTTTAGCAACTTCTTCAGCCGTTGTTCTGATGTTACCATCAATATCTTGAATCAGCCTTGTCGCTAAAGATTCTTCCCCCCTTCCCCATTTTTTATCCCTTCCTACTTGATATCGGAGAAAGTTTTTAATAACTTCTGCACTATCTGTTGTGTCAGCAACGCGGACTAAGTTGCGGAACTGTGATTCCTCTAGTTCTTCCTTTCCCGACTTACCATATTCGCAATTTTCTAAAGCATCTTGAATCCAAATGACTAGATCGTCTTCTGTCTGGCGAATAGCTTTTTGTACTTGTAACTCTATCCTTTGTTCTGTACTTATACTCATACTGCTTCCTCCCGAAATACAAGGTGAAACTGGTTGCAAATTTGAATTTGACCGAAGCCTTCGCAAGTACGATCGCCCGCACCTTTTTCTTCTAACCGTCCTAGTTTATCAAACCAAATATCGAGTTTACTCGTGCTGAATAAATACACGCTGCCTTTATTGGTAATTAACTCCATATCTTTCATCAATCCCCACGCAGAATTCCATCCAGATCGATAGTCATAACTGCTGTAGGCAACATGAAGCTTAAGAAAATTATCTTTCTCTTCGCTGTCGAGGTTTGAAAATTCCTCCTCTAAACCAGCCAACTGACATAACATATCTGGAGAAATTACAGTAGTTCGCCTCCATTTTTCAGTTAGGATAGCATCCGATTGCAAGTCGAGGGTAAAGTAAGTACGACCTTCTAACAAGTTTTCTCTCGGTTCGCCAAAAACTGACCAAAGTTGCCAGCGGTTTTTAAGCCGATCGTTAAATTTATTAATCCGAGATTCGATGCTTTCTGGTATTTTACCATCTTTTGCTTCAATTTTAACCTTTCCTAAGCCTCTAGATGCAGAACCGCCGAGACGAAAGCGATCGCTGTTATTATCAATGAACCTTTGCAAAAGTTTTGCTATTTCCTCATTTTCAACTAAAATCAAGCTGCGATAGACAAAATTATCCCAAATTTTCAACAACTTTGATTTTGGATTTTTTTCAAATAATTCGTTCAAAACTTCAATACTGTAGAGAATATCATCTTCAGATGTGGCGCGGCGTCGATTGATACCAACTCTTGTTAAGAAGCGGGTGCTAACGGAATGGCTGCGATATTTAAATTTAACTTTTGTGTCATCAGTTTTGCTATAAAAACCTCCATAGGGTTCTACTCTCGCATCGGTTTTATCTTCTAAAGATTTGGGGTCGCTGGGGTCGAATGGATAGTTATATGCTTCTGCACAAAAGCGATCGATCAGAGTGTCGAATACACCATTACTCTTGGGTTTAAAACCGGAGTCTGCTTTGGAACTGACTGCTGTAGCCGGTAAAACTCTAACTTCATCTGTAACAAGTTCAAACTCATCCTCCTCATCCTCATTTTTTTTATCTTTGTATATCTTGGCGATCGCCGGATAAGCATTTTGAAAAATTGCCGAAGTTTCGCTTAAAAATAGCGATTGAAAGTGATTGCCATCTGCTGCCAAATTAGCATTTTTTTGACCGTACTGTTCCAGCATTTGACCCGCGATCGCACCCCGAATTACCGAACCGGGAATGTAGGTTTCAACCTCGCTAACCGAACCGCCCGGTTTCTGTCGGCTAATTGCCAGCGGCGATAAAGCTGTAATTTTTAATTCTATTCGTTTCATGGCATTTTTCCTGGTAGCAAGCTTGACCAATTAGCCTCTTTTTCTTCTATTTCGGGTAGTTGTTTCCAAGTTAACCAACCAAGTCCGGCCGACTTGCTCCCACCTAAAGCATGAATGTGACGCAGCCCAGATAAAATCAAAAGTTTAGCGTATTCAGGGCAGTCTGGTTTAAGTAGAGAGATTGCACCCTTAAACTCTAGTTTAGTATTAGCAGGAGAAGTCTCTAAAAAGTAGAGTTTTTTCTCCTCCGCTGTGCCGCGACGGCGGTTAATTGTCACACCAGGACGCAAAACTTCTGGTAAATCTTCGGGTTCTATAGCACAAATCAAATCGTCTACAATAATTCGAGAAGGCAAAATAGGATTGCCAAATATTTGAGATATTAGACAATGATAACCTCTGTATCCATGAATCTGATAAATTTCTCTAAATTGAGATTCAACCTGGTTTTCACTAGGACAAAGTTTTTCCGCACCGGGAGACTCAAAAATCTGCCAGCCCAATCCTCTTGCTAGTTTTTCGCATTCGTGTCGCAATCTTCCTTTTAGTTGAGAAGCTGGAATCAACAATTGTCCTTTGGCATTGCGGACAATTGGTTTATCTGCCAGGGAACCGGAAGAGCCGCCCGCACCTACGCACAAAGCTGTGTCAATTACCGCTGTCAAGGAAATTGTTTCTACCCCATTAGGAGGTAAATGATTCAAATCAATCATGAATTAACCTCTGTTTGTTCTTGCTGTTTAGCTCCAGATTTATCTTTTGTATCTTCAATAAAAGGATAGAGATCGACCAGTTCGCGCCAGATAGTTTCATAAGTCATTTTTTCGGCGTCTGTACCATCCTCTTTTAAGGTCATCCAGGGAGCTAAATTTCCTTTGTTATTTGGATTTTTAGGCTGACACCAAGCACGATCGAACTCGGTTTTAAGCAGATTTTTCTGCTCTTTAGTCTTGAGTCTGACTTGGAAATAAAGGTAGTTGAGAATGGCAGTATGTTTTCCTTGTTCTAGTAAACTGCGAATTTGGTAGATTTGCGATCGCGGAAATTCAGAATCCTTTAAAGCCTTAGCAGTTTTCAGCAGTCCCTCAATTTCGTACAGAGTATAGGGTGCACCGTACAGCTTAAGTGTTGGCTGTCCCCGTCTATTTTTAGTTAATCCCTGGGTGCGGAATTCACCGATATTTGAAGAAATCATTGTTACTGATTTCATCACTAAAAAATCGATAGTTCCTCCTAGATAGTCATCTTTTTTCAATTCCTTAGCCCGTTTTTTAGCTGATTTAAGCAACTGCTCGGTAAGTTTTTGGGCATAGAAAATTGGTGTATTTTCTGCTGCGATCAAAACACCGGTTGACATACTCAGCTTGCATTGTCCCGAACCTGATGGGATTCGATCGCCCCGATATCGGTGTATCAGTTGAGGAGCGTAAGTTTTTTTGGAACTGTAGCGCTGTGGTTTTTCTGGGGTATCAAGAAGCTGCTTTTCAAACTCTTCTCCGATCGTTTTGGCGATCGCCAATGCTCGATCTGCTGGCACAATCAACATCACATCATCGCCACCAATAGTCAAAATTTCAAAGGGATGAATCCAAACTTCTTGTTTGTTCCTTCTGCCAGAGTCTGAATCCGGCTTATACTTGTGAGGTTTGAGATGTTTAGCTAGAGCAACATACACAGACTTCTCAGTTGCCTCAAAAATATCCCGGCTGAAACGCTGGTACTGTTCAGGATTTTTAATTTCTTTCTGAATGTAACCCCCCATATTGTTACCATCAGCGTAGATATAAGCAACAAAACCTTTGAGTAGGCTAGCATCACCAATTTCTCTAACCGATCGCGCCTCTTTAACCTCTGCTGCACGATTTTTGCCGTAATAGTCGTTAGAGGTTTGATGGGTTTCGTGCAAAAACCCCTCAAACTTATTCACCCAACTCTCAACGGCTCCCGACTTCAAATTTTCCGGAGTTGCAAAATCCCACTCCAGCCTTGAATCTACCCACCAAGTCGGCAATTCACCCCATGACGATATTTCTTTCTTAGCAATTTGCCCGATTAATCGCTTGCGAGCTAAAGCTTCAGAAAACCAAGGATCGCCCGGAAGCCCTTTATTTTGATTGTTAGGATCGCTTTGAGCTTGGAAAACCGCCGATCGCCGATCGCTCTCATCTCTCCTCAAATAAGGATGCGTTTCAAACATCGGCGGATAGCGACGGCTGGGGCGATCGGCAAAATCATTTCCATTCCGTCGCTGATTGAATAAAGCTGCTAGCTTTCCCGCCAATTCATTAAATGTCTTCCGTTCCTTAAAAGCTTCCTCTGGAGATGTATCCAGTTGTTCAAAGTAAGCTTTGATCAATGGGTTAGCTGGATTTTCTAGATATTTTTCTTTCCAGAATGTCCGAGCGTTAATTTCATCTGGTAATAGCCCAAACTGAATTTCCAGCGCTTTAAATTTAGCTCCAACTGCACAGGAATTGGCAGTTAACGTCTGGTGCGTGTAGCGTTTTTCAATAGCGTCCGCCAAATCATCTGTAAAAGCTGCCGGACAAAATGCTAAAATATTCCCGCCTGTCGAGTAGATAATTAACTCGGAACTCAGCGCTTTTGAAAGTTCAGGGAAATTTTCTGGTTTATCTAACCATTCCAATTTAACTTGCTGGCAGTATTTTTTAGCTTTTTGACACTGAGGATAACTTGGGTCATTTTCGCAACAAAAAAAAGCAGGTAAATCGACTAAATTAATTCTGTCTAATAAGGCTGATGCGCCGCGAATATCCGGTAGTTTAGCCGCTTCAAAAACATAATGCTTGATTTTGGTTGCACCGCCGTAAACTAAACCAATTTTAGATTCCCACAGTACCGGATATTTTTTTGTCAGTTCCGTTAGTTCTTCGAGAGTTTCAGGAAACTCAAGTTTTTCAAGTTCCCGAACCCGATCGACAATTTCCCTCACATCCTGCGGCACTTCCTCTCCAGAATTCAAAGCCCGTCGCATTTCGTGCAACACTTTGATATCACGAGGCTCGCGTTGATCGCCCCAAGCCAGACACCAAGCAATAGCAATCGCGATCGAACTCCAACAACTTTTCATATGCAAACCACTCCCAATCAGGTTTAACAGCCCCCAGATTGCCTCAATAATTGGTAATTATTCAACCTGCAATTCCATCTAATTTCCTATTGTCACCTAAATTTTCCCGAAAATCGCCAGCCGGAAAAATAATCGCCCAAATCCCAAAAAAACCAGCAACTCTCACAACTCCCCCAACTCTCACCACCAAAGATTTTTCTGAGGCGACTTGCTCTGCATCTACCCAAGATGACAGCAAATAAGGTAAAGTAAACGGCACAAGAGTCTAGAACTCTCGAACTGCCGCAACTCGGCAAACCCGCGCCTGACCAGCAAAACTGGCCGATACAGGTGGCATTAACCGCTAACCGTCAACCCCTAACAACCGAGAAAAATGCAAACCTACTACTACGTTTTAGCCAGCCAACGCTTTTTGCTAGAAGAAGAAGCCCTAGATGAAGTGTTTAAAGAAAGAACTCGCAACTACAACGAACAAGAAAAACAAATAGACTTCTGGTTGGTCAAACAGCCCGCTTTCCTAGAAGCACCCACAATGGCAGAAGTTAAAGCAAAATGCCCTCAGCCAGCCGCCGCTATAATTTCTACCGATCCCGTCTTCATCACCTGGTTGAAACTGCGATTAGAATATGTACTGACAGGTGAATTTCAAGCACCATCACCAACTATTCCCGATGCCCTTGCATCCCTACAGACAGCATGAATAAACTTGCCCAAAATCCGACAAAACAACTCACAGAAATTAGAAGTCAATTGTACAAATTTATTTTGTCTCTACCCCTATTTTCTGCTACTTCGATTGCCCTTTTTGCCTTGACAATTTTATCGACTTCTGTTAAAGCTGAGTCGAGCTGCCAACCGCCCCAGTCCGATGAATATCTACTGTTAATTGTCACCCCAACACCCGAACAGCAAGAAAGAGCAAAACGCTCTTTCCCCGGAAATACTGACAACACAGTTTGTCGGTACATCAACGACACGGTGACGCGAGTTGGCGGCTTTCGGGACTCGCAAATCGCCAGCGATTGGGTTAAATACATCGAAGATGTTGTCGGATTGCAAGCTTACGTAGTACGATCGCCCGCAACGGCGCTACCCCAAAATTTGCCAGTCTACAACCCTCAGCCAGCACCGGATTCTGAACCAATAACCAATCCTTCAACCGGCAATCTTGCCTTCAATCCCCAACCCCTCGGCCCTGGTTATGCAGTGTTAGTAGATTACTTCAACCAACCGGAATTAGCCGCCCAAGTCAGGCAAGCATTAGGCACGCAAGTAGGCTTAGCTTCCTACGGTCAGCGTCCCTTTTTATTCGTCGCTTATACAACGGATCAAAACGCCGCTACTGCTGCTGTAAAAACATTGAGCGATCGAGGTTTTTGGCCGATGTTAGTAGACAGCCGCCGAGTTACCGTAATTGCTCCCGCTGTTCGCTAAAAGATAACCTACCCCACGATTATTGGGTTCGTGAAATCACTACTACACCCAAAGTCCTAGCAGAGGGGGACTAATAACAATTATTGTTGTTGGGATTCTAGCGGGCTGCTTCCTAGCTGACTTTCTGCCCGCTTTTTTGCTTCCATTGCCGCTCCGTAATCCGGTTTGTAGCGAATTGCTTTGTCATAGGAGGCGATCGCATCTTCATATCTTTTTACCGCCACAAGTGCATTGCCGCGGCTGTACCAGGCTTCCGAGTAGTCAGGCTTGACATAGACGGCTTCATTGTAAGATACTAGCGCATCTTCGTACCGCTTTAAATTGGACTGAGCATTGCCTCTATTGTACCACGTTTGATAATCTTTTGGGTTTAAATCTAAGGCTCTGTTATAACACTCAATTGCTTGTTCGTACTTGCGTAATTCGTGGTATGACCAACCTAAATTGTACCATGCTTGATAATAATCAGGTTTTAATTTGACAGCTTTTTCGTAAGCTTCTACCGCTGCTTCATGCCTCCGCATTTTTAGCAAAGCAATGCCTTGACTGTACCACGCTTGATAAAAGTTTGGCTGAAACCGCACGGCTTTTTCGTAGGCTTCAAAAGCTTCTTGGTTTTTGTTTAAGTCTAGGAATATATTGCCTAAATTGTACCAAGCTTCATAATTATCGAATTTGATTTCAAGTGCTTTTTGATAGGATTCTACGGATCGATCGTACTGTTTTAATTTTTGGTAAGCTTGTCCCAGATTGTACCAAGAATGGTACAAATTGGACTGAAATTGTACAGCTTTTTCGTAGGATGCGATCGCCTCTTCGTACCGCTGCGAATCTAACAGAGTATCGCCTCTGCCTTCCCACGCGGAGGCATAGTCTGGCTGGATTTTCAAAGCGTTATCAAAAGATGCGATCGCCTCTTGAGACTGTTGCAACTTCTCCAAAGCATAACCGCGTCCCGTCCAAGCTTCCAAGTATTCCGGCTTTAATTCTATGGCTTGATCATAAGCTGACTGCGATTCTCGATATTTTTTCAATTCATATAAAGTTTTGGCTTTTTCCTGCCACACTTCCGCGTAGTCCGGCCTGAGATTTATTGCTCGCTCGTAAGCTGCCAGAGCTTCTTCAAATCGGCTTAAATTGTAAAGAGTATTGCCTCGGTTGTACAGGTCAGTTGCATTTGCCGCATTAAAAGTATTTACACCATAAATTGATGCTATAATACTGATGCCAATTAAACTGGCGATCGACAATATTTTAAAATACAGTTTTCTTCGGGATTTGAGCGACCCCTTCGCAGCAGCAACCGGATGCAATACAGGAACTGTACCGCTGACAGAATTTTTCAATTCTTTAATAGCTTGCAGCGTTTCGCCGGCACTAGAATAACGTTGGCGAAAATCGTACTTTACCATCTTATCTAAAATCTTCGCAAATTCAGGACTGACTGATGTTTTGTCCTGCCAAATAATTTCCTCTGTATCGGGGTTTTTGGGCATTTGGTGAGGATTTATGCCAGTGAGGAACTGAATTGCGATCGCACCTGCGGCATAGATATCGCTGCTGAGTTTCGGGTTGCCGTGAGCTTGTTCGCTGGGCATATAACCGGGAGTACCTATGCTGACACTCAAGCTATTCTTGGGCTGAGAATTGCTGATTTGAGTAGTAATTTCTTTGACTGCGCCGAAGTCAATTAAAACTAATTTTCCGTCTCTATCTCTGCGGAGGATATTGCGGGGATTGACATCGCGGTGAATCACATTTTGCTGGTGTACAAAGTCTAAAATTTCGAGAAGTTCCTGCAATATACAAATGACTGCATCTTCGTGCATGATTCCCGCAGCCCCCCCTTGGTAAAGGGAACCCGCCCCAGCCCCCCCTTGGTAAGGGGGGGTTTGGGGGGGTATAATTTCTTGGCTTAAATCGTGGCCTTCTATAAATTCTTGAACTAGATAAAACTCTTGATTCTCTTCAAAAAAAGCAAAAAGTCGGGGAATGCGATCGTGATTTCCCAATTTGTACAAAACTTGTGCTTCGGTATCGAATAAACGTCTAGCTACCTGTAGAGTTTCGGGATCTGTTGCTTGAGGTTTAAGCTGCTTGACGACGCAGAGGTGATTGCCTGGTAGCTGCTTATCTTCAGCTAAATAAGTTTGAGCAAATCCGCCGCCTCCCAAGTGACGGATAATACTGTAGCGATTGCCGAGTGTTATTCCAAGCATGAAATTCACCTAATATTTCCTAGTCTTTTGGAGAATTAGCTTCCAACCAAGCTGTCACATCTTCCGCATTTTAAAATTCTAACATGGCCTCTATAATTTTTTTTATTGGTCGAACCGCAACTGGGGAGTTTGAATTTCCCTAAAATAAATTTCCGTCTGAAATCCTTTGTACAGTTCTTCAATCATTAATTTAGTTCCATCAATTTTTGCTGTATTGTACAAAGCTAGCTGGTCTAATGCCTGCCGATTTAGAAATTGAATTTCAATAATTACAACAGACGTGTCGTTGTGGAGTTTTGCTATCACCTCTAAGTAGCTATCTTTGGTTTTAATGGAAGGGGCGCGCGGTGCGAACTTTACTGTGACAGTCTATTTGCTTTCTTTCTTGTTCCCTCCCCTTAATAAGGGGAGGGTTAGGGTGGGGTTCTAGATTGTGGCTGGCATTGGGATCCTCCCACTCTAACTTAACTTTGAACCGATTTCAAAATTTCATCATCGACTGAAAAATCTATCTCAGCTTTATCCCGCCCCGAAACTACATAATCATTCTGAAAAGAATCTTTCAATCCAGAAACTAAGTCAAATTCCGGCTGCCAGTTAAGCTCGGTGGCAGCTTTATTAACTGAAGCGAAAAAGTGCTGCAATCTCATCGGAAAAGCTTTCTTTTTGCCGAAGTCAAATTGTTTCGGATCGTAGTGTACAATCTTAATAGCATCAGGAGATTTGCCTGCCGCTTGAATGCAGGCGCGGGCTAAACCGTCAAAGGTGACAAATCGATCGCCCGAAACGTTGTAAATTTGCCCGATTGCCCTTTCGTTACCCAAAACCGCCGCCATTGCTTTAGCCAAATCCTCACAGTGCCCCAACTGCGTGAAGTGTATTCCGTTACCGGGAATCGGAATCGCTCGATCGCGCGCAATGCGATCGAAAAACCAAGCCTCCAAATCGTTATAATTTTGTGGCCCGTAAATGTAAGTCGGGCGAATAGAAGTCCAAGGCAAACCCGATGCGGCCAAATAAGTTTCGGTTTCGCATTTACCCAAATGTCGGCTTTTAGGATCGGTAGCGTCCCCTTCCATATGAGGCATTTGATCCGACTTCAAATAAACCCCCGCAGAGCTCATGTAAACAAAGTGCTGCACCCGCCCTTTAAATATTTCAGCTAAAGGCTTTGTATCGCTGAGTTCGCGACCGTTGTTGTCAAAAACAGCGTCAAACTCGACCGTCGATAACTTTTCTTTTAGTTGTTCGACATTTGTGCGATCGCCCTGAATCTGTTTTACGCCCGAAACCGGTACCGGCTTGTTGCCGCGGTTAAACAACACCACTTCATGCCCTTGTGCTGCTAAAATCTTAGTAAGATAAACCCCGATAAACCGAGTACCGCCCATCATTAAAATTCGCATTATTTTCGATGCTCCTTACAGTTAGTGTAAATATCTTACAATAAACTTATGCCTTACGGAAAAACAGGGTTTTTTACGAAAAAATATGGTAACAGTCATCAGCCCTGGTATAAAAACCCGGAACGCTAGAGTTTTTGTACGCAAGTCCAGAAAGTCAGTTATGTGCTTTACTAAAGTGCGATCACTCAAAATAAACATATAGCAATCTTTAAGACGATTCACACTTTCTCACTTGCTAAAACCCTGGCTTTTCTTCCTTCTTCCTTCTTCCTTCTTCCTTCTTCCTTCCGCTATACTTTCAATTTGCCTAAAATAGCCCTATGCAAGTTCCCCGGCTGCATCCAGAAACAATCGAAGAAGTTAAACAAAGAGCAGACATAGTAGATGTCATTTCCGGTCGCGTCGTGTTGCGAAAACGCGGCAAAGAATTCGTAGGTTTGTGTCCCTTTCACGACGAAAAATCTCCCAGCTTTACAGTCAGTCCCGGCAAACAAATGTATTATTGTTTCGGCTGCGGTGCAGGTGGCAATGCTTTTAAGTTCCTCATGGAATTGGAGAAACGCCCTTTCAGCGAAGTAGTATTAGAATTAGCTAAAAATTATCAAGTCCCCGTCAAAACTGTCGAACCAGAACACCGACAAGAATTGCAGCGGCAAATTTCTCTGCGGGAACAACTCTATGAAATCTCAGCACTAACAGCCAAGTTTTACGAACACGCTTTACGACAAACCCAAGGAGAAGAACCCTTAGCATATCTCAAATCAGAGCGCAAGCTTAGCGAAGAAACTATTCAACAATTTCAATTAGGTTATGCGCCCCAAGGTTGGGAAGCACTTTACAGTTATTTAGTAGAACAAAAAAACTATCCGGCGCAATTAGTAGAACAAGCTGGATTAATTGTACCCCGAAAAAATGGCGGCAGCGGTTATTACGATCGCTTCCGCAATCGCATTATGATTCCCATTCGCGACACCCAAGGTAGAGTCATCGGTTTCGGCGGCAGAGCTCTCGGCGACGAACAGCCGAAATACCTCAATTCTCCCGAAACAGAACTGTTCGACAAAGGCAAAACTTTATTCGCCTTAGATACAGCAAAAACAGCCATTAGCAAAGCCGATCGCGCAGTAGTTGTAGAGGGGTACTTTGATGCGATCGCACTTCAGGCTGCCGGCATCTCCAACGCCGTCGCCTCCCTCGGCACCGCCTTAAGTTTAAACCAAGTGCGACAGTTATTGCGGTACACGGACTCCAAACAAATTATCCTCAACTTCGACGCCGACAAAGCAGGAACTCAAGCAGCAGAACGCGCTATTGGAGAAATAGAAAAACTCGCTTATCAAGGAGAAGTGCAACTCCGCGTACTCAATATTCCCGACGGCAAAGATGCTGACGAATATCTCAAAACCTACTCCCCAGAACAATATCGAGACTTGCTGGAAAATGCTCCGTTGTGGCTCGACTGGCAATTGCAACAAATGCTCGTCAATCAAGATTTGAAGCAAGCCGATACTTCCCAGCAAGTCACAAAAAAAATTATTAATTTATTAACCAATATCACAGACGACAATCAGCTAGCACATTACCTGCAAAAGTGCGCCGAAATTCTCAGTAAAGGAGATTATAGACTGACCAAAATGCTCGCCGAAAACTTGCTAAATCAAGTAAGCAGCGATTGGGCAAAGCGGCAAAGTCAAGACGAATCTTTGACAATGCCCCTGTTAATAAGAAACAAACTGAAGCCGAACAAACAATATAAAAAGCAGCGTGCAAGCGGCGAAAACAAAAGCTCAAAATCAAGCTTATCTGCCGTAGCCCGCAGTCTTTTAGAAGAAGCAGAAGCGCAATTATTGCAGATTTATTTGCACTGTCCCGAACACCGCCAAGATGTCAGAGAAGCAATAGAAGCTAGAGACGTGCAGTTTAGCCTTTCTCACCACAGATTTTTGTGGCACCAGATTGTGAATGCAGAAATATTGCACAAAATGTCTTTACAAGTAGCGCCTTCAGAGTTAATATTTAAATTGCAAGATAGCTTCATTGAATATCCCAATCAACTCAATCAAATCTCGCATTTATTTCACTTAAATGAGTTCTCAGAAAGAAACGTTTATCGCGCACCTCTAGTAATTAGATCTACCCTCGCCTGTATCGAGCAAATTATCAGCATGAAGCGCCGCCGGATTGCACTCAATATGTGGGAAAAAGCCAAGGCCGCTAGCAGTGGCGAAGAGGCTATAGAATATCACCAACAATTCTGTGCCGAACAAGAATGGCTCAAGGAATTAGAGCGGCTGCGTCAAGTTAATTTTTACGATTTAACATCTGTACCTTGGGGGGGAAATTTCTAGAAGTTCAGGACTAAAGTCCTTGTTAGGAACAATCAAAAATCTAGGACTTGATATTGTTTCCGGTTGCACCGGAATTATATAGAGGACACCCCAGTGCCGTGTCCCTACCGCGATTAATTGTAGGGACACGAGGCACTCGCGGTCTCGAAAGCTGTGGTAATATTAATTCCGATGCTACCGGATTTGATAGGATTGTTGAGTGCTAACTTTTGACTCGATTTTATTATTCCGATGGTACCGGATTTGAGTTAACTCGGGGTCGAAAAACTGAATGACTGGAGTTTAGACTAAAAAACGAGCGCATCTAAAAGTAGCTGCCTTTAAATATCCGGCAAGCTGTTACTCAACAACTCAAGAGGGAGAAG
>NZ_SRRZ01000151.1 GCF_013179805.1 Microcoleus asticus IPMA8 | reverse complement strand
TTAGACCGGGATTTGATTTTAAATCACCCTAACCTTCCTTCAGTCTTGTCTTATGGTACTTTAGCTGCTTAAAAACTGTCCGGAGTATTGTTAGATAAGTCAGCATTTTTTGAGAGATTGACTTCACATTGTGTTGCCTCTTGTCAAGACGCGCTTAAGCATTTTTCCCCACAGCTAAAAGATCGGGTGCAAAGTGCTAAGATTCGATCGAAGTTATTAATCTCCCGTTACATTTGTGACAATCAAGCAAATTGAGATTTTGTCGATCATCTGGATGTCAATCTCAGCTTGTTCAAAAAATTTCAAACCTTGTCAAATTCCTGCAACTGAAGCACCTACCGTGTTAAATGAAAATGGTATGGGAATACCGCCCTGGGGGTAAAATGGACTAAAATTAAGCGAATGTTGATCGGCTTTAAATGTCACATCAACAATCTCTGCTTGAGCATATTGCTTGCCTATAGTTTCAAGTTTCTTTCTTTTCCTTTCCATGTAGAGTTGCATAGTAAAAAGGGCGATCGAGTAAATTCACCATAACAAAATGGGCGATATCGAGTTCTTCATTCTTCATTCGGCTATACGTTCCGGTGCAGCGCGGTTGTTGGGATGCTGGGGCTACCTCGGTGCTTTACGCCAACCATTGGCGATCGCCTCTGACTCTGTGCAAAACCATCTCTCTCCGCTAGCTAGATCGATAACTGTTGATTCGTAATCTTCCATGCCTGGAAGGTGATAAACTTTATTGCCTGTATCTATCGAGATGTTGCCTTTGATAGTACATCCTGGTTTTGCGATCGATATCATTGGAGAGAGAGAATGACTGCGACTCAACTGCATTGTAAAAAGCACAATGACAGCCAGAATCCCAATACCAACAACTGTTTTGAGTAAACCGCGTTTCTGTGGTTTCTGCTTTCTTGGCTGATGTCGAGGTGCAACACCTTGAATTGATGCTCTAGTGGCACGTACTTTCCCGTCAGTTTCAGCAACAGGCTCGTACAAAATCATATCTCCGACTTTTGGGCGGCGACTTGCTTCCTTCAGCGCACTGATATGCAAGAAAACTTCTTTACTGCCATCATCCGGTTTAATGAAGCCAAACCCCCGATCGTCTTTCCAGGTTGTCAGTTGCCCTTTATTGATAACAGGTTTCATAAAATCGCACTTTTATTCGTGCTTGACAGACTCAGCCAACCGCTTCGCATTCTCCCGCCGATAAACATTAATCGGACTATTGCGAATATCAGCTTCTACCATCGCAATTAGTTCATCTAAACTGAGAGTCAGAGCGTCAAGCCGTAGACAGACACCTCGCAGATTTCTCACAGTCTTTTCGATTATTTCTGGTTCAGGGAGTTTCGGTTTTTCACTCATGGCAGGTTAAAATCTCTTTTCGCTTCCCGGATAGTGGCCTCGACGGCATCAGCGTCAGCTTGTGCTTGCTCAATCGTTTGAGCTAGTAAATTTAGCATAGCAGAAGAAACTGTTGGCTGTGATTCAGAAATCCGCAGCAGCAATGTGTAAAAGCGAGAGTAAGGGTTTCTTAACCTTTCAGTAGCATTTTGAAGCTGCTCCAACACCGTAGCAGTCGCTTCTATCTCCCCATATTGCTGAAATATTGCAAATTCTGCTGATGAAGCATCATCAATTCCTGCCAAAAGCCTCGCCTGCAAATTCAAGATTGTAGCAATTGTTTCTTGCGCTAACTTCGCCATAAAAAATATTCTTCATTCTCAACACTTCACCAACATATCAAACAAAATCTCTGCCAGAAATATTGACCAAGCAACTGGCTTGTCTTTCCACCAATTTGTTAGACCGTGCTCAATAGCCTGTTTAAAAACTTTAGGGGTGACTGACACTGCCTATATCTGGCTTATAGGATATAGTCCTGGTTGCTTAGGTATTTCTCCAAGCCCTAATTCAAGCTCAAGCCACTCCCAATCGGGGATGCTTTGAAGGACGCGATCGATATCAGTCTGATTGTCAGTTACGCAGTTAATTACTATTGGATGGAAGTCATCCCAATGTCCCTTCTGAACATTTCCTTCGTACAAAGCGATAGTAGCCAACCTCATACCAACTGGTGGGATTCCCATCTTAGTTCGTTTAAGTGGCTGAGGCAAAACTTTAATTGCCTGATGTGGGGTTTCACCTGTCCTGAGATCGGTAAAAACTGCAACAAGAGTTGGGTTTGAGTTAATAACAATTCCAGGATTAACACATCCATATAGGCATCGCTCGCGGATATGTATAGCTAAAAATCTAGCCTTTTGCAGGATTGGAGATATAACCTTCCAGAAAGCCGAATTAATCGGCAGAAAAAGTGTAATCAAAATGAATGGCAAAATCGGTATGCGTTCATGTAAAAGAGCGGATATGCCACTCCACAGAGCCCAATTGACTAACAGATCGCATCCAATTGTTACGGTTAATGAAGAAATAAGACAAACTGGTTCTTGAGGAAATGAGCGAATCCAACATAGATAATTTACATTAAGCCCTCCCGGATTTGAGGCTTGTGTATTGTTATCCAATGTGAAGGTGCGGTTGGGATTAGCTGTCATTGTTATATTAGGGGTATTAAATTAGAATTTTTACTCACGGTAACACAAACAACAAGGTAGATCCCTACAGCCATGTCGCTACCGAAAATCTTTACTTTACTCATTTGGCAGAGGCTGTAAATCCATTCAATTTTAACTGACGCCTATCAAAAAATCCCCCGCCAGAAGGCAGGGGATTTAATTTAATTACCTAGAAACCAGAGTTCAGAGTTACCCGAATTTCCCGGCCGTCGAGGCAATTACAAATGCCGCGTAAGTGAGGACGTTGCCCACAGTAAAGTGAACTAAGCCAACCAAACGACCTTGGACGATCGACAAAGCAACAGGCTTGTCTTTCCAGCGAACCAAGTTAGCCAGAGGAGTGCGCTCGTGAGCCCAAACCAAAGTCTCGATCAACTCTTGCCAGTAACCTCTCCAAGAGATCAGGAACATGAAACCAGTTGCCCAAACGAGGTGTCCGAATAAGAACATCCAAGCCCAGACAGACAAGTTGTTAGTACCGTACGGGTTGTAACCGTTGATCAACTGAGAAGAATACAGCCAGAGGTAATCGCGGAACCAGCCCATCAGGTAGGTAGAAGACTCATTGAACTGAGCCACGTTACCTTGCCAGATGCCCAGGTGCTTCCAGTGCCAGTAGAACGTTACCCAAGCTAGGGTGTTCAGCATCCAGAAGACAGACATGTACATCGCGTCCCAAGCAGAGATGTCGCAAGTACCGCCACGGCCGGGGCCGTCGCAAGGGAAAGAATAACCGAAGTCTTTCTTGTCCGGCATCAGCTTAGAACCGCGTGCATCCAGAGCGCCTTTGACCAAGATCAAGGTGGTGGTGTGCAAGCCTAGTGCGATCGCGTGGTGAACCAAGAAATCGCCAGGTCCGATCGCCAAGAACAGAGAATTAGTACCGCTGTTGATCGCGTCCAACCAGCCTGGGAGCCATACGTTGCCGTAGTTCGGCCAAGCGGTAGAAGCAATGCTGTCAGGGTTAGACAACAGCACGTCCATGCCGTACAGAGCTTTTCCGTGAGCAGCTTGGATGAACTGTGCGAACACTGGTTCAATCAAGATTTGCTTTTCAGGAGTACCGAAAGCAACTACAACGTCATTGTGAACGTACAGTCCCAAAGTGTGGAAGCCCAAGAACAGCGACACCCAGCTCAAGTGAGAGATAATCGCTTCTTTGTGCTGCAACACTCGATCGAGCACGTTACCTTTGTTTGATTCAGGATCGTAGTCCCGCACCAAGAAGATAGCTCCGTGGGCGAAAGCGCCGACCATGATGAATCCAGCAATGTACTGGTGGTGCGTGTAAAGCGCAGCCTGAGTCGTGAAGTCCTTACCTATGAAAGCATAGGGAGGCATCGCGTACATATGCTGTGCTACCAGGGAGGTAATGACGCCCAAAGCGGCGAGGTGCCAGCCCAATTGGAAGTGCAGCGAGTTGTTGTAGGTCTCGTAAATGCCTTGGTGAGGCATATTGAAGGGGCCTTCAACTTTCTTACCAAAGAAGTCTTTGGCGTCGCACATTTCTTTGATGCTGTGACCGATACCGAAGTTAGTCCGGTACATATGACCGGCAACGATAAACAGAACTGCGATCGCCAAGTGGTGGTGAGCGATGTCTGTCAGCCACAGGGATTCTGTTTGAGGGTGGAAGCCACCCAAGAAAGTCAGAATTGCGGTTCCCGCGCCTTCGGCAGTACCGAAGACATGGCTCGCTGAATCAGGGTTCTCGGCGTATACGCCCCAGTTACCACTGAAGAACGGAGCCAAACCGGCCGGATGAGGCGGGGTAGACAGGAAGTTGTCCCAACCTACGTGCTGTCCGCGAGATTCGGGGATAGCAACGTGAACCATGTGACCAGTCCAAGCCAAAGAGCTGACACCGAACAAACCAGCCAAGTGGTGGTTGAGGCGAGATTCAGCATTTTTGAACCAAGACAAGCTGGGGCGGTACTTGGGCTGGAGATGCAACCAACCTGCGAACAGGAAGACAGCCGCCAGGAGTAGCAAGAAGATAGCTCCTTGATACAGGTCGGCGTTAGTCCGAATCCCTTGAGTGAACCACCAATGGTAGACACCGGAGTAAGAGATGTCTACTGGGTTAGAAGCGCCCCCTTGAGTGAAAGCTTCTACTGCAGGAGCGCCGAATTGCGGGTCCCAAATCGCGTGAGCGATCGGGCGGACGTTTAGGGGGTCTTTAATCCACTGTTCAAAGTTACCTTGCCATGCTACGTGGAACAGGCTGCCCGAAGTCCACAAGAAAATGATTGCTACGTGGCCGAAGTGAGAAGCAAAAATCTTTTGGTAAAGATTTTCTTCGGTCATGCCATCGTGGCTTTCAAAGTCGTGTGCTGTGGCAATCCCGTACCAGATCCGCCGTGTGGTCGGGTCTTGGGCAAGGTCTTGGCTAAATTTTGGAAATTTCGTTGCCATAAGCCTTGATTAATCCTGAATCCTGAACAAAATTGAAGGGATTCGGTTCCGAGTTTGGATTCTGGGTTTGAGATTCCTCCCAAATCCCGAATCCAAAACCTAGGGGTAGTTTACCCTACCGAAATGATTCGCGCTAGGAAAAATGCCCACGTAGTGACAATTCCGCCTAACAGGTAGTGAGCTACACCCACAGCCCGACCCTGAATAATGCTCAGAGCGCGAGGCTGAATCGAGGGAGCTACCTTGAGCTTATTGTGAGCCCAAACAATGGACTCAATCAGTTCTTGCCAGTAGCCGCGGCCGCTGAACAGGAACATCAAGCTGAAGGCGAACACAAAGTGTCCAGCTAGGAACATCAGACCGTAGGCCGACAGTGCCGAACCGTAGGACTGAATTACCTGAGAAGCTTGCGCCCAGAGGAAGTCCCGCAGCCAGCCGTTAATCGTGAGCGCACTTTGTGCGAAATTGCCGCCGGTGATGTGAGAAATTGTGCCGTCTGGCGATACTGTTCCCCACACGTCCGACTGCATTTTCCAGCTAAAGTGGAAAATCACGATCGAGATGCAGTTGTACATCCAGAACAAGCCTAGGAACACGTGATCCCAACCCGAAACTTGGCAGGTGCCGCCACGGCCGGGGCCGTCGCAAGGGAACCGGAAGCCCAAGTTACCTTTGTCAGGAACCAAACGAGAACTGCGTGCGAACAACACGCCCTTCAAGAGGATCAGGACTGTAACGTGAATGGTGAAAGCGTGGATGTGGTGGATCAAGAAGTCCGCTGTACCCAACTCGATCGGCATCATCGCTACTTTGCCGGCGACTACTACTGCACCGCCGCCAAAAGCGTGGCTGACGATTTCCGTAGCATTAGGCGCTGTTGTGCCCGGAGCCAAGGCGTGGATGTTTTGCACCCACTGGGCAAATATCGGACGCAACTGAATCCCGGTATCGGAGAACAAATCTTGAGGACGACCGAAAGCCCGCATCGTGTCGTTGTGAACGTACAGACCGAAGCTGTGGAAGCCCAAGAATATGCAAACCCAGTTCAGGTGAGAGATGATGGCATCTCTGTGGCGGATTACGCGGTCGAGCAAGTTATTAACGTGCTGGGCCGGATCGTAATCCCGCACCATGAATATTGCTGCGTGAGCTGCTGCTCCAACAATCAGGAATCCGCCGATCCACATGTGGTGGGTGAAGATGGACAACTGAGTCGGGTAGTCGGTCGCGATGTACGGATACGGAGGCATCGCGTACATGTGGTGAGCCACGATGATGCTCAAAGAGCCCATCCAGGCCAAGTTCCACGACAGTTGGCAGTGCCAAGACTGCGTGAAGATTTCGTACATCCCCTTGTGGCCTTCGCCTGTGAAGGGGCCTTTGTGAGCTTCCAGAACTTCTTTGAAGCTGTGGCCGATGCCCCAGTTCGTGCGGTAGAAGTGTCCGGCGACGATGAACAGCACTGCCAAAGCTAAGTGGTGGTGCGTTGTATCGGTCAGCCACAGCCCGCCTGTGGTGGGGTTCAGACCGCCTTTGAAGGTCAGGAAGTCTGAGTATGCGCCCCAGTTGAGGGTGAAGAAGGGGGTTAAACCTTTAGCGAAACTCGGGTAGATGTCAGCCATCAAGCCCGGTGTCAAAATCCACTCGTGTGGCAGAGGGATGTCAGCAACTGTTTTGATCAGCTTGCCGCCGACTGTCAGCGGTGAACCTGCATCGATCGCGTCCATGCAAGCATTGATCGGCAGCGAAACGTGAATTTGCTGTCCCGCGTAGCCCAAACAACCGCAGCCTAACAAACCTGCCAAGTGGTGGTTCATCATCGATTCCACGTTCTGGAACCATTCCAGTTTCGGAGCGCGGACGTGATAGTGGAACCAACCGGCAAATAGCATCAGGGCTGCCATTACCAAGGCGCCGATCGCAGTGCAATATAGCTGGTATGAGTTAGTGATGCCGTTGGCGTGCCACCACTGGAACAGACCAGAGGTGATCTGAATCCCGTGAAAACCGCCGCCTACATCTGCATTTAAAATTTCTTGACCAAAAATCGGCCAGACCACTTGAGCGCTGGGCTTGATGGCTGTAGGATTTGTCAGCCAAGCTTCGTAATTGGAAAACTTAGCGCCGTGGAAATATGCGCCGCTCAACCATACGAAGATTACTGCCAAGTGGCCGAAGTGAGCGCTAAAGATTTTGCGCGAAACGTCTTCTAAGTCACTTGTATGACTGTCAAAGTCGTGAGCGTTAGCGTGGAGGTTCCAAATCCAAGTGGTGGTTTTTGGCCCTTTAGCTAGAGTGCGATCGAAATGACCTGGTTTTGACCACTTCTCGAAGGAAGTGGGAACCGGATTCTCATCGACTACTACCCTAACTTTTACCTCTCGCTCTGGAGGACTAATGGTCATGAAGACTCTCCTCTCGGTAAGACAAGGAACGAGAACTGATAATGTATCTGACATTCCCCGGGCTTTTGGTACGGGGATTCTCGGTTCTCCGACACAGATTGCATTTCACTCTTTGCAGAGTTAGACGCAGGTGCATCGTCTCCCCAAGCATTTTGCTTCTTTGAAGAAGCCAGGTTCCCAGTGTCGCTAACAATGTCGCTGGGTACTGCTAACTCTTCTCACCAGATGAGCCGCCGATCGTGTCCCTGAGTTAGGTTTGATGCGGCTGCTCCTTTTGAGGGAGTTTTATGAATTATAAGCTTGCTAGAGGAGTATTAATCCCTTGTTAACAATACTTAAAAAAGCCTCAATTCTTGATGCAATAACGCCTTTAATTTCCATAGTCCCTCGAAAAAGTCAAGGGGTAATGCCATTAACTTTACAAAACTAAAAGATAAGGTAATTGAGGAATACTGATTTGTAGAGAAATGTTTCGGACAACGGCTGCGAGAGTTAATAGTCTGAGAGGATGGGTTCCCACTGCAACATCAATGCGGGTTCCTACGAGCCTCCCGAATTCCCGATCGGCAATTCCCAAATACTAAATTCGGTTTTGGGCTATAGTTCCCTATGAGAAGGCTTCTAGGAGTATGGTTGCGTGATTGGCATCAATTGGCACAGAACGGTTGCGGGCAGGCTGCTGGCATTGTTCGCAGCAGCAGTATTAATTTTGGGTTTAGCAAGCTGTGGCGCGGGCCATCCCGAATTGCCCAAATCAGGGAACAAGAGCGGCTTAGATACCGCCCAGATGAACAGAATCTCAGAGGTTTCTCCCCCAGAAGCCCTTCAACAACTGCGTCAGGCTCTAGAAATCTACCAGCCTCAAATTAGTATTTTGAATCCAAAGCCTGACGAAGTGCTTCAGGATATAAACGTGCCTGTTCAGTTCCAAGTTAAGGGCTTGCCCGTTTTCAAAGATCCAAACTTGGGTTTGGGCCCCCATCTGCAAGTTTTATTAGATAACCAACCTTATGCACAAGTTTACGATATCAACCAACCTTTAACGCTCTCGGACTTAGAACCCGGAACCCATACCCTGCAGGTGTTAGCCGCTCGCCCTTGGGAAGAAAGCTTTAAAAACGAAGGTGCCGCGGCCCAAACCACATTTCACGTTTTTACCAAAACAGACGACAATAATCCCGATCGAACATTGCCCCTATTAACGTACAACAGCCCCCAAGGCAGCTACGGGGCAGAACCCATCCTGCTCGACTTTTACTTGACAAATGCCCCCCTGCACGAAGTGGCGCAAGAAAATTCCCAAGATGAAATACTCGATTGGAAAATTCGAGCCACAGTCAACGGCGAAAGCTTTGCGATCGACCAGTGGCAACCTATATATCTTAAAGGATTCAAACCAGGGAAAAACTGGCTACAGCTAGAATTAATTGACGAACGGGGAAATATCGTCAAAAACGCCTTTAATAATACAGTCAGACTGATAAATTACAAACCGCTCGGTCAAGACACTCTTTCAAAATTACTGCGAGGCGAACTAACAGTAGCAGAAACCCGCGGTATAGTCGATCGCGCCTACCAAGCCCCCGAGCCCACACCAACGCCAACCCCCGAACCGAAACCGACACCTGCATTAGAAAAAATACCAGTTATCGAACCCTCACCTGCGGTTCAAGAAACGCCAGTTACCCAACCCAGCTTAGATACAACAGTCGATTCGCAAGTTGATCCCGTTCAAGTAATAGTACCGACACCGACAGCAACCCCGCAACTCGAAGCGCCAAAACTTGTAGAACCAGTTCCAGTAATAGAAACGAAGCCGACAGCAACTCCAGAATTAGAATCATCGAAAGCTGTAGAACCAGTTCCAGTAATAGAACCGAAGCCGACAGCAACTCCACAGCTAGAAACCCCCACAGTTGTGGTTCCTGTTAAAATAATACAACCCACAGCAACAGCATCTCCCGAAGCAAAAAAACAGGAATATAAAGGATACTACAATCGGTTTCGCAACTTTTTGCGTCAAGTTGTCGAACCTGCTACTCCTTCAGATTCCCCAACTCTGCCAGAAATAACAAAAAAAGCTCCAGTACCCAAAGTAGTCGCTCCTACGATACCAGAACAATCTCCCAATCTTGTACCGCCAGCGCCACCAGTTGCCACTGAAACTCCTAGCCAGCCAACCCCCGACTTAGCTGCTCCGGAAAAAACAGTTTTAGAACCCGAAAATCAGCCAAAATCCGAACAAAAAGTCGAATTTGCCACGTAACAAAATCTTTCTGAGCTTCTTCGTGGCATGGGCGTCCCCCCCGTGCTGCATCTGCGGTCAAAACTTAAAGGAAACCCAAAAATGACCTACCTAGAAACAGCAGCCCAATTCTACAGCGATGTTGCCGAAACACCCCAAATCGGACTTTGCTGCGTCCAAAGCAGTCCCTTGCAATTGCCAGGATTAAAAATTCCCGAACAAATGCAAGAAATGAATTACGGCTGCGGTACAACAGTTCATGCCGCCGAACTTGTCGGCAATCCAGTCGTGCTTTATGTAGGCGTCGGCGGCGGTTTAGAAGCACTGCAATTTGCTTATTTTTCTAGACAAAAGGGAGCAGTAATTGCCGTCGATCCGGTTCCAGCAATGCGAGAAGCGGCTGCACGAAACTTGCAAGTTGCCGCCCAAGAAAATGATTGGTTTGATGCGAGTTTTGTGGAAATTCGTGAAGGCGATGCTTTTGCATTGCCAGTGCCGGATGCTTCTGTAGATGTTGTCGCCCAAAACTGCTTGTTTAATATCTTTGAACCTGCGGATTTAGCTAAAGCATTAAAAGAAACTTATCGGGTGTTAAAACCGGGTGGCAGGTTGTTGATGAGCGATCCGATCGCAACTCGACCCATTCCGCAGCATTTGAAAGAAGACCAACGCTTGCGGGCCTTGTGTTTGTCGGGCGCTTTGACATACGCAGAATACGTTCAACACCTTGTAGACGTGGGTTTTGGGCAAGTTGAAGTTCGGGCGCGCCGTCCTTACCGGCTGCTGGACAAATACAATTATCAATTAGATGCGGATTTGCTGTTAGAAAGCCTGGATTCGGTGTCTTTCAAAGTGCCAGTACCGGATGACGGAGCTTGCATTTTCACTGGCAAGACGGCGATTTATACAGGGAAGGAAGAGCTGTTTGATGACGGGGCAGGTCACGTTTTGCAGCGGGGAGTTCCGGCGGCGGTGTGCGATAAAACTGCTGGGAAATTGGGGGGATTAATGCCCGACAAGGTGTTAATTACTGATTCGACTTGGCATTATAACGGCGGCGGTTGCTGTTAGGAGAAAAAAGCTGGTTTCAACTGTTATTCTCCATCCAACTGAGCAAATAGTTGCAAGATGGGGTAATTGTATGGTAACTCCGGTGATGGACACCGCAGGCAGCGCGATCGCCAAATCATTAATTTTGACAGTCACAATCATAACTCTAGCACCGCGACTTTCCTGTATCTTTTACACCACCCGGTGCTGTCAGCATATCTCTGCCATGACAACGCCGGCTTTGGCTTTTGCCACCATCCCTCACACTCACAGCTTACGCCTGCAACCTACTTATTTTTAAGGGCTGTGAGAGCTTTACTTCGTTCCGATTGCAGATTTTGAACATGACAGCGTAATGCTTTCCACCGGGTTTACGGGCAGTGCTTGCGCCTCACGAGCGAATTGTCATCAGTTATCACTGACTCATCGGAGTCACGCTAACCGTACCTAGATAGGAGTACCTATCAATTGAGGCTAGACGAATTGCACACCATTATCCCCTTGTCCCCTTTTCCCACATAGAGGACTAAATCATGTAAAGTAATGTAAACAGCCGACGCTCTTTGGTGAAGATTTTGGCAGCTAGCGGATTTATCTATGAACCTGATGCTCAATAGCCAGTATGACTTTGTACCCCGCTACTTCCGACTAGCGATCGCCAACGTCCTCTCCAATATTATGGTGCCACTGGCAAATTTAGTCAGTGTCATCTTCTTGGGTCATCTTGAAGAAATACACCACCTCGCTGGAGTCGCCCTAGCTGGAAACCTGCTTACCTTTCTCTACGAGATTTTTCTCTTCTTACGGATGGGAACCACTGGGGTAACGGCTCAAGCTGTAGGACGAAATGACCGAGAAGGCGTGCTGTTGGTGGGACTGCGCAATGGTTTAATTGCTCTGGTACTTGGTATCGCGATCGTACTATTGCAGTACCCTTTGGGAGAACTGGGGTTTGCCTTCCTAGATGTCGCACCCGAGGTTAAAGCAGCAGGTAGAGCCTATTTCAACGCCCAAATTTGGGGAGCACCTGCCATTTTGCTCAATTTTGTCTTATTTGGTTGGTTTTTAGGACTGGAAAAAAATGGCTTAGTTGTGGTGTTGTCTGTCGTTGGCAATGCTAGCAAAATCGCACTCGACTACCTCTTGATTATCCGGTGGGGTTGGGAAAGTACGGGGGCTGGAGTGTCCTCTACTATAAGCCAATATCTGTGCTTATTAGTAGGATTGATTTTTTTGTGCAAAGAAATTCGCTGGCAAGAGGTACGAGCCGTAGCTGAAAAAATTTGGCATCCTTCAGCTATAAAATCTACCTTGACCCTGAATGGCAACATCTTTGTCAGCAATTTAATTTTTATCTTTACCTCCTTAACATTTAACTATCAGGGGGCACAGATGGGGACGATTATCTACGCTCAAAATGCCTTGCTCTTACAGATATGCAATTTGAGTATCTATTTGGTTGAAGGATTAGGATTCGGCACAGAAACTCTGGTCGGAAACTTTAAAGGAAAAGGATCTTCTCAAAAGTTAGTACCTCTTGCTTATGTTTCTCTGGGAACAGCGCTGTTGGTGGCACTCTCTTTCTCCGGAGCGTGTTGGCTATTTCCCGATACCGTTTTTGGATTGTTAACCAACCACACTGAAGTCACCGAAAACATTGATATTTTTGTTCCCTGGTTGCTACTCGTCCTGGTATGCAGTTCCCTAAGCTTCATGCTGGATGGGTATTTCTTAGGTTTGGCTCAAGGGCATACCCTCCGCAATGTTAGCTTAGTTGCTCTTGTAGTAGGATTTTTACCTGCGGATTTTGCTGCCATTAAGTTTGAGAGTAATCATATCTTGTGGCTGGCTATGTTTTTGTTCGATGCTATCAGAATGGTGGCGCTTGGAGTACAGTTGCCCAAGACATTTACTTGCGATATTGAGGATGATAGTGTTTCTTTGAAAGCCCTAGAAGAATCTTACAACTTTCATCGGGCGATAGAAGAAACTGGTCAACAGATGGTAGCTGAGAAAGTAGAGGTTAGCAAAACGAAACGCTACTGAAAAACTAATGGTTAACTAAATTTGCAGCAGTCGGGACAAGGGAAAAGGAAAAATAAATATTTCCTATGCCTCAACTTTTGTACCTTTGCCATGCGGAATTAACTATTTCATCGAGCAATTGTGCATATTCCACACCCGCAAGAGACGCCATAATAATCAAGTCGGAGCGGATAGGGTGTATCCCTGACAATGGGTTCACCTCTAAAAACTGCAATGCCCCACTCGCGTCGCCGCGTAGCTCTACCCGGGCGGCGTCTCGACAACCCAGTACGCGGTAAACCTCCAGCGCCAACTGTTTTGCCTGTACTGCGAGGGGTTCGGGATCTGTTAGCAAACGATAGGATACCCTTTCGAGATACTCGTCTTTGTTAAGGGTAGTATAAGCGTCAATTTCCGCTTGGTCTGTAAAAATTATTTCCATCACGCCTACTACCCGTGCCGTGCTACCGTTGCCAACAATACCGACAGCTATTTCTCGACCGGGAAGGAAGGTTTCCACCAGCACTGATTGAGTGAATTCTTCTTGTAGCGCTTGGTAGGTCGTAACTAGCTGTTGGCGTTCTTTAACCAGGGATCTCCCTGTGATGCCTTTAGAACTTCCCTCAGCGAGAGGTTTGAGGAACACTGGTAAAGGAAGGGAGATTGCCACTGCCTCTTGGGGCGTACTCACTACTTCAAACGGTGCTGTAGGCAAACCGAAGTCGCGGACTACTCGCTTAGCAAGAGCTTTATCTAGGGTTAGGGCGCAGGTGAGCGGATCGGAAAAGGTGTAGGGCTGAGCGAATAATTCGCAAACCGCTGGAACTTGTGCTTCGCGAGAACGGCCTTTAAGTCCTTCTGCAATGTTGAAAACCAAATCCCAGCGATCGCCCTTTGCCAACCTTAGAGCAAGTTCTCTACCATTGCCGATCCGTTCAACTTTGTGACCCAAACCGCAGAGCGCATTTTCCAGACCAATGATGGTTTCTTCATCATCAAATTCCATCACCTCGGTAGCGCTAAAACCGCTCTTGAGATAGTCGTCTTTCAGGTCGTAACACAAACCAACAAATAGCCCCATACCTCAGCCTTACTCTACTGGATCTACGTAATTGTAAGTCTTGCCTTCCCAATTACGCACAACGGCTTTGCCGTTCTCGTAGGCAAGTAGAGTCTCAGCTTGAATTGGTACTTTGCCGCCACCACCAGGAGCATCTATCACATAGGTGGGCACGGCGTACCCGGTAGTGTGACCCCGCAGTTTAGATATCAAATCGATGCCTGTTTGGACGCTCGTCCGCAAATGTGCAGTACCGACAACTGGATCGCATTGGTAGAGATAGTAAGGTCGCACGCGCAGTTTGAGCAAACCGTGAAACAGATTCTTCAGCGCTTCTTCGGAGTCGTTCACACCCTTGAGCAGCACGGTCTGACTGCCTAGAGGAATGCCACCATCAGCCAGCAGATCGCAAGCTTGCGCCACTTCCGGGGTAAGTTCCCGCACATGACAAAAGTGCACGGATAGCCACACGCGATGCTTGCGAAGCACTGCAACCAGTTCCGGTGTAATTCGCTGTGGCAAGAAACTCGGCACGCGGGAACCAATACGCACAAACTCTATGTGGGGAATAGCACGCAACCGCCCAAGTAAGTTGTCTAAAGGTTCGTCGGACATTAGTAGCGGATCGCCACCGGAAATTAGCACGTCCCGCACCTCGGTATGTTCCTCTAGGTAGGCGACGATCGCATCCAACCGCCGCGTCACTGGGTACATCTCGCCTTGGCTGACCAAACGCGATCGCGTGCAGTATCGGCAGTAAGCAGCGCAAGTGTCTAGCGCAAGCAGTAACACCCGATCGGGGTAGCGGTGTACCAGTCCGGGTACTGGGCTGTCGTGGTCTTCGCCACACGGATCTGCCATGTCTGCGGCATCGACTGTCAGTTCTTCCTCCCTTGGCACCACCTGCAACCGCAGCGGGCAAAGGGGATCTCCCGGGTCAAGCAGCGACGCAAAGTGCGGTGTCACAGCTACAGCAAACTTTTCTGGGGCGATCGAAAGTCCTCGTTGTTCGGCGGAAGCGAGCTTTAGCAAACCTTGAAAGTGTTCCAGCTTGCACAACCGATGCCGCATTTGCCAGCGCCAGTCTTTCCAGCGATCGGGGTCGTAAGATTCACCGAAAATCTGGCAAATTTCCTCACGTCGGGATGATGTATGTATAAGACCTTTATGTAATAAAGCGTTCTCGATCATTTTGTCATTAGTTATAAACTCATCTGAAATCTAGGCCAACTAACACACCTATGGCGATATTAATGGTAATGCACCTTAGTGATTTTACCTCATGCGGTTGAAAACCCCTGTATTTGGTTATCAAAATCTTTCCTTTCCTCCTCTTGTGGCACAGCCATCTTGACTGTCTCCAAAAGCCCTCGTTTAACCAGCTTTTACCCCATGCCGCTAAAGTTCCCGCTAAATTAAAGAAGTAAAAAAATCATTCACGCCCTACCAGGAGATGCCATGCCCCGCGTCCGAGCACCAGAATTCCCCGGAAACTACCCCTGGCTGAACACCGAAAAACCTTTATCCATTGAATCTCTAAAAGGGCGCGTCGTCCTCCTCGACTTCTGGACATACTGCTGCATCAACTGCTTGCACGTCCTGCCCGACTTAAAATACCTCGAACAAAAATATAAAGATTCCCTTACGGTTATCGGCGTTCACTCGGCCAAATTTGAAAACGAAAAAGAAGTAGAAAACATCCGCCAAGCTATCCTCCGCTACGATATCGAACATCCGGTAATCGTAGACAGCGGCATGAAAGTTTGGCAAAGCTACGCGGTTCGCGCTTGGCCGACTTTAATGGTGATCGATCCAGAAAGTTATGTCGTTGGCTTTGTTTCCGGCGAAGGCAATAGAGAAGCACTTGACGAGTTAGTTGGCAAGTTAATTTCTGAATACAAAGATAAAAATGCGCTCGACTTTAAAGAACTCAGTTTTAGCTTAGAAAAGCAGCGCAAGCCTCTATCAACCCCGCTGGCTTTTCCCGGTAAAGTGCTGGCATTTGCCATCACTGCAACGGAGGCAAAACACCTTCACCAACATGAAGCTCTTTTGGGCGAAATGACTGAGGATAATGAATTTGTAGATGAAACTGTATTGCCCGGGCCTGCTAACTCGGTTCAACAAAACTTGGTCGGTTCTTGCTTGTTTATTGCGGATTCTGGACATAACCGAATTGTTGTGAGCACTACCGAAGGTGATGTGCTGCACGTCATCGGTACCGGCAAACCGGGTTTAACTGATGGGGGCTTTGAAGAGGCGGAGTTTTTTGCACCTCAAGGTATGGCTTTTGATGCAGAAAGTCAAATTCTTTATGTTGCTGATACGGAAAATCATGCTCTCAGAAAAATTGATTTTACGACTCAACGAGTGAAAACTGTTGCTGGTACCGGCGAACAAAGTCACGAAATTGCACCGGGCAGCGGCAAGGGTTTAGAAACCAAATTGAACTCGCCTTGGGATTTAGAAAGAGTTGGAAATAGACTTTTTATTGCTATGGCGGGTTCGCACCAAATTTGGGAAATGCAATTAGACACTGGTACGATCGGCACTTATGCGGGTATTGGCCGAGAATCCTGTGTTGATGGGAGTCTTGCAGAATCTGCTTTTTCTCAGCCCAGCGGCCTCGCTACGGATCGATCGGAGTTGTTTGTTGCCGACAGCGAAATTAGTTCGATTCGCGCTGTGGGTATTGATGAAGACCCGAAGGTGCGTACTGTTTGCGGTAGCGGTGAATTGTTTGGTTTTGGGGATAAAGATGGTCGCGCCGATGAGGTCAGGTTGCAGCACTGTTTGGGTGTTGAATACGCTCAAAATTACCTCTGGGTTGCTGATACTTACAATCATAAAATTAAGCGGATAGACCACCGGGGCGGTACGTGCAGAACAATGATTGGAGATGGTAAAGCAGGTTTGGTTGATGCTAAAGGTCTCAAAGCTCGATTTTTTGAACCTTCAGGGTTGAGCGCGATCGGGCCTCACTTGTTTGTTGCTGATACGAACAATCATGTGATTCGGCGAGTTGAGTTGGATACGCTGGAAGTCACAACTTTGGATTTCACGGGTTTGTGTCCTCCTGATGTTTGTCTTCCTGATTGAGCCGATCGACCTTTTTCACATCAGGCACCCTTCTCAATTATCCTGATTGCCAGATTGATTGTGATAACGTAGGGTGCTCTTCGGTGCACCTTACCACAATTTTCAACCAAAGTAAGTTAGCCTAATTATTCGCGGCGAGTGCAGTGTCTCAGCAGCAATTCTGTCTGGATGCAGAACCTCTATATTTATGGTGCACGGCAGAAGAACACCTGACCGATATAAGTAGAGCGTCAAACCACTTTTTGCGTCCACCACTGAATTGCTAGATGTTGTTAATGCCAGGGCTACTGGGAGCATAACAGTTATGCGCTCAGTATAAATACTGATGATAATTTAAGCTGCTGCTTTGAGATTGACACCAATCATTCCATTTAAGTAA
>NZ_SRRZ01000150.1 GCF_013179805.1 Microcoleus asticus IPMA8 | reverse complement strand
AGTTGACGTTGGAAGTTATTGCTTCTTTGACGGGATGGGAATTTATTTTAGATGCTCTATCTGTAGCATGACTTTAGGAAATTGGTATTAATGGTCTGATTTTTGACGTTTTATGGCTTAAGAATATTTAATTCATGCCCTCACGTCAATTTTTAGATATTCCTAACTGGGTGATACCATCATTGCACAGATTTTTGGGTGTTTTTACTCACTATTATCTCGGATGATTCACTTTTACTCCCTCAAGCAATGTATGTGCCAGTTGGGGGTGCGGAATGTGGGTTCTTTAATCTAACTCTGGAATATGTAGCCGATCGCCGATGCCATCGGCAATTTAGGCTACTACCCGTTCCATTTACCGCTGGGACAGAATAAAGTCAACTCAATCCCGCAATAATATTGACGCTCATAGCCAGAATAGCGGTGTTAAAAAAGAACGACAGCACGCTGTGAAAAAGCACGAGATACCTCGTGGAACGAGAAGTGATCTGCACGTCTGCAACTTGGCAAGTCATGCCAATACCAAAGGAGAAATATAAAAAATCTTTGTAATCTGGTTCCTCGTCGCCCGGAAAATCCAAGCCCTCCGCCTGCAAGTAGCTGCCGTGCTGCTTGCTGCGGTTTTTGTAGTAGCTGCGGGCATAGTGCATCGTGAAGATAGTGTGTACCTGCATCCAAGACCCAACAATTGTGAGGACAGAAAGCCCCAAGTGCAGAAATAGCAAATTCGGTGACAGGCCTTTGGTATCGCGCAGCAAAAAGAAGATAGCTAACAAGCTAGCAAAAGCGGCTGCCACGATCGTACTTAAGATTGTTAAGCGGCCAGCATCCAACTGCTGAGCGTGGTGGCGCATCATTTCGGGAGTGCCTTGCAGCATCAGTATCCAAGTCAAAATCAGAAAACTGACCGCGCCCGCGTTCCAAATGCACAGCGTCCGAGTCAGGGGGAGATAATCAGGCGGCAGCAACACAGCAACTGCCATAGCAAACAGAACAGACACAAACACGCGGTGCCGGACGCTCCAAACCCAGTGAATTTTAGATTGGGAAACATTTTTCACAGTAATCTAGTGTAATTTACGCACAGTAAGGGTTAGAAAATCTCAACTACTGCCATCTTCGCAGGAACTCCCAAAAAATAGGTATGAATTGGTAGCACGCAGCACAGCCAGGCTTTTTCATGCCTTTCGATAGATCGATCGACCTCAACGTTCTAGGTACAGTGGGAGAAAAGATAAATTGCGGTTTGAAATTATGGCATCCTCCCAACCCCTCAAAGGCATTGAATTGATCGACTGCGCCAAAGCTAACGCCCAACAAGGAATCGCCACAGCCGCTGAGCTTTGCGGCTACGGAGGCGACCTCAACACCTTCGAGCGGGAACTGAAACAGGCTTGCCAAAATATCGGCGTCGAAGTCAAGGAATTGAGCGATTTGATTACAGATCAGCAGATGATGAAAGAAGGAATGGGCATTGAAATCGCTCCAGATACTCCCTCAGAACTCTAGACTCAATCTCCACCGCACCAGTTTTAGAGTTAAGACTGCCCCGACACCAATATTTTGAGTCTGCTAGCTGAGGCAGGCTAGAATGTTTTGCATGGGAGCTTCCGACTTTAGCCATGAGTCGCGTTTTCTCCCGCGAACAGGGTGCTTTCTGGAGGGTGCTGAGATTGTTAGGAGGACTGTCGTGTCAGATCAGCAAGACCGAATTATGCGTTTGTTTATAGAGGAGGCTAAGGAGCACCTCGATACTCTAGAAAATGGTTTAGTGGATTTGAAGTCCACGATGAAAGACCCCGAAAGCGTCCAAGAGATGTTTCGAGCCGCCCATTCCGTGAAAGGAGGGGCGGCAATGCTCGGTTTAGATAGTATTAAAACAACCGCTCACCGCTTGGAAGATTGTTTTAAGGTGCTCAAGGACGGGCCCGTCAAGCAGGTTGACCAAACGGCAGAATCCCTATTTTTAAAGGGAGTTGATACGCTTAAGGACTTGCTGGGGCGACTGGAGGGGCCTTTCGGCTTGAGGAATGAAGAGGGAGAAAAACTCGTCCAGCAGGTGATGCCTGTTTTTGCTCAACTCGAAACTCACCTCAATAAATTGGCGTCGGGCAAAGTGCAGGCGGTTGCTGCTGGGTCTGGTGCGCCCGCCGCTCGAACAGCGGGCGCTGTGCCGGCAAATTTTGCTGTTGAAGTGATGACTTTGCTTAAAGAAATGTTGCAGGTGTTCAAGCAGAAAGAATCGGTTGCTAGTCGCTCCGAGTTGACGGCTGTTTGCGTTCGCCTCTATAAGTTGGGAGGTAAAATTGAGACTTGGCAAAATTTAGTGAAAACAGCTAGAGCGGCGATCGTTAATCCCAAAAACTCTTATAAAGTCTTAGCTCCGCTGATTATCAAAGAACTCAAAGAAGCAGGGGATTTGGTGCAAGGGGGGAAAGTCAAGGCGATCGCTCCGAGTAAAAATTTGCTACTTTTGGCAGCAAGCCCAAAACCAGCAGAGGAAAGCGCCCCAACAGCCCCAGCAGCAGCGTCCAAGCAAGTAGCACTTCCCGCCGAACCGAAGGCGGTAGTCAAGCTTTTGCTCAAAACCTTCAACAAAAAGCAACTCTCGGAAATCGCCAAGTTACTCGTTAACGCCCTCAGAACACCCTCAAACTAGGACTTGTTGCAGTAGAAGATAGAGTCAAAGCAATATTTTTGAGGCGGATAATTTTCTGGTGGGTGCTGGCAGCATGAGTTGAGCAGCAACTCGAAAAAATTCACTCAGTCGAAATTTTTGCCCTCTACCTTCTACTGTTGGGTAACCCTGCGTTAGAATTAGTAAATATGTGGGCGTGCAATATTGTACCTGAATTAAAAATCGAGCAGGCTTTATAAGGCGGTAGCTGTGAAACCAATTCGTTCATTAGAAGATGCTTTAAATCGCTGTCAGGCGATGGGAATGCGCTTGAGCCGCCAGCGTCGATTTATTCTAGAACTTTTGTGGGAGGCAAAAGAACACCTCTCGGCTCGCGAAATTTACGATCGCCTCAACCAACAAGCGCATTCGATCGGGCATACTTCGGTTTATCAAAATCTAGAAGCTTTGTCGAGAGAAGGGATTATTGAGTGCATAGAACGCTCGGAGGGACGCTTGTACGGCAATGTCAGCGATTCTCACTCTCACGTCAACTGTCTGGATACGACTCAGATTCTCGACGTTCATGTGGAACTGCCGATCGAATTGATCGAACAAATCCAGCAGCAAACAGGTGTCAAAATAGTAGACTACCGGATAGATTTCTACGGTTATCGAACGGCAGAGTCCGCAGCGCAAGCATCGAGTGTCAGCGATACGCCAAAGGCTTCGTAACCGATAAAGTCGCTGCTGTTGGAAGCAAAACCGATCTTTTGGCTCGACCTGTAGGTCGTATAAAATGATTTAAGTATTTAGCTGCGCTCGATCAGTTTTTTTGCCGTCTCCCGCCTGAATTTGGCACAGTAGAGAAGAGTAAAACTCGATCGCCAAACTTGGCGATCGGGAATAAATTCGACTAAACAAAAAAAATCCGTTCTACCCCCTACACGTAAGAGTTTAGAAAAAATTGGGCTTTTGTACCCCCTAGATTTTTTAGTCCGCTTGGAGTGGACGAAAGTTTGTTTTGTGTAGTTCCCGTTTCAAGCGCTGAGTCTTAATAAAAGGAATTTATGACCCAAATTTATGATTAGACCTTACTTAAACCCCTTCAACTTTATCTGCGGAGTAAAATCTAAAATCTAAAATCTAAAATCTAAAATCTAAAATTGATCGACTGACGGGGGCTTTATACTGTTTTTTTTGCTAAACGGCTGCGGGATCTGTGAATAACTGTTTGATAACTGGTATGATTTACGTGCTTCGAGAACCGAAAATGCTCAGAAGCAACCAGTGGGGCCAGACACGAACCTCACTATAAAACGCCGTAGAGGGAAAGATTGCCAGTACCTTGAACGGAAGTTCTCGATCTCCTTAACAGGAGTCAGAAGCCGACATCACAATCTATGATTTGATGTGGGAGTGTCACATTCTAGTGCGCATTACAGGACAGGCTGAAGTAATGGCGAGACGACAATCTGACCAATTCCACACACCACCGCAATACAACCCATCCCCCAAACCGACGGCACAGTTCAGTGCACAGGCGACAGGCGATGCGAGTTCCTCAGTAACGGCGCAGCCGACCGAGGGAAAAAGAACTTTTTGGCAGTGGCAACTTATCTGGCTGAGTCTCCTGGTGGGATTTGGAGTAACGGGGGCCGCTGCATTTCTGTGGTTGCTGACGATGCCGCCGCCGCCCAATTGCCAGCAACTGTCGCCACTGGCAGCGGATGGAGAGCGACTTTACTGCGCTCAGCAAGCAGCTAAGTCGGGCAAGCTAGAACAGCTAGAATCGGCAATGGCGCTGGTGCAGGCTTGGCCGAAAGAACATCCGCTATACTCCCAGGGTCAACATTTGATAGGAGAATGGTCGAAAGCCATTCTGGGATTTGCCAGGGCAAAAATTGAGCTGGGCGATTTGAAAGGCGCTCTGGAGATTGTGGCGAAAATTCCGAAAACCAGTCCGTCTTACCCAGAGGTACAGGAGGCTGTGACTGCTTGGGAAAAAAATTGGCAGGAGGGCCAAAAACTCTACGATACAGCCCTAGCAGCTTTGAAAAGTGAGGATTTAAGGAAGGCTTGGGATTATGCTCAAGCTCTGTTTAAGCTGGAAAATGTTTTCTGGAGTCAGAAACGGTACAACGAGCTGATCCAGCAGATTTCTTTAGAAAGAAACGGCTGGCAGCGCTTGCAAGAGGCTAGAGATTTGGCGCAGGACGGAACTCCGCAAAAGTTCGCTGAGGCGATCGTCCTGGCTCGCAAAATAGACTCGCAGCTTTTTGCCCGCGCTAAAGCTGAGAAGGAAATTGAGGGCTGGAGCCGGACTTTGCTGGCAATGGCTACTAAGCGGTTGGGGGCGAAAGACCTGCCGGGGGCGATCGAGGCGGCTTCTGTGGTGCCGCAGGATTCGCCGCTGTTTGCGGAAGCTCAAGATTTGATGCAGTTGGGTAGAGCTCAGGCAGTGACCTGGAACCAGTCGATATCAACTCCGCTGCCGCAACACGTTTTTAGCTTGCTGGAAGGGCAGGGGGCTGCTAGCCAAATTGCTCCGGGTCGCCCTCTGTACAAGCAAGCTCAAGTTCAAATTGAAAATTTGCAGGTGCAGTTTCAAGATTTGCTGCGTCTGCAAGTGGCGAGTACGATCGCTAGTGTCGGTCAGATAGGGACGTTTAGACTCGCGATCGAGCAAGCGCAAACCATCGGACTCAAGCAGCCGCGGCGGGTTCACGCTCAAACTTTGGTGGCTACTTGGCGCCGGGAAATTCAGCGGATCGAAGACCAATCTTTTCTGACCCTGGCAAAGCAGTTGGCAGAGCCGCAAACGGTTGAAGGACTCAAGGGCGGCATCGCTCAGGTAGTTCTGATCGCTCAAAACCGCCCCCGCAGAATAGAAGCGCAAACTCTTTTGGCTCAGTGGACCAAACGCATAGAAGTTATTCAAGATCAGCCTTTTTTGGATGAAGCGATCGCCCTGGCAAAGCAAGGAAAACTTAGCGCTGCTATTGAAAAAGCTTCGGCAATTAAGAGCGGTAGGACTTTGTACGCCAAAGCTCAGGATAATGTCTATCAGTGGGTGAGCGAACTGCAAGTTGCTCAAGACCGACCGATTCTGGATCGAGCTTCGGAATTGGCGTCTCAAGGCAGTCTAGGAGCGGCGATCGATACGGCTTCCCAAATCGGTTACGGTAGGGCGCTGTATTCAGAGGCTGCAGGTGCGATCGGGCGCTGGAGTGCTGAACTTAGAGCCAACAGTGCACCGCCGCCGGAACCCGCTCGCGATTACGCGCCGGCTCCGCAACAGGAGTACGCGCCGGCTCCGCAACAGGAGGAGTACGCGCCGGCTCCCCGACAAGAGGAGTACGCGCCTCCTGCGGAGCAGGCTCCGGCTCCCGAGCCTTACTATCCGCCCGCGAGCCAAGAGGCCCCGGCTCCCGAGCCAGAACCTTACTATCCGCCCGCAAGGGAACCGGAACCTTACTATCCGCCCGCGAGGGAGCCGGAACCGGAACCTTACTATCCGCCCGCGAGGGAGCCGGAACCTTACTATCCGCCCGCGAGAGAAGAGGCCCCGGCTCCGGCTCCGGAACCTGCTCCTCCGGCTCCGGCACCGGAACCCGCGCCGCCCTCGATTCCTGAATCGGCTGGGCCTCCGGATGGTAATTTGATCCCCGAGTAATTGGGTTTTGGCGCGATCGAACTCTAAAATCTCAAATGTAAAATCGAGTGAGTAATTTCCAACTGCTGTCGATCGATGGCGACCCCATTTTCCGGCTGGGGCTGCGAGTTGCTTGCGAGCAGTATCCAGACTTGGAAGTTGTCGCAGAGGTTTCAACGGAAACCGAGGCTTTGGGGATTCTAGAAGCTCGCTCGATCGACTCTGGAACAGCCAAGAAGCCTGCTGATTTGACCATTTTGGCTGTTGAGACTTTAAATTGGCGATCGGGTCAAACAGAGGCGCTGGCATTTTGTCGCGAACTCAAAAATTTGTACCCCAACCTGCCACTGTTGCTGCTAGGCGGGCCGCTGACACCGGAGCAGTTGGCGGAGGTACAAGCTGCCGGCGCGAATGGGTATTGTCCTAAAGGTAGAGATATTTCCCTGACAATGGAAGCTATTCGCGCGGTGGCATCGGGTCGCACTTATTGGGCGACGGATGCGGCAACTAACCCGGAAATAGAACTAAATGCAGCGGTTGTTCAAACACTAGAAAACTCGGCAGCAATTGCCGATAAAAATGCAGATGAGCCGACAGTTGATACGCCAGTACACAAAAAAATGCTGGCTTATTTTTGTCTGTCTGGACTGCGGGAAATAGATGCAGCTTTGGCGGTTGTCAAAGCTGATTTGCAAGAGGTTAGAGCCGCAGATCCGACTGATTTGCCCTCTATTTTAGATGGGGTTGTACTCAGCGGGCGTCGCAGAGAATTGCTGGCCGCTCGTTGGATTGTCAGTCAGTTATTATTTGAAGGAAAAGGGGAGAAGGCAGAGGGAAGGAGGAAGTTCGGCAACGGATTTAACGGAGGTGGCTTAAGGGAAGAGGTTGGAGGAAAGAATGAAGAGGAAGACGGGAGAAGGAAGACGGGAGAAGGAAGACGGGAGAATTTGTTAAATAGTTCTCAATTGCAAGTAGCGAATTCCCAAGTTTCGGCTGAAGCTTTGGCGGTTGCAACTAATTGGCAAGCTAGCTTGTTTGACTCGGCGGCAGCTAAATTGCAGTTTGATTTGGTGAATTTGACTGGCTTGCCTTTGGAAATAGATATTTTGCGATCGACCAAAAAGCGCGAATTGATGAGTTCCATCCTGCGGAAGTTAGAAGACTTGCTGGAAGAATTGCGCTTTTCGCAAGTGCAGCAAACTCAATTGTCGCAAAAAATGCCTGCTATCTTACGGGATTTGTGGGAGGCGACAATTATAGATTTTTTTGGCAGATACTATACACTGCAAACGGGAGAAAATGGGGTTTTTGATGGCAGTCAAACCAGCTTGAAACTGGCAGAAACTCAAGGGGGAAACGCTGCTGATATCTTGGCAGGCAGCGGCGTAGAAGTTGTGCCGGTGCTGCTGGCAGATGCTGATGTAGTTGCAGCCGAAATCCTTGACAAAATACCGATGACAGTTGATTTGTTTGCACATTTGCTATTTGAAATTCCTCTAACAGTTGACAATGCTTCTTGTGTTGCTGGCAGCCCGGAAGCGATGCAGCGAGCTGAAGCTTTGTTGGAAAATTTGGCAATTCAAGTTGCTAGCGGAGTGGTACAGCCTCTGCTAAATAATTTGGCGAATATTGAGGAAATCAAGCAAATATTTTACGATGGTAACTTGATTTCGACACGAGAAATTGAGCGGTTTCGCAATAATTTGTCGTGGAGATATCGCTGGGATAGCTATTTTGTGGAGCCGAAAGCTATTTTTGAAAGCAGGTTTTGGCTGTTTGTTTTGGGCGATTCTGGAATTAATAGAATTTCTATTTACGCTCCGCGAAATCTGGAGTTAGCACAGCTTTCTGGGTGGCAGTTAGCCTTGACTTTGCTGCTGGAAACCAGGGATGCGATCGCACCTAGAGTTCGCGCGGTTATTTCACTGTTGGGTGCTGGGGTTGTTTACGTTTTGACTCAGGTTATAGGGCGGGGAATTGGTTTAATCGGGCGGGGAATTATCCAGGGGATTGGTAATTCTTTGCAAGATAGCAAGTTTGGGAAAAATGGGTAATGCTTCGGCAACGAGTAGTAGAAAAGATTGCATAAATCTTTGATGCAAGAGGGAAACCGCTGATTAACGGGGATTAACGCCGATGCCTTTCAAGATATTTTGCCAAGGCCTGCAACAGTTCTAGTTTACGGGATTTAACAGATTTGATATAACTGGTGATTGGTGATTGGTAATTGGTGGTATTATAGATAAAACTTAATGCTATAAGGTTGACTTTTTATGAGTATTATGATAGCGATAGATGCCGATCGCATAAACAGTTTAGATTTGTCTCCGGTGCGGACTGCGATTGAAAAGTGGCTGGCCGAAGGAGCGATCGCCCAAAACGAACAACAGCTACAATTTGAAATTGAGTATCCCCGCGAAGAGTTAGATCCGCGAGAAATTTCGGAAATTCCCGAAGTGCGGCTGTGGTTTATTCGCTTGGATGCTTGTTACCCTTGGCTGCCCTTTTTGCTGGATTGGAAAGCGGGAGAATTGGCGCGCTATGCCGCGATGTTGGTGCCGCACCAGTTCCACCGAACCCAAGGTATTCAGTACAATCCTGAAGCTTTGGAAATGTTTTTGATGAACAAAATTTTTGTGTTGACTGATTGGTTGAATCAGCAGGGAATCCCCAGTAAATCGAAGTTGATGGCCATGTCGCAGATGTTTGGTTATGATTTGGAGGATGCTTTTTTTGATGTGATTGTGCCGCACAAATAAGCGAGCGCGCCTCTAATTAAAATCGTCCTAATTAGGTAGGCTACTCTATGCCTTAAGAGTTACCAACACAGGTATAAACCCGGTTTCTTCCCTTGTGTGGCGGGCTTTCCAGTCCGCCTCCGCAGCTATAAATTCTATCCGCAACAGCTTGATTAAGCTTAACAGCAACCGTACTCAGACTTTAATACAATCCTTAAATCAGCGCGCCTCAAAAAATTGTTGCTGGACTTCAGAATTTTCTCAGAATTGATAGTTAGTTTAAATAGACAACGATCGCCCCATTCAATCGATCGAGGAAATTTCCCATGACAACAGATTACCTCATCGTCGGCAGTGGTTTATCAGCACTGGTTTTCGGAGCTTTGATGGCAAACTCCGGCAAAACCGTGCACATCCTCGAAGCTCACGAACATCCGGGAGGTTTTGGTCACACCTTTACGATGGCCAACAAATACACGTTTAATGCCCAATTCCACTACGTTTGGGACTGCGGCGAAGGACATACCGTCAATCGAGTTCTCAAAAAACTCGGTCTCGATCGAGATGTCACGTTTGAGCGGTACGATCCGAATGGGTACGACCACATGAGAATGCCTGGGTATGCGCTGGATATTCCCTCGGAACCAGAGGAACTGATCCGCAGATTGTCGGCGCTGTTTCCCGAAGCGGGCGATAGAATTCGCCAATTCGTCAACGAAGTTGAGAAAACCGGCGAGGGACTCAGAAAACTTGCTCCTCCCGTCAAACCAATTGAATTGCTCAAAAATTTCGGTGACGTATTCTGTGCTGTCCAACACCTCAACAGCACGCTTCAGGACGTTTTCGACAAGTTCCAACTCCCGCAAGCCGCCCAAACCCTATTAGCCCTGCAATGGCCGGACTTTTTGCTGCCCCCAAATCAGCTTTCTTTCTATGCTTGGATTGCCTTGTTTAGAGGCTATCAAGAAGGTGCATTTTACCCGACGCAGCATTTTGAAGATGTCATCAATTCTTTAGTTAAAGTCATTGAATCCAACGGGGGGAAAGTTCTACTAAACCATGAAGTCACGAATTTTAGGGTGACAAACAGAACAGTAACGGGAGTTGAAGCGATGGATTTGACCACGCATCAAACCCATGAATTTACGGGCGAAACGGTGATTTGCAACCTTGACCCGAAAAGAGCGGCCAAGATGATTGGAGAGGAACTGTTCTCTAAAGCTGTGCGGCGCAAACTCAACTATGAGTATTCTGCATCTAACTACATGGTGTACTGCGTTGTCAAAGATATCGATCTCCGAGAGTATGGATTTGGCAAGTGGAATACGTTTCATTCGGAACATTTGGATCTAAATGAAGCGTTTGCTCAAATGTATGACCACAATGATTTTTCTCGTCCGAGCTTTGCAATTACAACGCCAACTTTACTGACGGAAGCGCGGCGGGATTGCCCAGAAGATTGTCAAATTGTCGAATTTTTGACTGTTGCTAATTACAGCTATTTTAAACAGCTTTGGGAGAGCGATCGCAAAGCTTACAGACAGAAGAAACAAGAGATTCTGGACTCGATTTTAGATGTTGTTGAAAAAGACTATGTTCCGAATTTCCGCAAACACATGGTCTTTCATATTACCGGAAGTCCGACGACTAACGAGCGCTTCTGTTGGTGTCCTAACGGTAATTCCTACGGTTCCAACCTGACGCCCCGCAACATGGGAGTCGATCGACTAAATCATGAAACATCCCTCAACAATTTCTATTTCTGCAACGCCTCCTCGGGCTATCCAGGCTTTGCGCCGACATTTTGGACGGGGGCGCTGCTTTATCAACGTTTATCCGGCGATGCGATTTTAGGCTAAGGAAAATTGGCCGTTGGTTATTTTCCTGTTTATCTCGTTTCTTGGCAGAGCTAAGCAATGAATTTCTGGAGGCTCTGCCTCCTTTTAAAAATGACGACGGAGAGCAAGAGTGAAATGCGTTCTCAGGTTCTACCTGGGAACGATCATTTCTTCCTTCTTCCTTCTTTTTACCCTGAGCGAAGCCGAAGGGTCTTCTTTCTTGTATCAATTTAGGAGTTAACTATGAAAATTGCAATTGTTGGGGGCGGAGCGAGCGGTATGGCAGCAGCCTACTGGCTCGATAAACAGGGGCATCACGTCACTGTTTTGGAAAGGCAGCCGATTTTAGGCGGACACATTCGGACGCTCAACAAAAATGTTGCGCCCAATCAATCGGAGTGCAATGAAATATTAGAAAATGGGGTGCTGGAATTTCCCACTGTGTTTTACAATTTCGTGGCTTTTATGCAGGAGCTAGACGTTGAATTAGAACCCGTGCAGATTGGTTCCGCGCTGTTTCTTAAAGATGGCGATCACTTTTTGTCTAAGGTTTCGATCCGGAAAAATTTTACCGGAATCCAACGCCTGATCGAGTATTTGCGGCTCGATAGTATCTACGCTCGTTCGGCTGCATTTATTTTAAAAATGCGGTTTGCTAAACAGCACGATTTCTACGATATGCCACTTTCTCAGAGTTTGAAAAGCTCGTGCATCCGCAATTATTGGCTGAAGTTGCTGACGATGTACAGCTACTCGATACCGTTTGAATCGCTCGACAATTTTCCGTCGGAATTAGCGCTGCCTGTTCTGCGCGAATATGCCTCGGTCAACTGGGTGAGGATTAAAGGCGGGGTGTATTCTTACATTGAAAAGATTCTGGAGCGGTTTAAGGGCGATATACGGCTGAATGTGGAGATTGCCCAGACTTTCAGAAGTGCTGATGCTGTACAAATTGTGCTTTCTAATGGGGAGAGTCAGGAATTTGATAAGGTGGTTTTTGCGATGCCACCAGACCAAGTGATGAGGCTGTTGTCCGATCCGACGGATGCGGAAACGAAGCGGTTTTCGGCGTGGAAAGGCAATTATGCAACGACTGTGCTGCATTCGGATACATCAATGTACGATCGCTACGGTATCCGCAATTTATCAGAATTTGATTTTTTCGAGACGGACAAGGGATGGGGATATAATGCTAGCTTGAATCAGCTTTGCGGCATCTCCTCGCCACGAGAGTACAGCTTAGCGTTTCAACTGGAGGAGTCGATCGCCAAAAAGGACATTATTCACATTCAGAAACATCACACGCCGCTGTACACTGTCGAGTCTTTTCGATATCGAGATGAAGTTATCGAGACTAATGGCGAGAACAACACTTATCATGCGGGAGCTTATTTGGGGAATGGTTTGCACGAAGGAGCTATTACCTCTGCTTTGCGAGTCGCGAAATTAATTGGGTGAGCTCAATTGTGATGCTACAAACTTTCGCAAATATGGGTGAATTTCTTGCCGGTGCAGCACTCTCACAAAAGTAATGATATCTGCATCAAAAGTTAAACCAATGCCAGAGCCGCCGACTCGGATGCGAAATTGATTTTTGCCGCTGACTAAGCTGGGACACCACCCCCCGCAGGTAAGTAGGCATCATGGCTCACAGATGCGGGCATTGTCGAGCCGCCTAACTGAGTACCCTCAAAGTTGGCTCCCATGAATGTGGCCCCGCTCAAATCGGCTTCGCTCAAGTCTGCATAGCACAGCCTAGCCCAATCGAGGTTTGCCTGCACCAAAGAAACTCCCACCAGATTTGCCCTGGTTAAATCTGCTCCCATCAACTTGACGCCCCGCAACTGAGCCCCGCTGAGATTGGCAGCTAACAAGTTCGCGCCTTCCAAGCTTACCCCGTTCAGTTTGGCTTCGCTCAGGTTGACGCCATTGAGATCCGTCCTGCTCAGGTCGATGCCGTTGATGTAAGCTTTCCTGAGATAGATGCCTGTTAGTTGAGCGCCAAAAAGCCTTGCACCGCTAAGTTTTGCCCCCCCGCAGTTTGCCCAGTTGAGGTTTGCTCCCGTGAGATTCGCGCCCCGCAGGTTGATGAATTGCAGGTCGGCTGTACACAAATTGGCGTTCCAGAGGATGGCACTCCGCAGGTTGCTACCTATGAGTTGGGCGCCACTCAACTTTGTCCTGGGCAGTTTCGCTTTGACGAGGAAAGCTCCGCTGAGATTGGCTTTCGTTAGCTCTGCGTCCGCTAGTCTGACTTGGCCCATTTTGGCAAAACTCAGATTTGCTCTGTAAAGGTTTGCGTCGTTGAGTTCTGCTTTGCTCAGATGCGCCCGACTCAGGTTAGCTCCCGACAGGTTAGCCCTCGAAAGATTTATCCCGACCAAGATGGCTCCGCTGAGGTTCGCTCCGCTGAGGTTTGCGCCAGCAAAGTCTCTGTTTCCATTTTCGTACTCTTTGAGCAGCTCGGTTACTTCCATTGTTGTCAGATTCCTAATAGGGGAAATTTATCTATAAATACTCACTTTTTATAAGTATTTTATATCACACGGAACGGATGCGATCGCACTTTAAAGAAAGCTGAAAATTAACTTTATATTTTTAAGTATACTTTGTTCTTTTTCAATAGTCCAGAAAGTTTTTATGCCGTAGTCTGAAACCCTTGATTTTCCGTTGAAAGCTTTTATGCCTCGGTAAGCGTTGCTTGCGTTTATACGATCGCCCTGAAACCCTTATTCTAAGGTTGGCACTCAAAAGCTATCAGAAGTCTTGCATTAACAACTCTATATATTCATGGGTAACTTTTGTATAATTACCTTTTTCACTTCTGTCGTGCATTGATTATATATGCTCGGACTATCCCTCTACACACCAATATGCTTATGTGTTATGGCTACCACCTAAAAAATTACTAATTTATTGACACTTTTTTTCATTATTTATAATTAATTAATCTCCTTATTGTCAACTGTGGCGAACAGCTTTTTTGAACTAAGACTGCAAATTTGTTCGTTGTGTTCGCGCCAGGTGGGGCGAAGGCTGGTCTAGTCGTAGCTCCATATTTTATCTACTGTCATCTTTCATTAAAATTAGATATGGAACAGCTTAATAAGCGAGAATTATTCTCTATTGTGTCGCTGCTATTCTACGATCGCGCTTTTCAAGATTTCCTTTAGTCGATCGGGGTTAAAAGTAATTTTCAGACATTCTACTTCTGAGGGATTTATCGATCGACCTAACGATAGAGGCTATTCGCTCAAAACCTAGGGGATAATATACAGCAGATTGTACAAAACTAACAGCGAGTAATATCTGTATACGATCGCCCCCTCTACTGGCAGTTAGGCAGATGTGTCAATCTATGTTATGCTGAGTCAAAATTGAGGAACGATCATGTCCAAAGAAAGAAAAAGCAACAAAGAAATCAAAAAGCCAAAGAAACAACCTGATGGTGTTGCTAAACCCAAGGATGACAAAAAAAATTATGGTAGCACTGAGGGCCGCAAGTAAAGATAGCTGCCACTCTCAGAATTGCGATTAATTTTTTGCAATTGTCATTACTATGGATTTTTAACAGATTTAAATATCCTAATTTTGGGATAATCAAAAAACAGGTTTATTATATCTAGGGGAGATGCAGTGCTAAACCCAAAGTATAATGAAATCTGTTTTTAGCTATGAATATGAAACCTTCCGTTGCTGTATGATTGCGGCTCGTAAAGAAGCGCAACTAACTCAGGAGTCTGTTGCTAAATCTCTTAAAAAGCCCCAGTCTTTCGTAGCCAAATATGAAAACGGTGAACGACGTTTAGATGTAATTGAGTTTCTGTTAGTTGCTCATGTAATTGGTGTAGATCCTTGCGATATTATTAGGAAAATTTCACAAAAAATATCTGAAGCATCTTGTGAGAGCGAGATATGAATACGCAAGATGCAATCAGACTTGCATCCCAATATCTAGATCGCTTATCGGGTAACACTTTCGACGTTTTAGATGTATCTAAACCTGTCACCGTAAATGCAGCGGTGAACCTCTCTAAAGTAATCTCCAAACTTTCACCGTTAGTGGGAAATTTAATCGAATTTAACACAGTTGAATTCTTGAATCAACAAAATGAGTTTGCTGAATTTGGCACGTGGCAGAGGCAATATCCGGGATTTCCAGATACTATTTTTGCGGGTATAGTTCAACCAACGCCAGGATTAGAAATTCAAGCCTGGTTCCCATTAGCAACAGAGATAACAGTACGTTTCAAGGATAGTCAGAATCAGTTTAGGTTCGATCGGACTCACGTTGCTATCCTGGCATGGCTACCCGATAAAATCATCTATGGCAAGCCTCGCATTCTTGATGTGTGCGTTGTCTCTGGTTTATCGGTAGCTGTAGCGAGAGATACCCACTATCACAATCCGCCGGATTATCTTGTTTTAGAGCCGGAAGATACAACTCAAAGAACAGCAAATTTGCAACAGACGTGTCTCCTTCAAACCCAAGAATACCGTAAGCTCCATCTGAAACGATGACAGTAGGTTGCTCCCAATTGCCGTATTGCTGGAGACTACCGCCGAGATATCAAGTAACGTATTCGTCACTCCATGCAGAAAAATTCAAGTTGGTATTGAGATTAGCTTTTTTTCCACGACCAACAGTGCTAGTCGCCTTGCTTTTTAAGATGCTGGGAGAATTCGCTTCAGGGTTACATCGACTCATTTGTTGATTTACGTGGTTCTAAAAATTCAGTAACTAATACCTTATCCTATTTTGGGATATCTGGTTGGTAAGACCGTACAGTGTCGAACCCTGAGAGACGACAGCCTCAGTGTTTCAATCCCTAATAGGAATTTATTGTGATTGCGGCAAAAAAGAGGTAAGAGCTCGCTCAACCCAACAAATCCTCAAAAATAACTCTGGCGGATCTACCCAGCCTACAACAATTTTATATTTAAGTGGAAATATTTAACTTTACTAAATATTTAGGTAAAGACACAAAATGATGACTAACTATCTATCGTACAGAAAATTGTGATATGATACACGAAATTTCGATCGGTGTAAATTCTACAGTCAAGAAACTGACTTTATATCATTTGTTTTTATTTTATAACGATAAATTCCCGTATAAGTGGAGGAATTTGAAATGTATGGTTTAATTAATCGTGCGATTCAAGAGATGGTATGCGAGCATTTTGATGAAGCTACTTGGGAAAAAATTAAGCAGAAAGCGCAAGTCCTAGACGAGCAATTTCTCATTTTAGAAGCTTATCCTGATGATTTAACTCATCGTCTAGTGAAATCTGCTAGTGAAGTGCTGGGCTTTTCTGGCGCACAAATTATGCAGGATTTTGGCGAATACTGGGTTAAATATACTGCTAGTGCGGGTTATCAAGAAATACTAGATATGGCTGGAGATACATTACCAGAATTTCTCGAAAATCTAGATGATTTACATACTCGGATTGGGGTGCAATTCCCTAAGTTGCGACCACCATCTTTTGAATCTACAGAAGTTGCCGAAGATGTGATAGAGCTGCATTATCGCTCTACACGGGAAGGTCTGGCACCAATGGTAGTCGGGTTAGTCAAAGGTTTGGGCGATCGCTTCCAGACAGAAGTTGATATCACACAAACTCAATCCCGTGAAGAAGGATTTGATCGTGACACATTTCGTATTGAGTACAGATCAGAATAGACTGTAAGTGATTCATGACTAAGCCGCTCTATACACTGAATCCCCAGATGTTTTGCGATATATTTCCATTTCATATAGGATTTAATCAAAATCTAGAGATTGTCCAAGTTGGGGATGTATTGCAACGGACTCATCAAATACCATTATTAGGTGAACAGATAGATCGACATTTTCAAATTCATCAGCCAGCGATCGCATTTGACTTTTTGACGATTCAGAAAAAAATCAAATCATTATTTATTCTGGAATCCCAACATAACTCTCTACGATTAAAGGGGCAAATGGTCTATCTAAAAGACGATGACGTGATCCTCTTTATCTCCTCGGTGTGGACTCCCGACTCAAGCCTACTATTGAAATTAGCGGTTAAGTTGAAAGACTTTGCAATCCACGATCTGACTCCCGATTTTTTGTTTTTGCAACAAACTAGCCAAACAGCTCTTCGGGAAGTTCAAAGCCTTACAGAAGAATTAACTAAGCAGAAAAATGAGCTTCAAGCATCACTAGAGGTTCAGAAAGAACTGACCTATTTATCCCAAATTCAAGCACAACATTTAAAGCAAGCCTTGAGTGAACTTCAGGAAACGCAATCACACCTAATTCAAGCAGAGAAAATGTCAAGTTTAGGCCAGTTAGTTGCAGGAATTGCCCATGAAATTAATAATCCGGTCAATTTTATTTATGGTAACTTGAAATACTGTAGTTTAGACTAAAAAATGAGCGCAGCTAAAAGTAGCCACCTTTGAATGTCAGGCAAGCTGTTGCTCAAAAACTCAAAAAGTAGAA